>JBDNHX010000051.1:0-4569 GCA_041688565.1 Planctomycetaceae bacterium
GGCGTTTCTCTTTCAGCCCGGACGCATTGTTGCGAATGGAATTCAGTTCTGATTCCAGTGGTTCTGCAGCCGCCCCGTTTGCATCACGACGCGAAGGAAACAGCCGCCACCAGTGCAGAGCCACTTCTTCATCCGACCATGTTTTCACAATATCCGGCCGAGTTCTCACGACCACATGCAGATGATTGCTAAGCACGGCGAAGCTCATCACATCCAGTGCGAAGATGCCCGCCAGTTCTTCGAGCCTGCTGCGAATCCATTCTTTGCGATGTGAATAATCCTTGCCGGTATTGACATCTTCCCCGCAAAGGTACGTGCGCCGCACACAACGATTGATCAGGTGAAACACCTGGATCTCGTCCGTCGCACATATTTCCGTTCGATTCACCCTTGGCATCAAAATCACCCCCAAACAAGAAACCGTTGACATATCGACGGGCGAACAATATCGTTTCCCGAAACCCCTGTCAAGGTGGGTGGCTCGATTTGCTGCTCGCTGCTCGATTTGCTGCTCGCTGTCAAGGTGGGTGGCTCGATTTGCTGCTCGCTCTGCATCGCGATCCATCGATATACGAGTTATGATTACTGACTTCGTATCTACGAGTTGGGAACAACATTCTTGATTTTTGCAGGAAATTGTAATGACCACACTTCGCGAAGAATTGCGAAAACGAAACCTCGTGCTTTCGACCGAGACGGAGCACATCGTTGCGAAAGCAACACCGCAATTGTGGCATACCTATGCGACCTTTCCGTCCGGAACGAAACATACACCGGAGCACACCGCGATGGTTGAGAGCCTTGCAAGTTGGCTTCTTCCCGGAATTCTGATCGCTCAGCTTACTGACGATGAGTTGGCCGTCCTTATCCAAGCGTGTCACTTCCATGATCTCGGCATGTCCGGAACCGAATCGGACAATCTCACGCTAGAGGGCCGCTATCAAGTTAGGCGTGAACACGCAGTCTCAATTGGCGATCGAATTTCATCGCATTGGCGAGAATTCGGTTTTCCAAATGAGACTGTTGCTGAAGTTTTGGCATTGATCTGTAAAGGGCACCGTCCTAAGCAAGAGGGTGGAATTGCGACATGGTCCAACCTGCCAACATCCCGCATATTGGGTCCGCAACGCTCCGTCAGGATACGATTGATTTCTTCAATCGTCTTTGCAGCCGATGAGTTGCACATCGGAGAAGACCGGGCGCCCAGAAGGGAAGAGGACTTCAAGGAGATCACTACTACTGAGGCAAGAAAACATTGGCGACGACACCAAGCAGTTCAAGGGCCCGTGGTTCATGATGGTTTTCTGAACTTTGAAGGGACCGTGAATTGTCCGGCGTTCGAAGCGGATCTGCGAAAGGCGCTGAGCAAAGCGTTCAGAGCAGTTCATGACATGAACGAAGAAATAAATCGTGCGAACATCAATGCGAAATCAACCCAAATTCGTTTCATTTGGAATCGCAGGAAAACATGGCGACTGCTGATAACTCAACTGTGTTCGGACTTGGAGCCTCGTACCGTTGAGTCGATTGTCGCGAGTGTTCTCGAGAAATTCACCGAGACTTTAAGCACATCTGACTCAATCGCGGCTTTCTGTGACGAACATCCACAACCAACGGAAATAAAGCAGGAAATCGAAGACGTATTGAATGACTTTATCATCCGGAATTTCTTGACGCTAAACGACGACCGATTGTACCTGTTAAATCACGATGAACGTAGTGCAAAGGATGTATTCAATGTTGCGAAAGATGCCGACGAGGCTGAACTTTTATTGATTGACCAGGACGCAAGTCAGTATGAGCAATCAGTGCTGAGATCGCAGTTCGGAATGGTCTACCTCAGGAGCCAAGTCATCCCAAAACTGCGGTCTGACTTCAACATTGAACTCTCGAAAGAGCTTTCCGATCCGTTTACGCCTATTCTGGAATCGTCTCCAACCGCGACTCGAATTCTGCAAATGCTGACACCACCGCCGAGTGTGTTAGTGCAAAGCGATTTACTCCTGTTTGCATGTATCGCGGGCACTTGCGCCGATTTGCTCAACAATCCGGAGGCAATCCTGGACAACGAATACAGGCAGATACTGTCGCGGCTGTTTCAGAATAGCGAGGCACGGCTCCCCAAGTTCATGCAGTTTATCCAAGAGTTGGCATTGATACACGGCCTGACATTGCAGCAGGTCTCCGAAGTAGTCGCTTCGTCCGAAGAAGAAATTACAGAACAGAATGGTAATGAAGAAACCCATGACTCCTTCAAAGTGACACAGACGTTCCCAGTATCCCGTCCTGAATGGTCTCTTCCATATCTTTTGTTGGCTGGTCGGCGCGCACAAGTCGAGATAACGATTCGGAATACTCCATTTGCTCCGATGAGATTTGCGGGCAAGGGAGCTGATATAGGAGGCGACGAACTGGAAGCGATGGCGATTTCAATTGGTCCGGGAATACCAGCGTTTCCTGCAAGAGCCAGTCATAGAGCTAGGATCGAGTTTGATTTACCAAACAGGCTCATGACATTGCATGGTGAGAAACTGTCAGCCGACAATTCTGGTGCTGCATTCATCTGGTTAATGAAACTGGGCGGAAAACCAATATCGGTGCCAGCAACATTCGGGATGACATTTACGCGAGTTGCCTCAGAATTGACCGTCGGCGATATCGCAAACCTGATCGAGGCATCACGATTAAGCGTAGAAGGTCAGTTGGAAACGCGAGTTACGTTTCTTGATCAAGATTTGAAGAACATTGAAAACTTCGCGCTAGGGGAAATAGGTGAAGATCTCCGTCCATTCCTTTGCCAACGTTTGGCCCAGCTTGATCCAGCAATCTCGTTTCCGTTATACATGAAGGAAGCATCAAAAGGGTCAGGCCTCTTTGATGCTCTCCACGGACGCATAAAGGTGGCAGGAACCGAAAAGTATCAGGGGTCATTAGGCCTCTTTGATATGTCTTTGATCCGCAAAACAAGGAGGATCGCCGTAGGGACGGCTGTTTCCAGCCGCCCCCGGCACAATTCCGTATTTGACGAACTACGTCATACGGCTCCTGCCTTGAGTCGGGCGTGAAAGCGCTTCATGCGATCGTGAAGGTTTACGATGTTGGCCTCTGCATTTTGCTCATCGTGCGAGCAGCTTCATGCACGCCGGGCAGTCCACTGGACTTGCGTTTGGTCCGGCTCGGTGTCCGGGGCAAGTCGGTCTGCACGACGTTCCTCTTGGCACGGTGTCCGAACTTTTCGGGCCACTTTCCTCAATCAACTCCGCTGATGCTTCAGCAGCATCGTTGTTCGCCGACGTCGTCGGTACTATGGACTCATCTGCCCGCCTCGCTTCATCGTGAGGCAAGCTCAACTCGGGCAGTGGGAGCTCAATGGCTGGCCTGCGTTACCCTTCGCATGGACGCCCAAGGCAGACCGGCTCTCCGATCCGCCCCTCCGCTGATGGCCGAAGCAGTCCAGCCCCTGCCACTCGTCGGCACGAAACACAGAACAGTTGGCAACGATTCCGGGTCGTTGTAAAATTCTCCCACGTCCTGACATGATGCCTGATCAGTGTCGAATCCCATGAGTACTCAATTGTTCGGACTGGAAGATTCATGAGCAAGCCGACTGTTTACGTTGAAACAACCGTGGTCGGTCATCTTGCGGGACGCCAGCAATAATCTGTAGTCCTGATGAAATAATCGGAGTTTGAGATGGAATCCGACTCGATCAACGAAGAAATCCTGCGAATAAAACACGAGCTTGCCGCCAGACATGGAAACGATGTTGCTCGCATCGTCGCCGATGCTCGCGCTCGACAGGGAAATGTGGTTACCCGCCCGCCGCGTCCGTATAAGCACGAGCTGAGCGAAGCGTCCAAGCCGCCGAACCAGCCTCTTACCAATGGCTCTCCTATTCCAGCGGCTGGGTGATCTGAGGTCGTGCTCCATTCAGGGACAGCAGAGGAGAATATCTGATGGACGGTTTTGTCCTTGGAGAATACGCCAAAAGGAAATTAAGATGTCTATAGCCACCGTCAACATTGATGAAGCGGGATCCCGAATCAACGAAACTTGTCAAACTCGCACATCAAGGACAAGAGGTTGTGATTACTGACGAAGGACGTCCGACTGCCCGCCTTATTTCTGTTCCACCCGACAACGGCAAACGTGAGTTCGGCAAATATCGCGGCAAGATCAAGATCGCCGAAGACTTCGATGCGGCGCTGCCTGACGAATTCTGGTTAGGGGGACAGGTTTGAATTTACTTGTCGATACGTCAATGCTGAAGTGACCAATGGTCCGTTCGGATTTCTACCAATTTGCGCGGATCACGTTTTGGCGGTTGGAGATTTCCCGACACAAAGAGCATACAACGGACGGCGGTTTCCAGCCGCCCTCCGGACAGATCCGTACTTGACGAACGACGTCATACGGCTCCTTGGAGATCGGCATTTTGAGCGACGACGCGACCAGCGACCTGTGCGATCAAGGAGACCACACGACCGGCCGCAGCTTTGCACGATCTGCCTTCCTGTTTGAAGAGGAACTGAGAGATCATTGCCCAGAGAGTAATCGCCGGTGTAAAGA
>JBDNHX010000393.1:0-3294 GCA_041688565.1 Planctomycetaceae bacterium
GACGGCAAGCAGCTGTTCACGGCCAAGGAACTGACACTCGAGCCCGGTGCGAAGTGTACCGTGAAGGACGGCGGAGCTTATGGCTTGATCACGGTTCAGGGCTACGGAAAGATCGGCAAGCTGACTCTGCAGTCTCCAAGCATGATCCGCTTCGGAGCGATGACGGAGGATGAAGTGTTCGTTACAGCCAAGGCAGCTGCCGATGGTGTTACGTTCGAAAACACAGGCACCGAGCCGCTCGTCACTCTGCGTTACTTCGGCCCTGACGCTCAACCGAAGGCTCCGAACGTGGGCGATCACAAGAAGAAGAAATGACCAATGACTAATGACCAATGAGCTGCAGAAGAGGAGCTCGGCATGGGGGCAGCGGATCGACAATCTCCGGCGTTCAATCTGGAGAAGCGGACTGCTGCTTTCGGCGAATCTTTGATTGTATTCCGTCAGACGGTTCGACGAACAGCAATCACAAAGCCTCTGATCAGTCAGTTGGTCCGTTCGGCATGCAGTGTTGGTGCAAATTACTGCGAAGCGGACGAGTCGGCGACAAAGCGCGAATTCCGGTATCGGATAAGCCTCTGTCGCCGAGAAGCCCGAGAGAATAAACATTGGTTACGAATGTTGGTCGCGGCCAACAAGGAATCTGCAGATACTGCAAGAATCCTGTGGAAAGAAGCCGACGAGTTGACTCGGATCTTTGCAGCCATTCACCGAAACAGTTCGCCAGAATGCTGACTGCGTTTTCATTGGGCATTTTTCATTAATCATTTTTCATTAATCATTGGTCATTCCCGTGGAGGGCTTTGTGTCAACCAGCACTTCTCGTATGACGGTTGAGGAGTTTCTGGCATTGCCAGACGCCCCTGAGATGCGTCGTGAATTGATTTACGGCCAGTTGAGGGAAGAAAGTGTGACGACTCGAAACCCACGCCATGCAGGATGTGTGACAAAGCTTGCTGCGGCCCTTGAGAACTGGCGAGTCGCCTCGGGGATTTCAGACGTCTACATCGGTACCGGAGATGTTCGCGTTCGGCTGCCGAATGTTGAACAGTCACTCGTCGGAATTGACGTGGGCGTGTTCATTGGGGCAGAAGCGATTCGACAGGTTTCGGAAAAGGCATTTCTCAATCTGGCTCCAGTTGTGGCTGTTGAAGTGCTGTCATCGACAGACACTCATGAATCCGTTCGAGAAAAAATTCGACTCTACCTGGCTGCCGGAGTTGCTCAGGTCTGGATCGCCGATCCCGATTTTCACGTGATCTCAGTGTATCGCAGCGATCGTCAGCCTCAGTCAAGAAACTCAGAAGAAGTTCTCAGCGGAGAACCTGAACTGAAAGGTTTTTCCGCCCCTGTCGCCTCGCTGTTCGTACGCTGACTTGTTCCATTTGTCATCTCCCCACTTTGGTCATTTTTCATTAGTCATTGCTCATTCTCCCTGAAAGGTCCCACCTATGTCGCATCCTTCCCTAAAAATTCACAACGCCATGTGGCCAGGTCTTGTTGGTAAAGGAACTGGCGAAGGCCAGGAGCCGCCGATCAGTCTGGATCATATGCTCGAACTGTCCGCAGCGGCCAATGTGAACGGGCAAAAGTTCGATGGGATCGACTACTTCCTGTTTCACCCTCACACCGATCCCGACGCCAGTGAGTCTGAGCTTCGTCATATCGCCGACAAGATCGCGTCGCATGGGTTCAAGGTTGGGTCGCTGGTTGCTCCGATCTGGCCGGGCACGGTCGGTGATTCGGCAATGGGAACTCCGGTTCAGCGAGCCAAATTCGTCCTCGCGGTAAAGAAGGCCTGCCGCATCGCGAAAATTTTCAACGAGCACGGCGTGCGACAGTATGGAGTCATCCGGATTGACTCAGCCGAGTTTGGTGTCAACACGTGGCGTGAGAATTCTGCTGCTAACACGAAGACTATCGCGGCCACGTTCCGGGAAGCTGCGATCGTAGCAGCAGCTCATGGAGAACGACTGGCAGCCGAAGGCGAAATCTGCTGGGCCGGTATGCACAGCTGGAAGGACATGCTGAATCTTCTGGAAACAACCGACATGCCTGGATCTCTGGGATTCCAGTGCGACCTGGCTCACACCTACCTTTATCTTCTGGGCTACAACGCTCCGGAGTGTGCTCTCGTCAAAGAAGGCTACACCGATGCCGAATTCTGGGCAGCGTACAAGACCATGACCGATCAACTGCGACCATGGACAATTGACTTCCATGTGGCTCAGAACGACGGTCATGTCCACGGCGCTGGGGCTCACGACAAGACGGGCAAGCACTGTCCGGCGGACGATCCCAACGGCAAGCTCGACATCGTCAAATGTGCCGGCTACTGGCTGGAAGGCGCTGCAGAACGCGGCATCCAGCACATCTGCTGGGACGGTTGCATGTTCCCGAATGCAACGCTCGAAAATCCAAAGACATGGAACACGATCCTGGAGACCATGATCAGGGTTCGCGACGCTCATGGCGGGGTGTGAGCAAATCGCCTCGATTCTGTTCTGCAAGATCAATGCAACCTGTCTTTTTCTTCCGAATGGCAGTGGCTTCACTGTTAGTCCGTCAGCAAATTGACTGCAGCGAAGCCCGATGCGCTTACCGCGTTTTAAGAGGGACTTATGGCCATCAATATTGAAGAGCTGCTAAGTCTTCCGGCAAAGGAACAGCTTCGCCTGGCAAACCTGCTCTGGGAAAACGTGCGTGAGTCGGATGCCATCATGCAGTTACCGCAGTCGGAGTGGGATGAGATCTTTCGCCGTAAGGAACACATGGAGGCTCATCCCGAAGACTGGCTGACCGTTGAGCAGATGTGGAACCGGGTGGAAGAGTTGCGGAAGAAATGAAGACTCTCAGATTCGACCCTCAATTTGCAGAAGACCTGAGTGCTGCGATGGACTGGTATGAAGGTGTCTCTGCGCATGCAGCGGATAAGCTCCGAACAGCAGTGGCACATCGATTCGAGTCACTCAAGAGGTTCCCGGAAGCTTATTCGCTGTTTTTCGGAAGCGATGAATACCGTGGAGCCTCGATTATCGGATTTCCCTGGGCTATCGTATTTCGAATCGAAGGTGACTTTGTTCGCGTGATTCGATTTGTGCATCTTTCGAGTGACTGGCAGAATGAATGAACTCGCCAGCTTCGCTCCCTCCATTTTGATTCCTGCCATTTCAGAAAAGTGATTCCCATGCAACACCTCAAACCCCTCAACATTGGTCTCGTCGGTTACGGCTTTATGGGCCGGACTCATACGAATGGTTACAAGCGAGTCAACGATTTCTTTCCCGAGCTGAAGCA
>JBDNHX010000394.1:0-11892 GCA_041688565.1 Planctomycetaceae bacterium
GCTGAGATCCTGATCAAATCGCGGGATCTGATATCAGCCGATGTGACCGCGGCTGCTGCCGACCTGAATCGCGTCAAGGAATTATCCGGAGCGTCTTCTGAACGGTTGAAAGACGTTGGAACGGAGTTTCAGCTGCGTCAGGGCGATGCCGAAGAGTCGCGGCGGCTACAGCAGGAGATCGCGGAGATTCAAAAAGAGTTGCAGAAGCTGAAAAGTGGAGATCGAAAGATTTATAACGCGCACGACAGTGCCGCGAAAACGTGCTGGCTGGTAGAGCTGTCGGCGACTCACGAAATCAAAGTCGCGCAGCTGGGCCAGCCAGGGCCTCCGCGACTCTTCACAGACATCGATCGGTTGCTGGAATGGTTCAAAACGGTCTCGTCGGACGATGTGGCGTTTATGATTTTGCTGAAGCCTGATGCAACGCCATTATTCGATCAGATCAGCGCGACACTCATTCCGCTGGGCACGCCCTTTGGCTTCGATCTGCTGCCTCAGAATGCGACAGCATTTGACCCACCGGTGAAAGGAGCGGAACAGTGAGCCGTCGCAAGCTTGTCATCCCGGATAGCCTTGAGCTGCTGCTGGACACGATCTGCAACACGTTCGGCGCGGTCATATTCATTTCTATTCTGCTGTCACTGCTTGTGCGAGACAGTGGACTTCGCGAGGGTGTCGCAGCTCTTCCGGAAGAAGTGTCGGCCATCATCGCGGCCAGAAATCAGGAGATCACTCAGGCACGATCGCGTCAGGCGGTGCTGGAAATTCAGATGGCGCAGCAGCAGGATGTGCTGGAACGTTTCGCCAGCGACGAATCCAAACAACTGGCCACTGAAATCCTGATGGCAACGGACAGTCAGGTGCAGTTGCTGGAGCAGAAAACCAACGCGGTAGACGACATGACGCAGGCGGAATCTCAGGCGCTGTCCATGGAAGCCACAATGAAGCAGCAGGCATTGAAGCTGCATCAGGCACAACAGCGCCACAAAGCTCTGCAGCAGGAACTGCAGCAGGCGACAACGCTGTCCAGTCGCACGGCTCGCATCCCGCGTGTGCGACGGACAAAGAAATTTGGACTCGCCTATATGGTTCACGACGGCCGAGTTTATAGGGCCACAACGCCCGATGGCGAGATCGATGAAACGGACTGCGTTAAACATGAAGAGGGTGGCACGGTCCGTATCGCTCCGCGAGCCGATGGCGGTTTGGCAGTTTCGGGCGAGGCCGTTCATGGTGAGGCTGAGGAAGTTCAGCGAAACGAACTGCTCGCCAAGTTCCAGCGGATCGACAACGAACGTCAGTTTGTGCGTCTGTTCGTTTCCCGCAACTCGTTCTCGCAATTCATCCCTGTGAAGGATGCGATGATAGAACAGGGCCTGGAATATGAAGTCATTCTGTTTTCAATCGGTCAAGCCGAGTTGTTCCTGGGCAATCAGCAGCAAGAATCGTTTGTGCAGTAACTGCTTGTGTCTGGAGTCGGCGCTTCGCACTTGATCAGACGTTCATTCTTTGATGCCCAAATGCAGCTTTAGCGAATGCATTGGCGAATGCATTAGCCGCTCATGTGTATCAGTCAGCTGCAGCCTCTTGAGTCGGAAGGTTTCAACGTTCCTTGTGTTCTTTGGGGAGTAGCTCGTCTGGAAAACTTTGGGCCAGATGTGCTCGGAAGCTGGCCTCGGCACTGAGCCCCGGCGAGTGCTGGCGCGACTGAGCGACATTCGCTCGATGGGCGTCGTGCTGCCCACCCGCTCCGGCCCCAAAATCCAAACACGCTGTATCTCACAACCCACCGCCCACCACATTCGAACCCAAGTGCCGCGCTCACGGACCTTGAGAAGAAGCCTCAACAAAGTAAATCCGAATCGATGGGCCGTTTTCGGCCTGAGGTGTTTGTATCGTAGTCATCATCTCACCACGTACCTTGAAGTAACCAGCTTTGGATGCGTTCAGCAATTCGTCAAGCTGCACATCGATCGCATCATAATCCTGAATCAGGGACTCATGCTGTCGTGTAAACTCGACGATTAGTTCCGAAAGATCCAGGCAGTATTGCTCAATATCGGGCGTGAACTGCCTGACGATTCCGAGTCTTGTTTCTGCCTGGCTCAACCTTTGCCGTTGTTGAGCCAGGCCGTTTTCGAACAAATCCAGCATCCGAGCTACTCCCGCCCCATCTCCAAGGTTTCGTCTTGCGATTAAAGGAGCCATCTGGCGTTCCTGTTGAGCGACGGCGATCCGGGCCAGATTCACATCACCTTCGGCCTTTCGAATGAATTGCTTCAGGAATTTGATACTGCCCTGGGCACGATTCATAAACGCAGGCTCAAAGCTGGCTTTCCTGCCCATTGCCCGCAAAGGCTGCTTGTGCCAAAAGGTAGGATCATCACGAGTGCGCTGCGTCATCTGCGTGGCAACGTTCCGGATGCCGTCCGAGGAGGGAAGATTACGGATACGCTCTGGATCTTTGGTGATGGCCGTAAATTCAGCGAGCACTGCCGCATCGGGAAACGATTCCAGATGTTCTTTGCCCGGAAGCCGAAGAACGAGTTCCAGTTTTGGTTGTACCACCAGCCCATCTTCGGGCGTGCGACTGACCTGCAGTTTTAGAGTGCCGAAGCCCAGTGGAGATTCGAGGACGTCCAAAACGGTTTCCTGGAACTTCAATGGAAGCGTTAATGAAAAGCTTTTGGAACAGGCCGCGGCGGTTTCGACCAGCTCTTGATTTTCCGGTTCCACGTCGCCGTCCACGAGATCCAGACAAAGTGATTGCGGTGGCACGTTTGCCTGCTGAATCTCGAGGCAAAACGACAACAGAGAGTTCGGGGTCAGTTCGATGGCCTGCAATTCCGACGATCGCGGAAAAACAGTCTTTTGACAATTCACGAGGGACTCCCACTTGAGAGGAACCTCAGACAGATACGTGGACCGTTGCAGAAGAACGGCCGACCTGTCGCCGACGGAAATTTGCAAAGGCCACCACCTGAGCAGTTCAGCAGCCGAGATTTCGCGAGCCGCTTCACGCCGCCAGCGGAAGCTTAACTGATGATCGGGCATTGGTGCATCCGGCTCTGCGGAGCCAAGGGCTTTCAAAGTGTACTCACCCAATTCCACCTGTGTGCCCTCACGAGACGCCACGACCAGCCATTTTTCGGTATTGGAGGGAGAACGCTGCAGTTCAAGCTGGAACGGACAGGCGGCAAATAATGGAACCGCCGCTTCACATAAAGACAGTTTCACATCCTCGCCATGTGTACGCAGCGGCAGCGGCTCCGATGAAACATCTGCTCCCGGCGGAGGCAGTTCAAACAGCCACTGCCCATGACGATCGTGACAACGTAGATCCGCTTTAATGAATGAAAATGGTCCGTCCTCGTTTGACGCGGCCTCACGTGCGGCTTTCGCCTGAGCGTCCATGGCTTCCTGACGAATACGTTCGGCCTCTTGTTGAGCCGCTAGTTTTGCCTCGGCGAGTTTCGAATCGGACCCCTTCTTTTTCATCGCCTCTTCCGCAGCCAGTTGTTCCTGACGTTCACGTTCTTTCTGATCGCGGCTGTCTTTCTGCACCTGTTCGCGGGCGTGAGCGGCCTCTTCTTCGGCCTGCGCTGGCGGCAGATCCAGGGGCACCGTTTTGCTGACCAGATCCGAGAACGGATCGGCCGCATTGCGATTCCCCAGCATGAGCAGTGATCCGGTGGCGGTGATCAATACGAACAGGATGGCAATTCCTGCGACGACCAACGGTTTGGAAAAAATCAGACCGGTGTAGTTAGGATCAGTTGCTGGAAGGGGGCTGTCGGATAGGTCGGCATTCGATTCGCCGGTAGACTGGATAAAACGTCCGCCGTGGTCAGCTGCAGTCCCACTGGAAGCGTCAGTCGATGGGATCAGAACCGTGCTCTGACACTTGGAATTGGGGCACTGAACTTTTCGACCTCGCATTCGCTCATCAACTCGAAATCGCGTTTGGCAACCGGGACAACGGAATGTGACAGACATGGCAGGGTTCTCAAGATGTAACAACGACCTGATGGTCTCTACAGAAGTCAGCCCCGCGTGCGCTGAGTCGTTGACTCTGCAGGAAATAAGCTCCTCTGCTTCATTCCTCGCTGTTCACGACGGCGACATCGCACTTTTTGCGACGCCTGGGCTTGGTTGTGAAAGCCCTGGCAAGCTTCTTATGGTAGCATCATGGCGTCACTTTCGGTGATGTGGAAGTCGTCCATTAAGCAGATCGATGTTTTTTCGAATCGTGTACCATGCAAAGCCAGGAAACACACGGAACATGGTTCTACCGACATCGCACAGGTGCGCTGGGGCCTGTCTCCAGTGATGAACTGCGATTTCTGGCCCGTACGGGAAAAGTGAGCGCAGAGACTTTAGTTCGCTCGTCCGGATCGGAGGAATGGATCGAGTACGCTCAATCCCCCGCCGCTTTCGTTTCCCGAACCGAAGAGCGCCCTGTGGCCGCAGTGGCCGAGGTCTTGCCAGTCAAGCCGACGGTCAAAGCATCGGAGCCTGCGGGAGCCGAGCTTACTCCGGGAAATCCCGCAGTGAGTCCAACGCAGGAACTGACTCCTCACGATAGAAACATGCAGTTCGTTTCCTTCGCTACCGTCATTGCTTTGCTTCTGCTGGCTGTTTTGCTGATTGTCTTCTGGGACACGGACCCGAGAGTAAAAAGGATTGCGAGCGATTCGCCGGGAAGTGAGGGAGCGTCACAAAACAATGGCGGTTCACTCGCGGGAATAACTGAATCAAGCGAAACGGAAGCCGGAGACGCGTCGGATGAAACGCTGGCCGGAGCATCGAATGCCCCGGCCGCCGAAGCCCCATCATCTTCAGCCGAAGCGATGCCAGAAGAATCCCCTGCTCCTGCAACGTCCGCCGAGGAAAGCACGGCGGACGACAGTGCCATGGCCGAGAACAAACCGGCTGTCGCCGAGAACAGCCGTCAGCCGAATCCGGAACAGGAGAAAACACCCGATCGTGATGACGAGCGGTTTGGCGTCGCACTAGCAGACAAGGCTGTTGCAAAGCCTCCTGAAAAAAATGCAAAGCCGAAGCCGACTCGATCGTCCCTGCAACAGTCGGATTTGGGATCTCGCACTGGCGACAGAAGGGAAAAAGCTCTCGCCGAATCCGGCGGTACCGTCGACAGCGAAAAGGCCGTTGCCCGGGCTTTGCAATGGCTCCGCAAAATTCAGCAACGCGATGGATCGTGGTCTTTTCAGGACGTCGGTGAAGGCGCGAAGCCGGGCTCATTAGATTCGCCGCTCGGCGCAACGGCGATGGCCACATTGTGTTTTCTGGGATCAGGCAGCACGACTCGCACAGGCCCGGATAAAGATCTCGTCAAACGGGCGTTTGAATTCATGATCAGCCAAAAAGGCAGCGACAGCGATTTGCAGGGTACGGATTCGATGTACGTTCACGCGATTGTCACGCTGTGTCTGACCGAGCTGGTGACGATGGAGCCGGATGAAAAGATATACCGCAAGCATGCGGTTGATGCGGTCAGTTACATCGAAAGTGCACAGGATCCCATCGGGGGCGGCTGGAGATATACTTTTCAGTCACCTGGCGATACCTCGGTGACCGGCTGGGACGTGATGGCTCTGCAAAGCGGACAATCGGGCGGAATCAAAGTGGATCCTGTCGTCGTCAACAGGGCTCAGGCTTTTCTTGATTCTGTTTCGGACAGTGGCGGAGCGACCTATTGCTACACTCCGGGCAGTCCCGCGTCGCCGAGCATGACAGCCGTCGGCCTGCTGTGTCGAATGTATCTGGGATGGCCTCAGGATAGTGGCCCGCTGCGTGAAGGCATCCATCGGCTTTCCACAATTGGAGTCAGCCAGGCGGATATGTATTACAATTATTATTCAACAATCGCCCTTCACCACTATGGCGGAACTGAGTGGGAAGAATGGAACGCCACGATGCGTGATCAACTCGTGATGACTCAGATCGTAGAAGGTGCCGCGGCAGGAAGCTGGCCGGTAACGGATCCTCACGGTGAATCCGGCGGCCAGATTTATCAAACCTGTTTGTCCGTGCTGACTCTGGAAGTCTACTACCGATACCTGCCGCTCTACCGCCCGTAACCGAAAAGACCAGGATCTCAAAACTCGCCTCTGAAGATCAAACTTCAGTGTCAATCAAATGACAGTACCTTTTCGTGGCGACCTGTCTGCCTCACGGAACTGCACTGACAACAGGGACAGAGTCACCAGTGTTCGGTATGGCATTTGATCTGGGAGCAGCTGAATCTGGAAGGTTTTTTAGGAGCATGGCACCTGTTTCCAATCATTCTGCGACCGCAGGTGTGGCACTGAAGTCAGTCTCCGTCCATTGCCGATGGGCCTTTGCGTGATCTCTGGATCTATGACCTGGCTCGCCGGGCAGACTATGCAAATGACTGTGCCTTTGGCTCGGAAAAAGCAACCGATGGAATGTTTGGTTCGGTGTCTCGTGATCCTGAAGTGAGGCTGAGGAATCGCAGTGGGAATGAAGTAGGTTGGGCATTCTTGCCCGACGTGCGTAAAAAAAATCAACGGGCAGGATTGCCCATCTTACGACAGGTATTGGACAACATCACGTGATTCCGAATGACACTCCCGTGTGACGTCAGAAAACAAAGGTCATCGTCAGCAGGGTTCTTCGCAGCCGGCCGCGCCGCGATTGCTAACTGGACAGCGCCATGTGTTGATCAGCGGTAGTGCGGTAGCATCCGGTTCATGCAGGGGAAACATTAAAAAACCGGACGCGAGCGCGTTCCGGCTGATGATTCAAAAGCTCTCCAGTCGACTGCCGTCTTTGGCCGCGCGTAATCGAGCCACCCAGTCTGAAAGCTGCAAACTGATCTTCCCACCGCCCGAAGTAGTGAAGCTTCCCTCCGATTTTAGTGGCTCATTTGCCGCGAACATTTGGAAAAAGTGGAAAAACCGGATATGGTTTACCCGGTTTCGGTGTCGATGGAGACTGCGGAACCCTGTCGTTAAGTTAGGCAAAAAGGTGTTCCTCAGGTGTTCCCTCCTGAAAAATGATCGTTCTTTATTACCTGCAGCGGGTCAAACAACCAGTGTTTTAATTACTCAAGCGCCCGTAGCTCAGTCGGATAGAGCGACCGCCTTCTAAGCGGTAGGTCGGTGGTTCGAATCCACCCGGGCGCATTTGTTGTAAACCAAGCCATAGGCCAGGCTTACGCGGTAAGCGATAATGAAACGCCAATCGTTAGCCGGGATCGGGGGAGTTTCATACTTCCGCCGACCGTGGAACTTGTCGCGGCGAATGTGAACAACCGGCAGTTGTTTGTTGGAGACTTTGCCAGAGCAACGTTGCTGGACGGGCTTTGCCGCCGCTGTCAGCGGTGTCCATCATAACGTGTGGCCTTTGACCTGACGTGTCCATCGGCACCACCAAAGCAGCGGGTATGTATGGCAGGGACGCTGGATCTTTCATCTTTGAACGCGGGGCATCCAGCGACTCCTGCCCTTCGAGGCGCTTGATCGTCCGACTCGATGAACCAGGTCGCAAGCACTGGGCCTCGAGTGGACAGCCTTTGCCGTGAGCTGACTTGCAGCGGTATCGAGATTCCCAAAATGACTGGTCACCATGACGCTGTTTTCGCTCCCGACCCATGTACGACAACTCGTGACCTGCAGGACACTGATAACAATTCTGTTCGGCATCGAAACGAAATCGTCACGCGGGATCGGTTTCTTCTTTTCGGTGAAAGAGTTCGCTTGCACCGGAGCGAGTAGTTCGATGCCACGATCGGCACAGCCGCGAAGATCGAGGATTGAGCTCGCTGTTCGTTTGTTGTGCTTCACGAATTCACATTCTGTGCGAAATCGGAAGTCGCACGAAGGTCACTTTTGTAGACTTAAACCCAAATCGCTTAACAACTTAAAAGCTGCACGATCTCCGTGGTGGAGAAGGACGGTTGTGGTTGGCCTGTGGAATTCATCAATCCTGAATTCCCTGGCACGCGAGTTCTTAGAGGCTCTCACAAAAGTGGGAAAGGCATCCTCCTTCCGTCATTTTTCTGTGCATTTTCGGCAAGATACGGGAGCCAGTCCCAGTTTTGTTAGGCGTTCTTAGTCGAAAATTCCGTGCAGGTACCATTGGCCGCTGTGCAGATCTCGGAAAAGCCAGAAGCGTGATCCGGAATGGCTGGTGACCTGGTAATAGTCGCGATGACATGGCTGGTCCGTCCACCATGCTGTCTGGATTCGTTCGGGGGCGGAGAAATTGGCCAGCTCAAATGTTTTTCCGGCGACCATGACGCGGCGCGGGTAGTGACGTTCGCCTTCTGTTCGTGCAACAGGTTGGGGTGTTGCCAGCAGTCTTAATGGGCGTGAAGGCAGCGAATGTGTTTCTGCTGCCGAAGGCGATGGACCAGGATCGGTCAGCATGCGCAGAGTAGCATCCAGTTGTGCCTGGCGAGCAGTTCCGGAATCCTGTGGCAGCAGGGGATTTGCGGCCATCGAAAACTCCGGTCGAGAATCCGCATTCGTTCGCACGGTCAGAACAGACTTCGCGCCCAGGCGACCGCTGAGCCGTGTGATCAGCGTGGCCAGTTCCTCCTGCGGAATAATATGCTCAACTGGACTGAACAGATCTCGCTGCTTTGAGACAGGGATGGGCGACACCACAGCCGTCATTCTCACGTGACCGAATGGCTGTGATTCCAGCGAAGCAAGCTGACCGATCATTCCCGATTTGTCCGGTGCTTCGGGGGATGCATTGCTGTTTTCATTGATTGGTCCAGCAGACTCCATCGCCGACAGTGTGACGGCCGTTTCAAGTCGCATGCAGAGAACTTCGTGCAGCAGATCGGCGGATTGCGTGGGCCTGACAACATGGCCAGTCAGCAGGACCGTCGATTCATCTTCGCACTTAAAATTACACGTGACGCTGCTGCACGCCATCCTTCGTCGCTGAAGCTGATCGGCGATCTGTTCGGAGAGATGCATCAGAATGTGACGAATATCCGCCAGCCCGCATGCGGCTTCCTCGGAACTCCAAGCCGCCGCGACAGGATTCGCTTCAGGCAGGGGCTCGACCGACTCATCCAAGACGCCCGTCAGCTGCTGAATTCGTTGGACGCCCAAAGCGGACAGTCGCGACGGCAGATCCTGGCGCGGCAGACTGAGCAGCTGCCCGATGGTACGAATGCCAAGGTGCTTCAGGATTTCCAGATCGCTTAACGTCAGTCGTGACGCGGTGACAGGCAGCGGGCTGATTTCCGAAAGCTGCTGGCCGGCAGGAATAATCTGGATGGGCAGATCATGCAGAACATTCTCCGCGATCTGCCGATGCGGCCGTCGGCGATCAGTGACCGTGGCGGAATCGAGGCGACGAGGAATTTCCGCATGAGTCAGCGCCCAGACCGCGGCGACTGATTGCGCGATCGCAATCCGGCAGACCCAGCCCGCGTTCCGCAGTTCTCGAAGTAAGGATTCTGCAAGTCCGGCTTCACCGCCAAACAACGGCCCGCATCCCGTGATATCCAGCAGCAGGCTGTCTGGCATCGGGACCGCATCCAGCCCCACGACAGGCGCATAACGGCGCGTGAGTTCGGCCGTGGCTTTCAGCAGGTGACGGTCTTCATGCGGTTGCCATTCATGAAACTCGACGGCAGCCTGAGTCTGTGTTTTGGGTGTTTTGGTTGGCCTGCTTCGACCGGGGACAACGCTGGCCGGCTGAGCCATGCTGCGTGCCTCCGCCAGCGGCATGCCAGGCCGGACTCCTTTCGCCCAGGCATCCGGCGAAACAGCGACAATTGCCGGCCCGGTAACAGCCGCCGAGAAGATGGCTCGCAGGTATCGCGTGTCTTCATCCACGGGGGTCTTTGCGGCTCCGCTGCTGGCTGTGGCAGGCAAGGCGGTATGCAGTGCAACGGCCGAGCACGCGATTGCCGTCTGCCGAAGCCGATGCTGCAGGCACTGCACTGGCCAGTTGGGAAATCGAATGCAGAGAACTCGTTTCATGATGCGTTCAAACCGGACCTGATCGTCATCGAATTCGCCGAATCAACGTTCCAGAAATGTGAGCCCTGTTACCATTTCAAGTCGCTGCGAGTGTGTCCATTTGTCGTGGTCAATCTGCGTCTTGCTGCCGCCCCGTGGAGTACAGTTGTCCGCTGCCTATTGAATGGTCGAGAGAAATTCCACGAGGTCTCGGAGTTCGCGAGAAGTCAGAGCGCGATGCATTTCCGGCATTGCCGATCTGGGGACGGTTCGCTCTTCGATCTCGCTCTGATCCACAGTGACCAATTGCCCGTCTGTCTGTTCGAGCACAATCGTGCCGTTGTCTTCGCTCTTCACGGTTCCCGCCATGATCCGCCCCGAATCAAGAATCAGCGTGACCGCCTCGAAGCCTCTGGCAATTTTCGCACTGGGTTCCACAAGAGACTGCAGGAGCGATGTGCGGTCATGACGGCGAGCCACCTGAGCAAGATCTGGGCCCGCATTTCCGCCGGAAATCACGGTCCCGATTTTGTGACAGCGAACACACTGAGCGACACGATGGCCGACAAACAGCGACCTGCCGCGTTCAGCGTCGCCGCCTTCGACAGAGACCAAATGCTGAGCCAGCAGACCTGCTTTCGCCTGCTCTGCCTTAAATCGATCGACGTTGGACTTCAAGTCCGGCAGACCGCGGAGTGTTGCCGCTTCCATAACATCAAGCTTGAGAGCCGCATTCATTTCCGGTGTGGACAGGCTGGCAGACAGGTCCAGCAGGATTCGGTCGGCGTCGGAACTTTGAACGGATGCAAGTGTGAGAATGGCGCGCTGACGTTCGAGAATCGATGCGTCCTTCGCAATGGCGACATCGGCCAATAATGAAAACGCAGCCTCGGGATTTCGCCTTGCCAGAACATCGCGAGCTTCCGCGCGCAAGGCGGGAACGTCGGATTGAAGAGCGACCTGAATGGCCTTATCCGTCTGGCTGGATTCTCTGGATGCGAGCAGACGAAGCGCAGCTGTGCGAGCCAGAACACTTCGGTCCGAATCAGGAATCCACGCCAGAAAAACGTTGTCGTCTGCGGGAAGCTGATGGCGACTGATCAACTGAACCAGCTGATTCTGAAGCTCATCGGGAGTTGCGGCGATCAGTGCGGGCAGTTGCTCGGCAAGCAATTGCTGACAGGCCGCGAGCGTCTCGACAGACCGAGCGGTCACCGGACGCCAAAAACCTGTGACTCGATCACGCGCTGACGGTTGAGTCCAGTCTCCGATGGCTTCGAAAGCGTCCCGACGAATCGTCATCGGCAGCGACGAATTGGTTGCGAAGGCCAGCACGCGTTTCAGATTTTCGGGGCCACCCAGACGAAAGTTTGCATTCAGAATTCGGCGCAACAATGCATCACTTGCCAAGGCGATGGGATTCACAGAAGACATTTCCGGATTGATCAGCCGATCCGCGAGCATTGCCAGCTCATTCGTTTCGGTCTCCAGCGGCAGATCATTAATGGCCCGGGCGGCTTCTGTGGCGATCACCAGCGAATCGTCATTGAGAAACTGCCGCATCAGCTGAACATCGTCCTGTGAAGGCGTGTAAACGGGAATTTCATCGGAGTCATTTGTTGCCCACTGCTGCTGACTTTCCAGTAGCCACATGCGGACAGTCAGAAGCGCGGCAAGCCGGACAGAGGTATGCGGATCCTGGGCATAGGTTTTGATCGCGGCTCGATCGCCAATCCCGGCCAGGCCCATCACGCCCGCATGCCGAAGCCATGGATCCGCGTCGGCGTTTGTACGCAGCATTTCAATAACCGCTTTCGAAGCGGCTGCGCTGCCAATTCTTCCCACCGCCAGCGCGGCGAACATCTGGACGCGTGGACTTTCGTCCGTGAGTCGTTGGGCAATCGCTTCCGCGGCTGGCTGA
>JBDNHX010000395.1:0-12635 GCA_041688565.1 Planctomycetaceae bacterium
GCAGAATTGTCATTTCATGAGCCGGCCGCATCCAACGTGTGAGCGGACGTAGAAACCCGTAAACGACGTGTTGGCCGCTCATAGAGCCGATAGAGAGTGTGTTAACGAGAAGTCGCAAGTGATCTTGTCGGCAATTAGTTTGCTGGAGTCAGGTTGGAATGGTGAACGTGCCAGGCAGCTCGGAAGAGTTCTCTGGTCTGTTGATGGAGATCGATGAGATCCACCAATGTGGCTTCAGGCAAATCCTGAGTATGCCGGATGAGAACCTAACACTGTATGACTCGATCGTGCGAAGTAGTTCCGGATTTCAGATTTTGATTTGTGGGGCGATAGTTGAGACGATCCGCGAAGTTCTTGATGATTGTCTTTTCAGTCGTTGTAACCTTTTCCGGTGCCATACTGAAAACGGGAGAAACCAGCGGCGTCCCATCCTGGCCAAACAACGAGAAAATCAGGGTCGCCTTTTCTAATGTTGACTTTTCCAGCCTCGCAACCACAGTCGGCCAATGGTTGTCCGGTTCCTCGCCAGGATCAACAGGATCGACAAGTCTGCGGTCCACTAAGGTCCATCCAATTGCCTGATAGCAAATGGTCAGTTCATGCCAACTTGTCCAGTCCGCCTGATCGAGAGCAACGTATGCGGTCAGTGGTGGTTTTGCATAGATCCATGAATGAGTCCACCAGAATTGTCCTTCCGTAAGTTGTTCGGCAGGCTTTGCCGCTTCAAACGAACTTTGTTTCCAGCCATGCATGTCCTGAGGCAAATGGTCTTTGTTCAGGACCAAGTCATTTCGCTCAGTTCCAGGCCGTTGTTTTTCCGGCTTCATGCGTGATGAGAGAAATTGCGTCAGGACCATCGCCAGAACGAAGATTGCAATCCACCAGCCGAGACGAGGGGAAGGGGAAGAAACACAGGTGCTTGGTTCTTCGTGCTTGGTGCTTGGTTGGGACAACGGCGTTCTTTGTTCTTTGTTCTTGGGGTGACTCCCTGCTCCCTGCTACATCAGAGTTCGTGAAAAAGATACGATCATTTTGCAGACTGATGCAAGTTCCGAGACCAGTACGTCCGCTTGTGAATCGTTCAGATATTTTCGCTGTTTGAAGATCAGCAGCATGCTGGCGCATTCAAACGCTGATTTTCTGGGGCATAGAAAAGGGGTCAGACCCTCTCCGGACCGCTTACCCGTAGAGGCGGAAGACGTCGTCGACATGCTTGCTCAGCAGTATGGCGATGTGATGAGCGATTCGACCGTGGCGCCCTCCTGCGGGTGACATCATCGTGAGGTGGCCTGAAATAAGTTCGTAGCGGTAGCCGCCGGCTGGGTAGTCGTAGAGTTCTGTCGCAGTCGTCGTCTGAGGTTGGTTTCGTACTGGCATGACAATTGGAAAACAGGCTTGGTGCTTGGGGCTTGGGGCTTGGTTGGAACAAGGGCGTTCCTGGTTCTTTGAGCTTGGTTCGTCGTCCGTCGTGTGATTTTAGTTTTTATCACTAAAGGTCTGTCACAGCTAAATTTTAGGGTACGACGGACTTCCAGTCCGTCGACAAAGGTTACCGCCGACGGACTGGAAGTCCGTCGTACAAGCAATGCTCAACCCTAAATTTAACGCGTGACAGACCACTAGAGTCAAAGCTTTGTTGCAATTGAATCAATTGCGTCTGAGGGGCTTCCACGGTTTGACTGATTAACTGTTCACGCGGTTGTTCTTGCTGACCCGACAACCGTTGAAGCGAGTGGCGCGGGAGACGGAAGAGTCGAGTTACTAAAGGCAGGTCAATTGCCAGGAAAACGGTCGCGAAGACGGAATGCGATTTTCTCGCTTCTCGCCGCTCGCTTCTCCTGGAGCAGTTGACCGTTGCTGGCGACTGAATACTGACGACTGTTCTCCTCTAACCTTCCGGGTCGTCGAGGATTTGTTGAAGGCGATTGGCCAGTTCCGGTGAGTAACGATGAACCCAGGATTCATCAATAAGTCCAACGCTAACCATGTCGATCAGATGCATCTGATCTTTTCGTCGAAACACGTTGAGCTTCATTCGGACGAGGGATTCGAGCGAGAGCGTGCGGTGGGCTTCAATCAGCACCGACTCATCAACGTCAGGTGCCGGGACGAGATCAGTTTCTTTCACTTTTTCGCCAGCAAACAACACATGAACCGCGTCGCGAGCTTTTGCCTCGGGACCGTCCAGAAACATGTCTATCCCGGCTGAGTGTCGATAAACAAATCCAGCCTGCTCCATGGCTTCAATCACCCGCGGAAGATCGGCTCGTCTGAGCAGGATGTCCACATCACGCGTTGTTCGGGCGGCCGCTTCATCCGCCTGGGCTACCCAGGCCCGCACGGCATTGCCGCCGATAATGGCGTAGGGCACATCAATGGACTCCAGCAATCTTGCTGTTTTTTCCAGTCGCTTTTGCACATTCTCCACGGCTCGATTCATCCTGTCCCAAAGGGCTTGGCCAGTAAGGTGGAATTCGGTCATAGCAGATCGGGGGTATCGCAGAGAAATAAAGGAACGGTTCCTGGTGCGTAGTGCCTGGTGTTGAATTTAACAAAGCACAAAGAACCAAGCACAAAGCGTCAGGAACCAGGAACAAAAGAACGGTTCTCAAGTCTTCCTATTCGCAGAATAGGTCTTTCAGGTTCAGGACGGCGGATGGCTGATACTCGGGTGACAGGCTGTGTTCCGCTGTGCAGACAAATCGCCGCCGGTAATCACTCTGTGGCTCGCGGTGGACGTGGATGCAGGATGCCTCAGAATCGACAATCCAGTATTCTCTGATTCCTGCTTCCGCGTACAAATGCCGTTTCGTTTCGATGTCATACGCAAGGCTGCTGTAAGAAACTTCAATGGCCAACTGAACGTCATCCGCCCGTGGATGCCCATCGCGGTACCGAGCCGCTCGAATCCACATAATATCTGGCTCGGGCCGTGATGCCTGCTCCGGCAAGTCCAAACCGGTTTGAGATGTGATAAGAGTCTTCGCCGGATCTGAATTCCTGAACGACCAGTTGTTCAGATACGTGATGAGATCATCATGCATCGGTCCGGCGGGATTCATTTCGTTGAGTTCTCCACGAATGAGTTCGATCTTTCGGGGAATCATTTCGAAAGCACCGACTCGCACCATCTGATCGTATTCAGCAAGTGTGAGATGCAGGGTTGTGGGCATGGCTGTTGTTCAGATGTCAGGGGACGGAAAAGTTCCTGGTGCGAATCACAGTGGGCTTGGGGCTTGGACAAAGTAAACGTCACTTTCCGAGTGACGTAGCCCGCAAAACGCTGGCTTTCTGAATTCATCACTCGGAGAGTGATGTCTACTTTAAACGCAATTCGAGTGACATTGGGCGTAGGTTGGCACTGAAAATCCGACAACATCCTCTCTCAAAACGTGTGTGCGCGGACTTCGCTCCTGTGGGTGAACAGCGGTTTGCTGACACCTTCTGGCGAGTTGCTATCGTCCCGAAAATAACTGGTTGTTCTGGCCAGCTTCACGGCGTAGCGCAACGAGTCCATTGCAGTGTGACAGCTGTTTTTCGCCCGATACTTAGGGGCCATAACGAAACTGGGCCAAGCACCCTCCTTGCGTTGTTTTTCTAAGCACGGTCAGAATAATATCACCGCGCGACAGACCTGGAGTTCTTTGAGCGTCGGGCTTTCGAGTGAGCCATTGGAAGCACAAAGAACGAAGCAGAAAGAACCGTTTTTATGCAAAAACGTTTTATTGTTCGATCAATTGGCGGCGGAGAATCTGCAGGGCTGAATAAATTCTGGATGCGTCCTGTTGCCGAAGACAGTCGAGACTTTGCGAGACGTAGTAGATATACCCGGCCTGCAAGCGTTCCATCAGCACAAATTTCCAGATACTGCCGGTGATGTACGCACCTCGCATCTCAGTCCGGGTCGTTGACTGCAGGGCAACAAGCATCTCCGCAATGAGTTGCACTTCAGGAGACTTGTTTGTGAATGCAGGCTTGAACTCCTGCAGGACGAATACCGGTGCATCCGGTTCTTTTTCTCCGCGCGCCACGAAATAGTCTGCAGTGCCGTAAAGTTCGGTCTCACCGAAGACCGCACGTAACGGACGTTCGTACCAGTCGGTAAATCCATTGACTGTGAAATCAACCCGGTTCAGGATTGGAATAATTAACTTGGCTTTGACTTCTTCTTCGGAATAGGCATCAATGTTCTTGCGATGTCGCGACGCCAGATCAAACAAGAATTCTGCATCTGAACCATCCAGTCGTTGATCCTCGCAAAGCCAGTCAGCAAACTTGCTGTCGTCCACCTCCTCATTCAGATCGACGATTTGCTGCAACTCGGCGTAGGTGACGGTTGAGAAAGTGAGTTTGCTCATGCAGTGGTTCTTGGTTGGGGCAAAGGCGTGGTTCTTGGTTCTTGGTTCTTGGGGCGAACAAAAGTGGGCTTGGTGCTGGGTTCGGAGTAATGCGAGGAAATGGGTTAACGGAGTTGGCCGTTCGCAGCTGCGATTGCATCCGCGACAGCGACACTCAGCCCAGGCAGACGGTGCGAAGTTGCGATCGACTCGATGCCATGCTTTGTCTCGCTGTACTGTCCATTGGTCAGTCGATTGACGATTATTGCCTGATCTTCCGTATCGATGATCCAGTACTCGGCGATCCCTGCCTGTGCGTACTCTTGTAGTTTGACATGTAAGTCACGACGGCGATTCTCATTGCCCTCGCTAACGACCTCCATAACAAGATCCGCACCATCAGGATAGCCATCCGTTTCACTGCGCGTCGAATCGATAAATATCACATCAGGCTCACGGTACTTTCGTTCCCAAAGCCGCACCGGCAGCGGCGCAACGAAGGCTTCACCGCATTGATGCGCGTTGACATAATTGCGAAGCAGAACGAACAGAAATTGAACGATGCGCTGGTGCTCTTTCGTTGGCATATCCAGAATTTCCACACACCCACTATCATATTCAACCAGCGGCCCCCCCTGGAGGCTCAGATAATCCGCCTCGGTCCACCCGCCCTGTTCGGGGAAAAACAACGCAACTCGCCACGCCGGTCCCTGCGGTTGCGAGCTTTTCCACGGTGTTGATGTTGACATAATTGAACTCAGCTCAAACGATCGGATTATTTGTGAGGCAGCGTTTTGCCCATTCAGCCTGTTCGACTGTTAACGGTGGAACTGGAAGATCTTGCTGGTAGTCGATTTCGCGATAGTATGGCCCGGACTCATACGTGCGTTCGAATACTCGTTGCAAATCAATGGTCACCTCACCATCACCGGGCAGCAATGGAATCTTCACAGACGGCAAAGGGTGAGGCAGCATGATTGGGTAGACAAAATAGTCTTCGAGATTGTCGAACCGATGGATACAGACATGATAATCTGGTCGCGTCGTCACTTTCATAAGACGATGAATTGGGACTGCTGTTGTGTGGCTCCCCGCGCGGAGCAAGTCGATCTCGACCAGATGAACTTTGCTGTGCAGAATTTCCTGTTGTTTGCGGAGATACAGTTCCCGGCCTTGTTCACCAGGAGTCTTATTGGACAGACTCAACAATTCGATCGATGTCACCAGTCGACGATCTGAACCTCGTCCCAGGAAGATCTCTACGAAAGGTTCGCGACGTTCGTCGTGCGGAACATGGACGACGAGTGGTTGAGCAATCGCAGGACTGTCTATGACTGCTGTGCCACTCCGACTAGTCCCCGGCTCTTGTCGTGGCTGTATCACATTCACGTCCGGTCCGATATAGCGTTCGCTGACTTCGGTCCAGGCTCGCCTGCCGATGGCAGCGAAGTACGGTTCGGGCAGTCCTGGCTGAAGCGCTTCGCGCAGATATGCTGCAAAGCTATCGTGAAAGTCGGGGAAAATTTCCGGATGTTCTAAGTAGGGATCCATACCGGGAAAAGGAGACGGCATGAGTTATTCTTTCGTGCAAAGATTCCTTGTACGTTTGCTCGATGCTTAAACGGGAAACGGTTTTTCGTTGAGGGCGCAGTCGATGAAACGGAGGATTTCGTCGGAGCCGCCTTCCCAGACCTGACCGGCGAGGGACTGGATCCTGGAGATGTTGTAGGCGGGGTGAACGGTACGAATCAGGTTTTCAAGATCCCCAGCGTCATACTTTCGCTTGCTTGGCTTTCTGGTCGGGGAAATCAAGGCTGCGTACTTTGCAACAATGGCGGCTTCGGCTGTTGGATATCTATTTCCTGTCAGACCATCTTCGATCACATGTTCTTTCAGGATGGTCTCCTGAAAACGACTCCACGGCAACATCAGATCGATCACCGGAACCTTGTTTCCTTCTCGATCCAGTTCGCCCGGATCATAAAAACGTACCACGGGTTCGAATTCTTCTTTCTCCAATTGCGGCCAGCGTTCGCTGATGGCTTTGACGGCTTTTTGTTTCTGATTGAGCGGCACCATGACGTCCACATCCTGAGTGGCTCGCGGCATTGGCAAATAGCCCACATAACCATGCAAACCCATCAGACACCAGTTCTGAACGCCCGCGTCACGAAGACAATCCATCACTTCGGAAGGCTTGATGTCCATGGACTGTTTCCTCCATGTGGCTCGAAAGTCGGACGTCAGACGTGTGCTGACTCGCAATCCGTAGTCCAGCCCACACGGCGTTGTTGGATCACCCGCATCAAGAACTCGCAAATCAACACCCGACAATGCCGCATTGCGAGCGGCAAGATATTCGGGGCTGGATGTGTCTGATGGAAGTGGCATGGGGATGCGAAGTGGGCAGTAGCAGTAGCAGTGGCAGTGAACGGAAGTTGCAAGATGAGCAGTGGGCGGAAGTTGCGGCTCGTTTCTGGCTACTTCCGCGCGGACTTCGTTCCTCTGGGTGGCGCGGTTTGCGTAGCGTCGGGCTGGTCTGTCGGTTATTTCGCCACGACACACGGCCATTGTCAACGATTTTTAAGTCCCGTCAAACACTGCGCGAGGCAGAAAGAGTCAACGGGTGTTCCGAAAGTTCACACAACGACACTCTAATCGGTAACAATGGATCTCGTGGGGGGAATATCTAACCTGCGGTTGTTGCGACGTTAAGAAATCCGCTGGTTGAAACAGGAGAACGCTCGTATCGCCCTCCATAAAATTGCAATCCACGGCCGTAAGATGACCGGCTAATTGAGCACCCTGCAATGTCGCTCGTGATCAATCAACCGGTTAAGCCCCATCCGGCCTGACGGCCACCTTTCGAAGTTGCGCGTTTCGAGACAGCGGTTGATCAAAGGTGTGAAAATACAGGGACATATCATAACCCGACGCGTCAGCGAGGGATCTTCGGAAACACTGGCGAAACGCTGAAACTCAATCCCTCACTCACGTCTCGGGTTGGGATAGTACAAAACGCGCAACTTCAAAAGGACGTGTTGCGGGCTTTGCAGTCTTGTGAGACCCGGGGGCAGGCTCAGTGATTGGACTTTTCCTGGAGGCTCCGCAGATCTGAATCAACCATCAGCTGAATCAACTTTTCGAACCCAACCGTCGGAGCCCACGAGAGTTCCTGCTTTGCCTTCGACGGATCCCCAAGCAATTCATGAGCATCGGCGGGGCGCTGGAAGCGTTTGTCGATTTTCACATGATCCTGCCACCTCAGACCCACATGGCTGAACGCGACCTGCAACAAATCACGGATCGTGTGCGATTCGCCGGTGGCGAGTACATAGTCATCCGCCCTGCTCTGCTGCAGCATCAGCCACATCGCATGAACGTAGTCCTTCGCATAGCCCCAGTCGCGAGCGGAATCCAGATCTCCGAGGCTGACGGATTTCTGAAGGCCGGCTTTAATTCTGGCGGCTGCGAGTGTGACTTTGCGAGTCACAAAGTTTTCGCCTCGCCGCGGGCTTTCGTGGTTGTAACAAATCGCGTTGCAGAAGAAGAGGCCGTGCGCTTCGCGGTAGATCTTTGTCATCTGAGTCGCGAAGGCTTTGGCACATCCGTAGGGCGAGTTCGGATTGATGGGCGTGGTTTCGTCCTGACGGCTGACTGTCGGCGTCCCAAAGATTTCCCGGCTGCTGGCATGCAGAAACTTCGGAGGAGTCGGAAGGTCGCGCAGGATTTCCATGATCCGCAGACTGCCCATCGCGGTCAGGTCACAGGTGCTTTCGGGGATCTCAAAGCTGAGTCCCACATGCGACTGGCCGGCCAGATGATAGAATTCGGTGGGCTGCACCTTGTTGATAATGCGGCGAATGGTGGTGATGTCGGACAGGTCGGCGTAGTGCAGGAACAGCTTCTTTTCGTAGACGCTGTCGTCACCGTAAAATTGGTTCAGACGCGAACGTTCGAGGGTACTGCTGCGGCGCACGATGCCGTGAACTTCGTAGCCCTTTTCGAGGAGCAGTTCGGTCAGATAGGAACCGTCCTGGCCGGTGATACCGGTGATGAGGGAGATCATAGGGTTGAGTTCTGATTTTGTGCGTTCTTATTTGTGGTCTGCCGCGTAAGCCCCCTCATCCGGCCTCCGGCTACCTTCTCCCCCGAGGGGGAAGCGTGGTGGGAGCAGTTTTCGGGGGCGGAGCCTATTAACTACTCGCGGGCTGTTGAATTCGTCGTTGTGAATCACAATTTTCGTGTAACGGCAAGCTGTAGGTGAAGACACCGACAATGTATCAAATCCTCTAACCGTCCGGGTCATTGATGAGCTGTTGAAGACGTTCCGCGTGCAGTGGGGGTAGCAAGGGGAGCCAGCTACTGTCGATCAGACCGACACTCAGCATATCTCGAACGTGTGTTCTGTCTTTGTCTCGAAATGAATTCAGCTTCATTTTCAACAAGGCTGGCAAACTGACGACGTCGTAGTCATCCGCCGTATCAATTTCCGTCACGTCGGCTGACGGAACAACATACTCCGGACGCACCTTCTCCGCGGCATACAGCAGATGAACAGCATCTCGAGGACTGCCTTCGGGGCCATCGATAAAGCAATCGACTTTCATCAATTCATGATGGATGAACCCCACAGATTCGAGTGCCACTTTGACGCGATCAAAATCAGCTCGCCGCACAAGGATGTCGACGTCAGGCGTATTCCGCACAGCAGCACGGTCCACTCGAGCTACCCAGGCGGCGACCGCATTTCCTCCTGCCACGGCGTAGGGAATCTGTGCGGCTCTTAGCGCGGCGGTAGCGCGCAAGGCTCGTTCGCGAACTGCTTCCACAGCGTCGATCATCCGTTGCCAGGAAAAGGGTATGAGTTTAATAGACATAGCGGGGTCAGTCGTCAGTATTCAGTCGGCAGTCATCAGATGACTTGCGGGCCAAGCCCCCTCATCCGGCCTGTCGGCCACCTTCTCTCCCCAAGGGGGAGAAGGGACGTGTTGGGGGAGAAGGACGTGTTGCTGCTGCCTTCCTAGAGCTTCGCCAGAACGGCCTCTTGGCGGGCCAAGTCCAGGTCATGATCGACCATCAGTTTTGCTAATTGGGCAAGGCTTGTGGAGGCGGTCCAGCCCAGTTTTTCTGTCGCTTTGGTGCAGTCCCCGAGAAGCAGATCTACTTCGGCCGGTCGGAAGTAGCGAGGGTCGATTTCGATGTATTTCTTTGGGTCCAGTTCCAGCTGCGCAAACACCAGATCAGCGAACTCCTGAACGGTCTGAGTCTTGCCTGTGGCCAGTACAAAGTCGTCTGGTTCTGAATGCTGGAGCATCATCCACATGCCTTCGACGTAGTCTTTGGCATAGCCCCAGTCGCGCTTGGCTTCGAGGTTGCCCAGAAACAGCTTTTCCTGCAGTCCCAGCTTAATTCGAGTGGCCGCGCGAGTAATCTTGCGCGTCACGAAGGTTTCGCCGCGGCGGGGGCTTTCGTGATTGAACAAAATTCCGTTCACTGCAAACATATCGTACGACTTGCGATAATTGACGGTCTGATGGAAGGCAAAGACCTTCGCGCATCCATAGGGACTTTGTGGCTGAAACGGCGTCGTCTCCGTCTGAGGTGTCTCCAGCACTTCGCCGTACATTTCGCTGGACGAGGCCTGATAAACTTTCACCAGCTTTTTCTTGTTCAGCTGACGAGCGGCTTCCAGCACATTCAACGCCCCGCCACCGGTGGCGTGAAACGTATACACAGGCTGGTCGAAGGAAACTCGCACATGGCTTTGAGCACCCAGGTTATAAATTTCATCCGGCTCAATATCCAGAATCAGATTGGTCAGACTCTGACCGTCCGTCAGGTCTCCATAATGCAACGACAATCGCAATCCCGACTGATGCGGATCTTGATAGATGTGATTAATGCGGCCGGTGGTGAAAGTGCTGGCTCGCCGAACGAGCCCATGCACATTGTATCCCTTTTCGAGCAACAGCTCTGCCAGATAAGAACCATCCTGACCGGTAATGCCTGTAATGAATGCAGTTTTTGACATGGTGGAGTGTTTGGTTGAGAGGGAGAGGTTATGGGAATAAAGATGCAGTTAAGGTGCTTGGTGAAATGCGTTGTCCCTTCGCCCCTTCGGGGGAGAGGGTTAGGGTGAGGGGGGGGCTGTGATTTTATTCGTTCTATTTTCGAGGTTGAAGGCTAGGCCCCCTCATCCGGCCTGCGGCCACCTTCTCCCCCGAGGGGGGAGAAGGGACGAATGGTGTCAGACAGATCTCAATTGGTGAGCGGCCGTTTCAGACAGAAAATCCTGATAGGCGGCGGCGAGGCCATCTTTCAGCGAAATCTTAGGCTCCCAGCCGGTCGCCTGAATCAGGCTGATGTCGCTGAGCTTGCGCGGGGTTCCATCCGGTTTGGTAGTGTCATTTTCAATTCGGCCACGAAATCCCACAACTTCCGCGACCAATTCGGCAACACCGCGAATACTGATTTCTTTACCACTGCCGATGTTCACAAGATCGGGCGGGTCAGGCAGTTGCAACAGATGAACAAGACCGGCGGCCAGATCGTCCACATGCAGAAACTCACGCAGCGGTTTTCCTGAGCCCCAGATGGTGACGACATCAGACGCGGCCACTTTCGCTTCGTGAAATCTTCGAATCAGGGCGGGCAGCACATGGCTATTATCGGGATGATAATTGTCGCCCGGGCCGTACAGATTGGTCGGCATGGCCGAGTGAAACAGCACGCCGTATTGCCTTCGATAAAACTGGCACAGCTTAAGGCCGGCTATTTTTGCGATTGCATAGGCTTCATTGGTTGGCTCGAGCTCAGACGTGAGCAGACTGGCCTCGGCGATCGGCTGAGGCGCCATGCGAGGATAGATGCAGGTACTGCCGAGAAACAAGAAGCGACTCGTGCCGTTCTGCCACGCGGCATGCACCGCGTTGGCCGCCATGATCATGTTTAAGTATAGGAATTCAGCGGGGAACGTGCTGTTGGCGTGGATTCCGCCCACTTTGGCAGCGGCAAACACGACCGCTTCGGGGCGATGTGTTTCGAAGAAGTGGTTGACAGCCGCCTGACTGGTGAGGTCCAGTTCTGAACGGCTGGCCAAAAGCAGATTGTCAAATCCCTGCTGCCTGAGACGGCGGACAACGGCTCCTCCTGCCATCCCACGGTGGCCAGCGACGTAGATCAACGATGATGGGTTTAAGGACATAAGTTCAGACAGTTTCAAATTTCGCGAAGGTCAGGCACATATTCTGAAAAAAGTCAGTAGTTGCCAAACCTGAATTCCACCGGCATGAAGCCGGCTGGGGATGTCGTGCGCATTTCTTTTATGTAACAAATCTCAACTCAATCGGTGACTGCAAAAACACGACTTTTGCGCAGCCCATTCACACCCTACGAATCCGTGCGCAATACAGGCTGGCGGCTTATGGAATTAACTTTTGCGAACATCACGGTGTCCAGCTAAGAATTGGTTGATCAATAAGTGTATCATCGTTGCCTTTCGCTCTGCGAAAGAACGCTACTTTCGCAGAGCGAAAGGCGACAATTATTGATCGAACGAGACTAAGTTCCGGCAATTGCGGCCTTTAGAACCTGTGTGAATTTTTCTACGGACTTCTGACGAGTGAACTGGTTGACTGCCAGTTCTCGAGCCTTCTGACCCATTCTCTGAAGTGTGGGGAAATCTGAAACGGCACCGCGAATGGCGGATGCAATTGCGGCCGGAGAACCGGGTTCCACAGTGATTCCCACCTGATGCTCCGTCGTCATCTGATGCAGTTCACTTTCGGGCACGGCGTTGGTCAGGTACGGCCGCCCGGCTGCCAGAATTCCATACAGCTTACTGGGCATCAGGCACTGACTCAGCTCCTTCGTCAGCGGGACGAGATGCAGATCTGCGGCGCTCAGACTATGCGCCAGTTCGGCTTTTGGCTGGTAGTCAAAGAATCGTACATTGGTGAGCCCCTGATCCTGCACCATTTTCTGCAACTGAGATCGCTGCGAGCCCTGACCTACGAAGGCAAACACAACCTGCGGCAAATCCGTCAGCAGCGACGCAGCTTCCACGAATTCTTCCAGCCGCTGAGTCAGTCCCAAATTGCCGGAGTACATCACCACGAAACGATTTTCGAGCCCATGTCGCTGCCGAAACAGATTGGTCTCGATGACCGGAAAGACAGCGTCCGGATCTGACCAGTTGGGGACCAGATCGATCCGTTCCGAAGCAACGCCGCCGGCAATCAGAAGTCTCCGCATGTCCTCACTCAGAACCACCATGCGGTCACAACTACGATAGAC
>JBDNHX010000396.1:0-9899 GCA_041688565.1 Planctomycetaceae bacterium
AAACGATGCGACTGTGGATTTCCGGCCGATCCCGCGAACGGGCTGAACACTCGCCGTGGCTTCGATCTTAACATAGTGGATTATTTCGACCGGTCAGCGAGAATTGCCCGAGCTTCGGTCATCTCCGGCGGGTCTGGAAACTTCTTTCGCCCTGCGGCGATGAACAGAATCGTGGCGATCGTTCTGAAGATGATTTTCAGATCCGTGATGAAAGAGCGATGTCGTACGTAAACGACTTCCAGGGCAAGTTTGATCGGCAGCAGCCTGGCCACATAAGATTCCTCCGGACTGGCGTCATCCAGAAAAAGATGTCCATGGGTGTAGTTGAAAATGCTGCCGGGGCTGGCCAGTCCAGGCAGCACAGTGAGTGTCTCCCGGCCTGTTGCTCCGTAATATGTTTCGACAATCGCAGGATCTTCCGGCCGCGGCCCAACGATCGACATCTCTCCGACCAGCACGTTGAACAACTGCGGCAGTTCATCAATCTTCAGAGATCGCAGGACACGGCCGAAGAAGAAAATCCGCGAGTCCCTGGTTCCTGTGATCGCGCCGGCGGCGGCGGAGCCCACGTGCATCGTTCGAAATTTGTACATCACAAAGATAACACCATCTCGACCAGTTCGCCGAGCACTATAGATCGCTGGTCCGGGGCTCGCGAGACGGATGCCGACGAAGGCCGCAACAAAAACTGGCGTGAGCAGCACGAGAGCTGTGACCGCATTGATTACATCAAACAGGCGTTTGGCCATGTCGAATCGTCCGACGAACGGTCATAAAGATTTCCGCCGCTTCCATGCAGCACATGCTGCCGAAAGCGGCCGCACGATGCCGTAACGCTTCGCAGGATCGTGGGTGAGGAAACTTGCGAAGCTCCGGCTCGTAACACATCATCGCTTCAATTTTTCGTTCCAGACTGCGACTGATGTCCAGCCATGTGTCAGGAACAAAACTTCTCGGATACCCCCATTCTGTGCTGCTGGCTGTATCAAACGTATAAACCGACTGAAGATATTCCTCCTGCGGTCGCAGTGCCACCAATGCCGCGCGAAACAGAACGTTGTGATCGTGATTAATGTCTCCGCCGTCCTGGCAGTAGACGATCTTTGGACGAACTTCCCGAACAACGGCTTCGAGCGGCGTGATGATTTCTGTCAGACCAAACGTATCGAGTTTCTGATCGGGGAACCCCAGAAAACGGAAGTCGGCGACATCCAGAACTTTCATGGCCGCTGCGGTGTAGGTGAACTGTGGCTGGCCGCTCTGGCTGTCTTCGGCCGAACGACCGCGAGTCGCGATGACAACCGTCACCGGGTCGCCCGCATCACGATGCAGCGCAATCGCACCGCCGCATCCCAGCACTTCATCGTCCGGATGCGCCGCGATCACAAGGACAGCTACGTTACTCATTCGCCCACACGTTTCCTGTCCAGTTGTTCGTTATCGCGTGTTCCGTCAAGGCCTGACCGCTTAGTCGTGTGCCGTCCAGATCTTCGATTTCCAGAATCACAATCTGGGCCCCGTCACATTGAACAACAACGCCGCACGCTTCCTGCACGGGACTGAAGGCGAGTCCCAAAATTTGACCAGGCGATGCGTGTGTTGCAGATGGCGAGAGTGGCGAGGGCAACGTTTCCGTTTGGCGTGTTTCTGGCATTGCTGGCAGCAACTGGCACGACTGAATGATCCAGCGACGCCCATTCAGAAAGCTGAAGGCTCCGGGATAGGGGCGAGTCAGCGCGCGGACAAAGTTGTAGACATCGCCGGCCGACTGATTCCAATTCATCAAGCCATCGGCCGGGCGGCGGCGCGGCAGCAGTGGCTGGTCGGTTGCTGGCTGCGGACGGCCCGGTTTTTCCCCCGCAAACAGGCGGGGCAACAGGCGCTGGATCATCGTATGATTTGAATCTGCAACCTTGTCATACAGCGTCTCACAGGTGTCATACGGCGTGACGGGGAATTCCATCTGATCGACAATTTCTCCGTTGTCGACGTCCTCGGTCAACCAGATCAGCGTGTTGCCGGTCTTCGTCTGTCCGTAAATCAAGGCCCAGTTGATCGGAGCACTGCCTCGATTGTGCGGCAGGAGAGACGCGTGAGCGCCGATGACTCCAACGCGCGCCGTGGACAATGTCTGCGAGTTCAGAATTTGACTCCATCCGATCACAAACAACAGATCGAGATCCAGACCTTGCAGAAGTTCAACTGCGGAAGCATCGTTAATGTTCTGCACCGCATGCAGCGGCACATCCCATCCTTCCAGCACAGTCGCATACGAAGCCGCCGCACTTCGCCGACTGAGTGCATCGTCCTGCAGCGTGATCACGGCCTCCAGACGATGACCTGATTCCTTCAGCCCAAGCAGCGCAGGGATTCCTTCCTGATGGAAGCCGACCCAGCCAATTTTCAGGTTCTGCTGAAGCATAAGGAGCCTGGTTCTGCCATTGCCGCTCAAAATAAAGGCGGACCTGAAACAGGTCCGCCTATGGCTTTTTAGATTTCGTTCCGACCGATCATGGCGACTGAAAAACCGCTGCCGGAAATATCCATGGCCAGTTGTTTATTTCCCTTTTGAAAATCCGGCCTGGACCAAACTGTCAAAACCGGCCTTCAGCGGGCGAATGTCATAGCCTTTGCCCTGCAGCAGTTCGGCAAACATCAGGACTCGCCCACCGGATCGGCAATGCACATAGATCGGACGATCCATTGGAAGTGAAGCCACTACGTCGGCGACAGATGCAGACTCTTTAAGCTTGCTGAGCGGCAGAAACCGGGCGTCGGCAAGATGTCCGGCATCCCATTCGGCCTGTTCCCGAACATCCAGCAATACGGCCGACTTTGATTCCACACTTTGCTTCACAACTTCCAGAGGGTCAACAGTATGACCCGCTTCCGTAAACATGGTTTTCTCCGTTGGCGTTGAAACTGACACTGTCTTTTTTGAACCTGTAAATACCGGTGCATCAGGATCGCCACCGGACTGCAGATAGGCAACAAGGTCCAGAACTTCGTCTTTCGTCAGCGTATTGATCAGACCGTTTGGCATCATGGAAGCCTTCGAAACCAGAGTCTCTTCAATCTCCTGCCGATTCAACGTGGTCAGGTTACCCGGCTCAAGCATATTCTCCGAAACCATAATGCTGTCGTTGTTCAAATTCACCACGCGTCCGACGACCTGCTTGCCACTGTCCATGACAAAGATGTTGGCCGAGTACTGATCTGAGATGACCTTGCTGGGTTCAATGATTCCCTCCAACATGGTGCGAGCGTTATACCGGCGAGCCACCGCGGTCAGCTCCGGGCCGACGATGCCTCCGTCACCGGCGAATCGATGGCATTTGTAACAGGCGGTGACCTGAAACATCTTTCGGCCGTTGTCGTAATTGCGTCCGGTCAGTCCGGATTCGACATCGGCCAACAGATCATCCACTGTCCATTCGCGAACAACAGGACGAGCGGCCGCTTCAACCAGCGGGATACCGCCGGTAGGCTGTGCTTCCAGAACTTCCTTCAGCGCTGCCTTCTGCTCGTCGGTCAGACGATCAATCGCTTCCTGGCGAATATTTTTGATAAAGCCTGTGAAGGAATTGCCGCCGCGGAATGTGGTAGATGTTACGAACCACTGAAAATATCTGGTCCGCTGCTCCATCGTCCACTGATCCTTCAACGCTCGCAGACAGTAGACATAATGAATCTGCTCTTCCTGGCTTGGCGCTTTTTCCAGCAGATCCAGCGTCTTGCCAGCCACCTGACTGTCGTTGAGATAAACCAGGATCCGGCACAGTTCCCGGTTCAGCCGAGGACTCTTTGACGGATAGGCCTGAGTCAGCACGGTCGCGATATCACGAGCGGCGTCAGTATCAGGCTCCCCCATGCGAATAAAGCACAACCCAAGAACTCGCAGTCCATCGAGCATTTGGTCTTCCGTCAGATTACCTGCGGTCAACTTCGACATCGAGATCAAAAGCGGCATCTGCTGTTCCGGTGTACCACATCGAGCCAGTGCCAGCAGGGCTGTAATCTTTGCATCGGGATTGCTGTTCTCCGCCACAGCCCGTTCCTGCCACGATCCCACCGGCTGATGTTCGATGGCGGTTCGTGCCGCGAAGCGAATGGTTCGATCGGCATGGCCCAGATGCGGCCAGGCCTTCGCGACGGCATCAGCGGCATCCGCATGATGCAGAGTTTCCAGTTCATGTCGCAGTGCGCGCAAATCCCGACCGGCATCAGCCGCTGCAACGGCGGGTGCGGTGGATTCAGTGCCTTTGTAGGTGACGCGATAAAGGCCCGACTGAGTCTTGCGTCCTCCAATGGTCACATACATGGCCTGGTCGGCCGGATTGATGATCAGATCAGTGACGGGCAGCGGCGCTGCTGCCAGGAATCGCTCGGCTTCTCCTGTGTAGGTTGAACCCGACGGCGTCATATGAACGGCGTAGATAACGCCGTAGCTCCAGTCACTGATGAACAGCGATTGCTGGTACTTCGCCGGAAACTTTGCACCCGTTCCGAACGTGATGCCAGTTGGCGAACCGGGCCCGATGCCCACAACAGAGCCAAGGCTGTCCGGATAATAGACAGGCCACTTGCCCGTACCCGAACGCCATCCGAATTCCGCACCGCTTGTGACATGGTTGACTCGCGTTGGCCGATACCATGGCGAACCAACGTCCCATTCCATATCCGCGTCGTAAGTAAATAATTCCCCTTCAGGATTGAGGGCGATGTCATATTCATTGCGGAATCCGCTGGCCATCAACTGCCAGTCCTGTCCATCGGGACTGACCTGTGCAATCCAGCCGCCAGGAGCCATCACGCCGACCGCATGACCGCCCGCGTCCCACATGCGCGGCAACAACTGGTCTTCGCCCCAGATCCGAGGCACTCGGGACTGAGAAAAATCGGTTGGCGGAGTGTGATTGCCGCAGCAAACGTACAGAGACTTCTTATCGGGTGAAAGAATGATGGCATGCGGACCGTGTTCGTTTCCGCCCTGAAGCACCCGCAGATGTTCGGCGGTGTCGTACTGATCATCGCCGTCCGTATCGCGGACTCGATGCAATCCAACCCGTGGCTCATCACCGCTGTTGGTCATCACGTACAGACTGTCAAACGCACACAGCAGGCCCTGAGCCATTCCGACATCCACGTTGATCAGTTCGATCTTAATCTGATCGGTCGAACCCTGAGTCGGCGGAGTGACTCGGTAAAGTTTTCCGTACTGATCAGAAACAATCAGACGGCCTTTTGGATCAGGAGTCATGCAGACCCACGATCCCATCGTGTCACCGGGAACCGAATACAACAGTTCGACAGCGAATCCCTCGGCCACTTTCATGTCCGACACTGGTGTTGCCATCGGGACGGGTGCGGGATCGTTGCTGAGGATAATGGATTGAATCACCATTTCGCCTTCACCGTTGAGCGGATCGATGCGCAATGATGTGACCGGCGATGTCGAATGGAAGTACAACCGAGCTGCTCGAAAGTCTTTTGCCGAGCCCCGCAGTTGGGTCTTTATGGAATTGGCTTCCGACGTCCCGGGCTCAGCTTCGGTCGTCCAGAAAACCTGTATGTCAGCATTGCCCTGAAACTTCGCGCTGATCGCCAACCGATGATCGCCCGCTTTTCCATCCACCAAAGCTGTGATGTGAGGATCATTGCCGCTGGATTTCAGCAACAGAGCCCCCTCCTGAATAGACAGCGCTGTCTGAGCATTCGGTTCCCAGCCAGCAGGGTCCTTCACGAAACTCCAGCTCGCAATTTCATCCGCAGATGCCAGTGCCGGGCTGAACGCCACCAAAGATAACAGGATCCCTCGGACTGTTCCGGAGTTGCACCGCATGATTCACACCTGACAACAAATTTAAATTTGAAAATTCATCCACCACAACAGGCGGATCAATGAAGCAACAGTTCTGCCGAGCCTCGGCCAGAAGTTCCGGCTAGTCTGACGCGAACCGGTCCGGGTTTCAAGGCATCGTTTCTTTGCGGAACCGCTCGGCAATTGAGTCCTCGGCAGCCGGATGGTCCCATCCGGGGCACAGGTTTGTTGGCCGTTTCTGTTTTTGACTGCGGAATATCGTAACGAAGAAACAATCGGCTATCCTTCTGCGTACAATTGTGTTGCCATTGAGTTGCAGATCTGTGCCGTTGGCCTGCCGCTGTCATTCAGCAGCTTGCAGGTTCTTTATTGTTGTCCAGCCGTTGTTTTCATATCGTTAAAATTTTCATATCGTCAAAGTGAATCGTTGCCATGTCGAAGTCAGAAGTCCGAGTCGGTTTGGTGCAGATGACCTGTGTTGAGTCACCCGCAGAGAATCTGAGCCGTTCCATCGTAAAGATTCGCGAATGCGCGGCCGACGGGGCTCAGGTGATTTGTCTGCAGGAGGTTTTCAATACGCAGTATCCCTGTCAAACCGAGGACCATGCAGTCTTTGATCTGGCAGAAACTATTCCTGGCCCGACCACGACCGAATTGCAGAAGGTTGCGAAGGACCTGGGCGTTGTGATCGTGGTCCCGATTTTCGAAAAGCGGGCTCACGGCCTGTACCACAATTCCGCCGTGGTTCTGGATGCTGACGGTTCATTCGCGGGCTTGTATCGAAAGATGCACATCCCCGATGACCCTTTGTATTACGAAAAGTTTTACTTCACGCCGGGCGACCTTGGATTTCTGGCATTCCAAACGAAGTTTGCAAAAGTTGGCGTCTGCATCTGCTGGGATCAGTGGTATCCCGAAGCCGCGCGACTGACCGCAATGCAGGGAGCCGAATTGCTGTTTTATCCGACGGCGATTGGTTGGATCCCTGGTGAGCGAGAAGTTTACGGCGCCAGCCAGTATTCCGCATGGCAGACGATGATGCGCAGTCACGCGATTGCCAATGGACTGTTTGTGGGTGCTCCGAATCGTGTGGGAATCGAGGGCGAGATTCAATTCTGGGGCGGCAGTTTTCTGGCGGACCCCTATGGCAACGTGCTGACTCAGGCCACGCATGATGGGGAAGCCAACACGATCGTCAACTGTGACCTGTCTTTGATCAATACCGCCCGGACTCACTGGCCGTTTTTCCGCGACCGCCGCATTGATGCGTTCGGCGATCTGCAGAAACGCTGGTGCGATCAGAGCCCCGATTTGAAGCAGATGCGAGCCCGCTGATCGTCAGATCACACTGACCGGCGCCCGGAAATCGTTCAACTGGCAGGGCGCAGCGTGACTTGGACTTCGGTAAATCGTAGACTACAGCGTTGAAACGTTCCGCTCACCATAACGCCGCGTCAACGCAACTCATTGGGATTTGATTTCATGTACACGCTCCGCATGGCCAGGCGAGTCCTTTTCGAAACGAACAAGCGACTGCTGTGGAAGCTGGTCTGGAACATGGGCGTCAAGGGATCTCTGTCGGTGATGAAGCATCGCCAGAGAATGAAGAAGGGACAATTTTTCCCTCCGTTCCTTTACGTCTCCATCATCAACAGCTGCAACCTGCGATGTCAGGGTTGCTGGGTCGATGTGGCTCATAAGCAGCAGACCATCGACGTCAAAGCCATGAACCGGCTGATCAACGAAGCGAAGGAGCATGGCAACACATTCTTCGGCATTGTCGGCGGCGAACCGTTCATGCATCCGGAGTTGTTCGAAATCCTGGAGGCGCATCCGGACTGCTATTTCCAGATTTTCACGAACGGTCAATTTATCACGGACGAGAAAGCTCGCCGCCTGTTTGAGCTGGGCAATGTGACTCCGTTGATCAGCGTAGAAGGAAATGAGATCGTCAGCGACGAGCGACGCGGCCGATCGGGCGTCTACAGCAAGACGCTGGCTGGCATCGAGAATTGCCTGAAACACAACGTGATGACCGGTGTCTGTACCAGTCTGGCAAAATCCAACATCGATCACCTGCTGACAGAAGCGTGGATCGATCGGCTTGTCGAAATGGGCGTTCTTTACACCTGGTTCCACGTTTATCGGCCGATGGGGCCAGATGCTCAGACTGAGCTGTGTCTGACTCCCGAGCAGCAACGAAGGGCTCGCCAGTTTGTGGTCGACATGCGGGCGAAGAAGCCGATCGTGATTATTGACGCGTACTACGATGGCGAAGGCAAAGCCCTGTGTCCGGCAGCGAATGGGATCAGCCACCACATTAATCCGTGGGGCGATATTGAACCCTGTCCGATCGTGCAGTTTTCGAAAGAGTCGATTCATCATGAGAAGGATGATCGGCATCTGTTCGACAAGTTTACGAAGTCAGAGTACCTCGCCGATTTTCGCGAGCTGGCTCAACAGACCACGCGCGGCTGCATCGTGCTCGAACGTCCCGACCTGCTGGCTCAGCTTGTGGAAAAGCACTCGGCCAGGGACTCCACCGCACGCGGCACCGCGATGCAGGAACTGAAGTCCATGATTCCTCGCACTTCGCAGTATCATCCAGGGCATGAGATCCCGGAGAAGAACTGGTACTACCGGATCGCGAAACGTTTTCTGTTCAACGATTTCGGCGTGTACAAGGGCCGAGATCATTCGAAGACCGCCGCTCCTTATATCATCAGCGCCGAAATAAAGCCGGCGACTGGAGATTCCAGTGCAGGCAGCTGCTGTTCGACGCCAGGCGGCTGCGGTTCCGGAGGTCAGGTTGTGGAACTTGCAGCCCCCGCGAGAAACAACTGAGCATCCAGGCTGCGTCGGTGTGTTGCGGTGTGGCAGGGGGCTGAACTGTTTTGCGGTGGAACCTGTTCGCGGTCGAGTCTCTGTGCCGCCATCCGACGCTGTCCCGTCATCCGACGCGGGCAGGGCTTGTCCAATTTTGATCGTGCCGAATGTGGGATGCTGCATCTGTCCTTGAATAGAGGGTGAAATCTGTGAGTCGGCGTCTTGATTTGCTTGTGTTGATCCTGCTGGCGACCGTCGGTACGAAAAGCCCGATGAAGGCAAATGCCCAGGAACTGCCGGATGGCTACGAGGCTGGAACAAAGCAGCTGGCCACATTTCGCGTTCCGGCCGGGATGACCGTTGGACTGTTTGCCGCCGAGCCCAGTCTTGCGTCGCCGGTGGCCATTGGTCTGGACGAACGCAATCGGATTTTTGTCGCCGAAGAATATCGCTTCAATCTGGGCACGGAGGAGAATCGAACTCGCCCGTTTCTTCTGGAGGATGACCTTCAGCTTCAGACGACTTCCGACCGACTGCGGATGTACGAAAAGTGGGCCGCAAACTTCGACGGCGGGATGGAATGGTTTCGTCGAGTCGGCGATCAGGTCCGTATGGTCGAAGATACCAACGGGGACGGGCGCGCTGATCGGTCCACGGTCTTTGCTCCGGACTTCAACGAGACGCTGGACGGACTGGCCGCCGGGGTGATGGCTATGGATGGCGACGTGTACTTTACATGCATTCCGAATCTCTGGCGTTTGCGCGACACTGATGGTGACGGCATCGCCGACGAACGAAAAATTATTCAGTCGGGGTTTGGCGTGAACGCCGGGTTTCTGGGCCACGACCTGCATGGTCTGTGCTGGGGCCCGGATGGCAAGCTGTACTTTTCGGTGGGAGACCGGGGCTTCCATTTGCGGACGCAGGAAGGTGTGACGCTGCACGGGCCTCGCAATGGAGCGGTGTTCCGTTGTTTGCCTGACGGATCTGAAATGGAAGTGGTGATGCGCGGGCTCCGGAATCCTCAGGAGATCGCTTTTGACCAGTTCGGAAATCTTTTCGCAGCCGACAACAACTGCGACAAAGGAGACCATTCGCGTCTGGTCTTCGTCATCGAAGGTGCCAGCAGTGGCTGGAACATGGCCTTTCAAAGTCTCGGCGAACCGTATCTGACAGGTCCGTGGCATGCGGAGCGAATGTGGCACCTTGCCGACAGACAGTCAACCGCGAGCCCCGCAACAAATACTGCGAA
>JBDNHX010000397.1:0-3929 GCA_041688565.1 Planctomycetaceae bacterium
ATACCGTTGTCCGAATCCCACGAAACAACTTTACCGTCAATTGTGCCCGCAATAATTCTTCTCCCGTCCAAAGAAAACAGGCTATCACTTGTTTTTCGCGAAGACAATTTGATAATTAGTGGCTGACGCGAATCGCAGGTGTCGAATCACAAGAGGTTGCCGTCAGGACTCTCAATCACAAGCCACTCACCTCCGGGCGCCGTTGCGATACAAGAGACCATTTTATCGGTGTGAGATAATACCCGCTCGGGCAAACGAGTTTCTGGATTCCAAAGCCGCAACGTTCCATCCGCACCAGCACTAACAATTCGATGAGGCACCGATGTCACTGCTAAACCGGTTACGCTATCAGTATGCCCATAAAACACCTGCCTACACTCTCGTGTTTTCAGATCCCACAACCGGATAGTTCCGTCGTAATGGCTGGTAACCAACTCGCGATCTGACAGGAATGCCAGATCACTTGAAAAATTCTCCTGCGTATGCAGACATTCACCGGACTCTCGGTCCCAGAGTTGAAGCTTACGTCCGGCGCTCGCAACCAACGTGCCATCTGGGCTCGTTTTTATAGCACGGATGCCGTCGCCCTCCGTTGTCAGTGTCTTAAGTTCTTTCTGTAGTGCGACATCCCAAAGTTTCAGTTGTCCATCGAGCCCTCCGCTAGTGATTACGCTGCCGTCAGCACTATATTCGAGGCTCATTACGGACTTTTTGTGACCATACAGGACACCGCATGGCAGGCCTGTTTGAACATCCAGCAACCGAATTGGTCCGTTGCCCCCAACTGCAATTTTGGTGCTATCGGGGCTGAATGCGACGGCATTGATGTTGCCGCCGTCCACACGCACTGAATGGAGAATCGTTCCGTCGTTCGCATCTCGAATCGTTAGCGACTCGCGACTTTCTTTGCCGAGGATGTAGGAAACGTGAGAATGTCCTGTGGCGACCCACCGTCCATTGGGGCTTACCGCAATTGAGAGAGGCGCTGCGCCGCGACCCAAATTGGTTGAATTGGCCTGGAAGAGCCGTGTAAGCGTCCCATATTCCCAGCCTCGAAGCGCTTTCGGACTCTCTGCTAAGCGGAGCCTGGCATTTTTCGCACTACCAGATTTCCATTCTCTCAATGCGGCTTCCAGACTGAGCACATAGAGTTGGCCCTGGGACTCTTCGAAAAGTAGATTCGTCTTTGTGAGAAGTTCGTCTGTCTACCTCTTAGCGAGTTCGATCTTTCCTTTCGCCGTTAACGTCTCAATTGTCTGCCGTTGTGATTGAACCGCGAAATAGATTGAGAGGGCGGTCCCTGTCGAAATCGAAACGAAGGTCAGCAGTAGCAGACTCGAAACCGCGCGGTGTCGACGGACCCATTTTGCGGTGCGGCCGATGTAGCCAATCGGCCGTGCGGCGATCGGGTGGCCGGCAAGGAACGCATACAGATCTTCTGCCAACAGCATGGCCGTGCCATACCGCTCGTGCCGTTCTTTGCTCAGGCATTTTAGACAAATCGTTTCGAGGTCGCGGGGAAGGCTTGGGTTCAGCACGCGAGGCGAGACAGGCTCCTTTTCGATAACTTGTTTGATGGTGTCGGCCTGAGACTCGCCAACAAACGGTGCGCGGGTAGTCACGAGCGCGTATAGCACCGCCCCTAGCGCGTAGATATCTGCCGATGGACCCACCAGCTTACTCTTGCCCTCGGCCTGCTCAGGTGACATGTAACCAGCAGTCCCTAAAATTTGACCAGTATGTGTTAAGTTTAACGCCACGGAGTCTTCGTCGGGCCACATTCTTTTCGCGAGGCCAAAGTCGGTAATTCGGGGCAAGCCGGTAGCCGTTAGCAGTACATTGGCTGGCTTGAGGTCCCGATGAACAATCCCCTCAGAATGCGCATAGTGGGTTGCTTCGGCCATTTGTCTGACCAACTCCGCCGCGCGTCGTACCGCAACGGGTTCATCGCGATGCAGTTTCGACAGACTGCCGCCAGCAACGTAATCCATCGAATAGAAATGCTGACCAGCTTGGATACCGACCTCATGAACAGAAACGATACCGGGATGATCAAGTTTCGCCGCAGCTCGGGCTTCCGCCTGAAACATCTTGACGACGTTTTCGGTTGCTAGCTCACCAGATCGAATCATCTTCAGGGCGACCAACTTTCTGAGTCTCACGTGTCGGGCTTTGTAGACAACGCCCATTCCTCCAGATCCAAGTTCCTCCAGAATCTCGTACGCCCCAAAGTACCGGACGACCGTTCCCGCCATTGGCTTAGAGTGCTGCGCTTTTCCGGTCGTCACTGTCGGCTCATCAGAATTTTCTTCGCTGTAGGAGCGTCCTGATTGCCGAAACATGCCGAGGTCTGCGAAGAACTCACTTAGTTCCTGCTGAAAATTCGAATACTGTGCAATGAAGTGATCCTGATCTGGGGCCTTGCCGTTTTCAGCGGAGCGATAGTACTCCGCGATGATCGCATCAAGTTGTCGCTCGCGTTCACTCTCATCTTGATCAGTATCTTGCATCGTTAATTCTCCTCTCGCAAATGCTCACGCAGCTTCTTCAAGCCTCGTCGCAATAATCCTGCCACGGCCTCCTCAGTCCGTTCGAGGTGCTGAGCGATTTCGGCGACTGACCATTCGTGAAAATGTTTTAAAACCACAGCCGACCGTTCGTCGTCGAGCAGTTTTAGCAATGCACCGGCCAGTTGCTCAGAACGCTCCTGCTTCATCAGCTTCATGCTGGGGGATGTTTGATCGGCGACCAACTGGTGATGAAGAAGAGCCGAAGACTTTTCCAGCCGATCCTGCAGCGAAACTTCACGACCAGCGGCGCGTTTGTGTGTTCCATAGCGTCTTGCGACAGTGAGCAGGTTGCGGGTCAGAATCATTTTTAGCCAAGCCCGCAATTCCAGGTCTTTCTTGCCACGAAAGTTAGCAAAGTCATGGTGGGCATCGAGCATCGTCTGTTGCACGATATCAGAGGCTCCTTCCTTGACTCGCAAACGCGGATTCAACTGCATGTCGGCAAGCATTTTCAGATAGTTGCGGTATTGCTCCAAATCAGGAAAACCATTTTCTTCGTCGCCGATAATCATGCACTTTCGCTCCCTATGGGTAGTTTAAGTAAAACCTAGTGGTCGCGGCGTGGAGTTTGGCGTGTACTCAATTCTGATTCCGGACCATTCAGCAAACTGCATATGTCCTTAGGCGACATCGTGGGCCGAATCGAGCGCGGCATTTTCGAAAGTTTTCCCGCGCTGAAATCTTTAATAGATTCGCAAAAAAACGCATCTTGCAGCGGTCGAGATGTAGCTGGCCGTAGCCTCAGGAAAGAGAGGCCACACCACTCCATCTTTCATGGCGAAAACGATGTTAGCAAACTTCCGATTGCATTGCCAAACGAATTTGATCGCAGGCACGCTCGCTCTGATGGCTCTTCTGTTGGTCCGGGAGGAGACCCTCGCCAACGAAGCGTTGACTTCTGCCGATAATCCGTGGATCACGACGGAGTGTTCTGCTCAGTCGTTGCAAGCTCAGATCCTCCACGATTCGCGGTGCCCGTATGAGCTGAATCGCCCCACAATTGTGATCACGCATGGGATGGGTGGGACAGCGGCAGGGGACCGGTTTCATCAATTGGCAGACGCAATTTGCAAAGCCTTGCCGGAGTGCAATGTGCTGATTATCGACTGGTCGAAGCAATCGCGGCGGACATGGCACGGGCTTCCAAACCCGCTCGCTGTGGCGCAAAACATAGATCCGGTATCATGGGAGGCATCCGAACTTCTGGTGTCTTTGCAGATCGATCCTACTCAGACGACTTTTATCGGTGAGAGCTTTGGCAATTGCGTCAATGCCCGAATCGCGGAGACAATCGGTGGATGCGGCCGAATCCTTGCGTTCAATCCTGCGAATGCGATGGGCGGATACGAGACGCCGGAT
>JBDNHX010000398.1:0-6208 GCA_041688565.1 Planctomycetaceae bacterium
AGCTCATTACACCGATCCAAAACTGCCTGAATTTCGCGATCGGGCAATCCCCTTAGAAGAGTTTCGATGACCTGAACTCGTCGCGAGTGCGACGATCCGGCTGCTCGAGCTAGCAACTCGTCCAATGACGAATCCGCTGTATTGCCGTTCGTCATTGGCATTAACGCGTTCTTTTGCGAATCGACCCCTACAACTGCTGGTGCGGCAGCACCCGGCACCATCGTCGGACGTGGCCGAGACCGTACAATTTGCCCGGCTGCAGCTTTAGCTGCGCTGATACCTCCGGCTTCGACGATCGTTCGCTGTTCGTCAGCCGGCAATGCCATCAACGCTGAGGCGGCAGAGATAGACAGATCGCCGGATTCGACCGCCGAAACTATCTCCGGTATCCCTGCAGCAAGAACCCTCGTAGCCGAGTCCACAGATTTTCCGCACACCTTAAGAGCTTTTCCTGCGAGGTCACGCGCGTCGCCCTTCTCTTTATTCTTCGTTTTCGTTTCCGGTTCCGGTGATTTCGCCGGAACCGATCGTTTCAGTGATTTTTTGTCGCCACCGCTGGCTTGCTGCCGCGCCTTCGCGAGCTCGCTATATACTGGCATCAGCTTCGCGGCTACGATCGCCCGTTGACTCGTGGTCAGGTGTCGGCGATTCATATTCTGAGATAGGACTAACTGCAATTTCCGCTCGTCGCCCCCCACGAATACCTCGTACCGAGGAGCCACATTGGCCAAAACACAAGCCGCTTCGCGGTTCCTGCCGTCTAGGATCTGGCCTACTTCATCGCGAATAATCGGCGACCGAAGTCCACACTTTCGCATGTCTTTTGCGAGTACATCTAGTTCATTCTCAGGCAATAGCGGAAACAAAGCTGCGTATGGATGGTGGGGACTCATTCTACACCTCCGTCTGCCCGGCGATCGTTATTGGAGTTTCGTGGGCTGGCGTTATGTGTATTTATCAACCCAGCTGCACGAAGTTCCTCATCAGACACTACTTCGCGAGACTCTCGCGTGCGTTGCACTCGCGACATCCGAGCCGCAGTCACGGCTTCAATCCATTCTTCCACTGCGGTCAGCGTCGTAAATGGCTTTCTGCCGACGAACCAAATTTTTATTCTTATTCGATCGCCGTCGATGCCAGCCAAGCCGTGTGTGGCCCACCGCCACTGTGTGCCTGGACCAATTTCGTGCGAAATTAATTCTGCAATCGCGATTCGCAGTGGAACTAGCTTCACTTTGTTCATGTTTGTCTCTTATTGAGTTTTAGACGTGGCCAATAAACTGGCCGAAGTCTGTCACAAAAAGCGAAACAGAAAAGACTGAATCCGATCCACTGCGATGCTGCGGAATATCGCGGCACATCGCGGCATAGGAGTAGTCCGCTGGCACAGCGTAACTGCACGTAAGACCTTGTTTGCAGAGGACTTCCGCGAAGTATTCAAATGTCAATTTGGCTCGAAATCGCCTAAACCAATTTCGAGACTTTAAGATCAGTTTCTTGCTCAGCATCCTCAATCGCGAATCTGCGATCCCTTATCAAGTGCTGCATCGCATTGAAAGCACTTGGCCTGTCACATGAGATTCCGTCGAATGGTTTGATGCGACATGTGCTACCGCCGCAGAATACGGATTCTAATTGGCGTGTACCTTTTATCTGCTGGCTGAATCCACACGGACGGATTGATCATCAGTTCATGGTTCGGCATTTACTCGAGGTGAATATGCCGGAAAAGCCGTCATACGATCAATGTTTTGGTGCAAGGCAAACACGGAGCATCGGAGAGGCCAAATTGAATGCCGACAATCTGTATGCGTCACTGGTACGCCGCCTGGTACCCAACAGTTGGCCAACTGCGTCCTCAGCAGGAAGCACCGCAGTGCGGACAGGTCGTTATCGTTGACGTTCAGATGCAAATCCCAAGCATCAAACTTATTGAATTCTGCGGTCCATCGGACTGCGGACTGACTCTGCGTTGGGTCGCTTATTGTTTCGAGGACGCCCCGGAAGGCTGTATTTACCGGCTAGTCGTAACTCAGCCAAAATTGCCTGCAATTTTTGGCTTCCCGCACCACGACCTTTAAGAGCTTGTTTTAGTTCCGTGAAGCCCGGTTCTTTTTTTTGATGCTGTGTTTTGTAGGCTTTAATGGCATCCCAGACTATCTTCCGATCGTACTCAGTTACTGTGCCACCGCGATTCCGGCGTGCCACTTTACTTTCCGGGACAGTGGCGGCCAACAGCCGATCTTCCACGTCCGTGACGCCTGTATTTTCATCGATGTGTAAAGTCGCTAATTGCTGAGACGGCCGGTTGATTACGCGCAGTCCGGTCAGTCGCCCCTCGGCATTGACTTCTGGCTGCAATCCCCTGCTGATTGGTTGTGAGGGCATCTGTGTGCGGAGCACGAACGCAAAGGGATTTTCTCGATTCGCTCTTTGTTCTCGACGTCCGCAATACATCGGATGATCCTGCAACAGGAGCGCCAGAGTCGTCCGGTGCGCCGCGGACATTGCAATCAACGGAGGCTGGCACATCGCCGCGAAATCAGTCACTTCAGCGTCGGTCGGCCACGACAACTGTGAGCTGGCCACGACATCAGCGAATAGAGTCAGGCAAATCGCGAATGCTCTTTTTGGGTCGTGGGCGGCTATGTCGCCAATGTTCATCGCGACACAACCCTCCTTGACGGCACGCTCGAAAACCTGCAAGACTAGGGTCGTCAGGATTTCCATCGCTTCGCGGGTTTCGTGCACGTCGTATACACGGTCCGCCAAAGCCAACCACTCTTGGAATCCTCGAGGGAAGCAATGTTCCACAAAGCCCACCAGGATCGGCATCCAATCCTCGATGCCACCACCGATTTGCAGGTTGCAATCCGTGGACGTTGACCAGAGTTCGTTATGCAGTTTGTGCTGGGATTCCGACAGTTCTGGCGTGCCGGTCACAGCGACGAGTTGATCGATTAGGCGATCCGCACTCACGACGAGTTTTTGAAGAGCGTTGGATATTTCACGCGCATAGCGTTGGCGAAAGCCTTCGTATCGCGGAAACCACTGGGGGTACTGCGTGATCAAATCAACTAGGATCGCCTGGACAAGTTGAACATGGCAGAGCAGTTCGGGATCGTCAGAAAACGTCGGTACAGGACACAGATTTGCGATCACCATTGAACTAACTCCGGGGCAGGCTCTACAGAACGAGACCACACGTGGGTGACAACCCGGCGCATCCAGAGGAATGGCATGCTTTCAGTTCTACTTGGTTGTATTCGTCGTTTCTACTCTCCTTCGCCTATTTTGTTCCCATAACGCACAATACTGATCATTAAATGCTTTTTCGAGTCGGAGCCATCGGCTGACTAAGTGGTCTCATTTAATCGCGGGACAAACAAACCGAGTCTTAGTCGTTGGAGATAAACCAACACGGTAGAACTCTGCAATGCGTTTTACTTCGGTTGGCGGAAGCCGTGTGAGAAGATACTGAATCAGGTCTTCGCGGTTCTGGCCGAAAACCATCCGGTAGAGCACAAGTGTTCTCAGCAGATCTGCGTACTGCGGTGTCACGGCTGAGGGGCAGTGAAGGAGTATGCCGCTGGATCGTTGCGTCTCCGAATGGGGCAATCCAAAAGGGAAGAGGTCGTTTTGACCCTCATCGCGTGAGTCATGGGCCGTCTGGAACATGGATTCCCATGGGTTCCTGTGCAGGGTTTTCCAGGCGTTTCAAAACTCACTCGCGATGTTCTTTCGCAGAGCATGGCCTTTGTAACTGTGGACGCGTCCTTCCCTTTGTTCAGGTCTACAGGGTTTGACTGGAGATTCCAGTGGACCACAGCGTGGCAGTCATTGTGGAAATCTAGGCCTTTCTGGCCAACGGACGTTGTTGCCAGAACGAATGGCCAGAACGGCGAATTGAAAGCCGTACGGACTTGGTCAGGTCGTGTTTGATCGCCATTGTCATCTGCTTCCTAGTCACAAAACCGCATTGCAAATCGGGTCCGGAATCGGATGGGATTGTCGATCCGTGCTGTCCGTCCGGTCGTGCTGATCACGTCCGCTTTCGTTGTTGCCGTCCTGAGCTTAAGGCTGCTTGCGATAGCCGAACTGACCGCATTGGCAATTTCCTGACGACTGCTGCCTCGAACGCCAGGAGACTCCACCAGAATGTGAGCCTATTCATCCAGAACCGATTGCACATTACCGGACAGGCAATACATCAACACTGATCGCCAGCGTTCAGCGGAATCGCTGTCATGTTCCACATCGAGCAGCAGCGGCGCAATGCCGTACCAATGGTCATCCATCGGATCCGGAAAATTTACCGGGAGCGGTCTAATCCCTGTATGGCGTGCCTGGAGCCAAGCGGATGTTTGAGGCACGTACTGCAAAACGAACATCGCCGATCACAGACAAACGCACCAATATCGACCGGGCGCACGTCAACACGTCCCTGCCCGGCAGCCTGTTCCAAAACATTGCTCGTTGAACACGTTATCGAGTGCTCACCGTATTGGCAGCTTACATAAGAAATATCACCCAGCAGACCGCATGATTTGCCGTGCTGCGTCGTGGTCGATTTCCGCATAGACCTGCGTCATATCCGCGTTGCTGTGGCCAAGGACCGTGCGAGTTCCTTCCAGTCCGAATTTCTTGCGGAGTTCGGTCGCGGCATTGTGACGCAACTGGTTTGGTGACCACTCTGGAGCCTTGGCTAATTTGCAGGCCCTCGTGATCGCTCTTGTGTAACTCGTCCGCTGGTATCTATCTCCCGGAGTTCGGACTGGACTCTGCTTTCGTCGCCGAGTCTCTTGGCTGGGTGTCATCCGACTCTTGCGGCTGACTCGACGGAGAGTTTGCCGATTATCCTCAGCAGCGGTAGGTCGGAAGAGGTAGCCGCTCTCGTCCAGATTCGCGAAGTATGGCGCCAGAATCTTCTGCCCTCGCGGCCCGATGAATATCAGGCGATCCCGGCCATGATGGGCCGTTTTGTGGGTCTGCGGTCGATACTCCCAGACGTCGCCAGTCTTGTCGATGTCACAGTCACGAACCATGCAAACTTCTCCGGGACGCATTCCAGTACAAAGTTGTAGCTGAATCATGGCCCAGATTTGCCGGCTGACGAATAATTCAACAGCGTCAATGTTGGCCTGTGGAACCGGTTGCACTGGTTCTGTCTCGCGGGCTTTGCATCTCCCACGACGCAAGCCAGTCACGCTTTTGCAAGCCTGATAAGTCAATGCATCGACATATTCGTTTTCTGTCGCCCAGCGCAACATGCGTGTGATCCGCATCACCGCTTGATTGATCGTGTTCCGCGCCCAATCAAGGCAAATCATTTCTTCGCGAACCTGCTTCAGTTTCCGTGGCCCAAAATGGCTGATTCTTTCGCGCCCGAACGATTTTAGGAGCGGTTTGAGTGCCATTTGGATGCAGTAGACCTCGCCTGTCTGCTTACCATCCTTGAGATAGTAACCACGAGCAAATGCGATATACATGATGGCAATGCGTGACAGTGTCAGGGCTTCACTGTCTACGTTGAGTTTGCCTGTCAGGAATCTGGCAATGATCTCATTGTAGCGTTCCTGCGACTTCTGACTGTTGAATTCGCCAAGGTAGATATCCTTCCCATCGATACGGACTCGAGCTTGTCCGGATGGTTTATGAAGGCAGTATTTTGGCGGACGAGTGGACATGAGGCGGCTCCCAAAAAGGGTACGGAAACGGGTAGAACCTCGTTTCACGCCGCTCAGTCCGACAGGACTGGTTTCCTCTAAAGTGAGGAACGGCAACAACTTACAACAAGTGGAGGATAACGGGGTCGAACCGATGACCTCTTGCATGCCATGCAAGCGCTCTCCCAACTGAGCTAATCCCCCTTGAGTTTTCGTCGGGCAGGCATTCTGCCCGCTCGATCGCGAGAACGTTATCAGTGTCAGCAAAAAGTGTCAAGCGGTTTCTGCTGTGTTCCTGATGCCGTGATGCAGCCCTGAGATTTTGGCTTCAAACTTCTGGAAATCCGTGGCGACCATCTGCCCGCAGGATTTCACAAGCCCATTGATTTCGAGCAAACATTGCGGGCGATGCTATGACCGGGTGATTTCCTTTCCAGTGGTAGTGCATCTGATCTCCGATGCTTTGCTGATTTCGAAGTCGGGTCGTCAGAGCTTTCAAGACAACATGCAAGCGGGCGTGCTCGAAGCCTCGGTTCAGGCGG
>JBDNHX010000399.1:0-17088 GCA_041688565.1 Planctomycetaceae bacterium
CCGACACCGACCATAATTGACATGGGCGTCGCCAACCCAAGAGCACACGGACAGGCGATGATCAGGACGGCGACCGCGTTGATAATGGCGTGGGCAAGTCTGGGCTCCGGCCCGATCCACATCCAAACGACAAAAGTCAGCACCGAAACCGCCAACACGACCGGGACGAAGATTCCGGCAACCTTGTCCGCGAGACCTTGAATGGGGGCACGGCTGCGCTGAGCTTCGGCCACCATGTTGACGATCTGTCCGAGCAACGTGTCACTACCGACACGCTCGGCCTGCATAATGAAACTGCCAGCCCCGTTGATTGTGCCGCCGGTTACCTTGTCACCGACGGATTTTTCAACCGGCAGCGGTTCGCCGGTAATCATCGACTCTTCCACGCTCGAATGACCTTCAACGACAGCGCCATCCACGGGCACCTTGTCGCCGGGCACCACGCGCAGCCGATCACCGACTTTTACCTGGTCGAGCGGTACTTCATGATCGCCGTCCGATGTGATTTGTTTTGCCGTCGGTGGAGCGAGATTCAGCAGCGCCTTGATTGCACTGCCTGTGCGACTGCGGGCTCGAAGCTCAAGCACCTGGCCAAGCAGGACCAGCACCGTGACCATCGCAGCGGCCTCAAAGTAGATGCCAACCTTGCCCTCGTGTTGCATCGTGTCCGGAAACAGGCCGGGCAAAAGCATCGCGACGGCGCTAAAGACAAAGGCTGCGCCCACGCCGATGGCGATCAATGTGAACATGTTCAGATGCCGCGACAAAACCGACCGCCAGCCGCGTACGAAGAACGGCCAGCCGGCCCAGAGGACAACGGGCGTCGTCAGCACAAACTGAATCCAGCGGGATAGATCACTGGTGACCCACGCCTGCTGGCCCAATCCGGGGACCATGTGCGCCATCGCAAGTACAAAGACCGGCAACGTTAACGCCGCACCGATCCAGAATCGAAGTGTCATGTCGCGGAGTTCGACGTTGTCCTCCTCGTCCGCTCCCGCACTCACTGTTTGCAATTCCAGCGCCATACCGCACTTGGGGCAATCGCCGGGATGGTCCAGCTGCACTTCGGGGTGCATCGGACAAGTGTAGATGGTTTTGTCGGCCTTTGGTTGTACCCATGCCGGATTGCGTTCCAGGGCCATTCCGCATTTCGGGCATGCGCCGGGTTTGCTGGACTGAACACCAGAGCACATTGGGCAAACGTATTTGGCAGCATCAGACTGCGACGCAGCGGCAACGTTCTGGGCATCATCGTCTGATGATTTGCCGCAACAATCATCTTCGCCCTTCACAGCAGGACCGTGAGCCAGAAACGTTTCCCGACAACTCGAACTACAAAAAAAGTACGTCTGTCCGTCGCGCTCGGCGCGCAGTTCAGAAGCTTGGTCAACCTTCATTCCGCAAATGGGATCTATAGCCATCTTCTTCTAACCTCACTGGCAGCTATCGAGCGGTTACTCGGTCGCTTCGTCCTTCATGATTTGGACCAACGTCTCTTCCACGTCCTGGGCGACATCTTTCAGTTTGGGTGAATCGAACATTGCCAGCAGAGTGGTCAGCTTGATAAGCACTTCAATTCCTTCGAATCAACGGATTGTTGCTCGTTAACGGTAATGCCAAGAACGCGACAGGTGGAACGTGCGATCACGAGTTCTTCGTCCGTCTGAATGACGCGAACTGTGACGCGACTTTCTTTTGTGGAGATCACATCAGCCCCCTTCGTATTGCGTGAAGAATCCAGTTCGATGCCGAGAAACGTCATGTCTTCGCAGATCCGAGAGCGAATGAAGGAGGCGTTTTCGCCGATGCCTCCAGCGAACACCAGCGTATTTAGGCCGCCCAACGCTGCGGCGAATGAGCCGATCCATTTTTTGACCTGATAACAAAACAGTGCGAGCGCTTCGGCTGCGCGAACATCCTCAGATTCAACATCCAGCAGATCCCGCACATCGGAACTGGTTTCGGAAATTCCCAGCAGTCCGGAATGCGAGGTGACCATCGCGTTGAATTGAGCAGCGTTCATGTTTTCCGTGCGTGACAGGTAGTCGAACAGTCCGGGGTCCAGGTCGCCGCTGCGAGTGCTCATGGGCAATCCCGCTGTTGGCGTGAAGCTCATACTGGTGTCGATGCTCTTGCCATTGCGCACGGCGGCCAGACTTGCGCCGTTGCCCAGATGGGCGAGAATCACGCGGCCGCTGGTGGCTGCCGGATCGCCGACGCGGACGAGTTCTTCCATTAGATACGCATACGACAAACCATGGAAGCCGTATCGCTGAACGCCCTTCTCGTCGAATCGTCGAGGAATCGGAAGAAGTTTGGCGACGCGCGGCATCGTGCGATGAAATGCTGTGTCAAAGCAGGCGACCTGAAGCAGCTTTGGATAGCGATGACGGAACGATTCCATCAGCTGAATTTCGCCCGGCAGATGTTGCGGAGCGCAAGGCGTGATTTGACGCAGTTCAGCCAATAATTCTTCAGTGACCAATTCAGGCGTCGTGTGTTGCATGCCATGCACCACGCGGTGTCCCACGGCTCGAACCGAGTCGAACACAACTTGCTCTTCCAGCCAATCGATCAGAAATTTCGCTGCGGCTTTGTGATTGGCGGCGGTCAGAGTGAGGCTGTTTTGCTGTTCGGTGATCGAGTTATTATACGTCAGACTTGTGCCGCTCAGACCGATGCGATCGATCTTTCCAGAGAATATCCGCTGCAGTGATTCGCCCGTATCGTACATCGCGAAACGGATGCTCGATGAACCGCCGTTGATCGTCAGAATGCGCAGGCTGCTAATCGGTTCCATAGTAGTGTTCCTTCGCGAGTCCATCATCAGGAATGTTACGATTCAAAATCCCGGGCGATGAAGAACTCATCACAACCCGACACGTCAGTGAGGGACTGAGTTCTTGCGTTTGTGCGACCTGCGAACAAATCCGTCGCTGACGCGTCGGGTTATGATATTTTCCTGACTTTTCGGCATATTCGTCCCACGCAACTTCGATAAGCGCAACTTCAAAACTTACGCTTCGGGTTTTGAAAACACAGGCAATCAACAACTCGCAAGCGCCAGAGACCGGGATGAAATACAATCCATCAGAGCAGACCAGGATTCGCCGAACGACTCTGCCCCTTCCTCCTGAAGTTGTGTCGCCAGGGTGTCGATGTCAATTCCGGCTTTGGTGAATTCACTTAGCATCTGCTTGAAGCCGCCCGATCGTTCGGGAAGCGATTCACCGAGCTCTCCGTGATCTACAAATGCGAGCAATGTGGCTTCGGGAATCGTATTGATAGTGGCCGGTGAAGCTAGCGCGGATACATAAAGTGTATCTGAGGCATCAGGATCCTTGGTTCCGGTGCTGGCCCAGAGCAGTCGTTGACTGCGAGCTCCGGCGTTGAAGATGGCCTTCCACCGTGGCGAATCGACCAGACTGTGGTAGGCCTTGTAGGTCTGTCCCGCCACGGCGATTCCGAGCTGGTTTTTCAGTTCGTCCGGTACCTTGTCAGCGACGGCCACATCCCAGCGGCTGATGAAGATCGACGCTACTGAGCCGACTTCGGGATTTAGTCCGGCTGCAATCCGCCGCTCGATGCCTCGCAGATAGGCCTCGGCCGCCGCAACATACTGATCGCAGGAGAACAACAGTGTTACGTTGACGGGCACGCCTGCGAAGATCGATTCTTCGATCGCGACAAGGCCTTCTTTAGTTCCCGGAATCTTGATGAACAGGTTCGGCCGATCGGCTTGGTCATGAAGTTTTTTGGCGGCATTGATGGTGCCGGCGGCGTGGTAAGCCAACTCCGGCGAGACTTCCAGAGAAACCCAGCCGTCCACGCCGTTGCTTTGGTCGTGAATTGGTCGAAACAAATCAGCAGCCTGTTTCAAGTCTTCCAATGCCAGCTCGAAGAAGACAGTTTCTTGCGATTTCCCTTCCTGAACCTTTTGGCGAATTGCATCGTCATAGTCACTGCTATTCCTGATCGCATGGTCGAAGATCGTGGGGTTGGATGTCAGTCCCGTGACCGAAAAGTCGCTTATGTAACGTTGCAGAGTGCTGCTTGCCAGAAGCTTGCGTGTGATATTGTCGAGCCAGATGCTTTGGCCCAGATTGTGAAGTTGTTGAGTCACTTTCATGGTTTCGCCTTTCAAAAATGTTCGACCGAGAGATTCATTGGCCGACATGATGGCTTTCAAGTGCCGCCACTTTTTCCAGACGACGCCGATGTCGTTCGGCACCGCTGAAACGAGCCTCCAGAAATGTCTTGATGAGCTCCAAAGCCAGTTCAGAATCGATCACTTTTCCGCCAAGACAAATGACATTCATGTCGTCATCTTCAACACCCTGGCGGGCAGAGAAACCATCGTGGATCAATGCCGCTCGCACACCTGGAATTTTGTTCGCGACGATGGATGCTCCCACGCCGCTGCCACAGATCGCGATTCCTCGTTCCACCTCAACAGCGGCGACGGCTTTGGCCAGGGGAATGACAAAATCTGGATAGTCGTCTCCAGCATTCAGTTCATGAGCCCCAAAATCCACGACTCCGAATTCCCAACCCCGCAGCGATTCTGCCACTCGCTGTTTCAGGATGAATCCACCATGGTCGGCGGCAATTCCAATTTTCATTTCGTCTCTCCGTGATCAGCGGTTGCATGTCATCCGTTAACGATTGCCTGGTCAGAAGGGCAGGCGTCCCATGAGCAGCAGAATCACCAGGATCAGGACGACCAATCCAAGACCACCGCTTGGTCCATAACCCCAGTTCCGGCTGTGTGGCCATGTAGGCACTGTGCCCAGCAGCATCAGAATCAAGAGCACGATCAGAATAGTTCCTAACATTTCAATTCCCCTTAAATGGACAGAGAGTAAAATTGGCAGCGTCATCGCTTCGTAGAGAAAGTCGTTTCTGGAAGATCGCTAATCTTTCTTCAAGGTTTCTTTCGCTTGATCACCCAGCCGGTGGACTCCCGCCTGAGCGTCTTCTGTCAGTTCCACAGCCTTGTCCTTGACCGTCTCAACATCCTCTTTGGCTTTGTCCGAGTCCACGCTAAGGCTGACTTCGGGCTTTTGGCCATCCTCTTCGCCATTGTGCGTCGAAACAGAAAACCAGCCACGATAAAAGCCTATGCCGCTAACACAGATCAGCAAGACCAACAGTATTCCAGGTAGCTTTGTCATCAGCTTCAGCAAACTCCGATTAAACAACGGGTGGAACCTGGCTATGCCAACATTGGTCACGGCCGCCATCACGAAGTGCAAAAAAAAACCGGCGTGACCGAAACCCCAAAGGATCTCATTCACGCCGGCTTACTTATTTAACGAGGCCCCCGCAATGGGCGAGTTCCTCTTTAATTAGTCATCCGAATAATGCTCTTGCGACACTCAACGCGTTTAAAACGCATTGCCCGCAACTGGGTCGTTTATAGAGCCTTTCGTTTTGAAATGCAAGCGGCCAAAACGGATCGGTTTAATTCCGAAAGTCGGAGTTGCCAGCCCACTACTCGCGCAAGCAGCGTAAATCCTCGTGTGTTTGCTCGCCTCCGCCGGTGTGTTTTACGCAGAATGACAGAGACCAGAAAAGCCTTCCCCCGAAGAATATGCGTGATTCACATGCTCGCATTTGCCGCGGAGGCAGGCTTGGCCGGCAAGGCGGCCATTTTTCTTCACGACTAAGTCGCAACTTCAGCAGGCGGAAACACTGAATAGGGTATGATTGCACCGTCAGTGAGCTTTCTTACTTGCCAATGCCGTCTGACAACCTTGAACCGCCAGCGAGTGGGTTCTGTGCGAGGAAGAATCACTTACTTTCGCTTCGAGCTTGTGTGAATTCACTCTCACATCAGCCATCCAGAGCCTGCTTGAGGTCGGCTAGCAGGTCATCCGGGTGTTCCAGGCCGACGGAAACCCGCACGGTTTTCTCCGTAATGCCTGCGGCGGCGCGAGCTTCGGGAGTCATCGACGCATGGCTCATCGTCACCGGGAACGAGATCAGCGATTCGATCCCTCCAATGGAAATCGCCACATCAAAGAGTTTCGTCTTCAGGCAGACACGCTCGGCAATCGAACGGCCGTCCTTTGTGTCGAACGCCAGCATAGCTCCAAAACCACGCTGCTGGATCATTGCGAGAGCATGTTGCGGATGTGACTCCAGACCAGGGTAGTAGACTCGTTCAATCAGTGGATGTGATTCAAGGAATCTAGCCACCTGCATGGCATTGCTCTGCTGCGCTTCCATTCGACAACCCAGCGTTTTGACTCCGCGCAGTACCAGCCATGCATCAAACGGCGAACACGCCAGACCGAGTGCATTGCAGATCCATGCGATCTTCTTTCCGTGTTCTTCGGACTTCGAAACCACACAGCCGCCGATCACATCAGAATGACCGTTGATGTATTTGGTCGTCGAATGCACCACAATGTCGACGCCAAAATCCAGCGGCCGCTGAAGATAGGGAGACATGAAAGTATTGTCGCAGATTGTGACAACATGATGCTGCCGGGCCAGTTGTGTGACTGCGGCGAGGTCCACCACCTTTAGCAGCGGGTTGCTGGGCGTTTCAATCCAGACACACTTTGTGGCAGACGTGAATGCCGCGGCGAGACTTTCAAGCGACGTCATGTCGACAAACGTAAAGCTGAGTCCCTTGACGCTCAGGAATTTTTCAAACAGGCGAAACGTGCCTCCATAAACATCCACGGGAGCGATAATGTGATCGCCAGGCGAAAACAACGACATCGCACAATGGATCGCTGACATTCCGGACGAAGTGGCAGCACAGGCGACGCCGCCTTCCAGCGTTGCGATGTTTTCTTCAAGAGCCGTGCGGGTTGGATTCGCCGATCGGGTATAGTCGTAGCCCGCGCTCTTCTCCAGATTGTCCCAGTAAAAGGTGGACGAAGGATAGATCGGTGTGGTCACACTGTTGTACTGTTGATCCTTGTGGACTCCCCGATGAATGCACTGAGTTTCAAAATGAAGTGAACGATCTTCCTGAGACGACATTGCGTGACCATTGCAAGAGATTGGTTAATGAAACTGGGTGGCCTCTATTCTGGTCAAAGTCCCGGAGATTGCAATCAGTCGCGACCCTGGCCTGCGACTGGCATCAACTCAGCAGGAAATGAAATCGCCCCGCTGGCAGCGTGCTGATTTAATGAGCCGCAAAGCGCTAGCGGGATGTTGATTTATTGGGTTTTCACAACCCGACACGTCAGTGAGGGATAAAATTTCCCGCGTTTTTTTCCCAACATCCCTCGCTGACGAAGCGGGTTATGATTAAATCCACAGACGGCTAGCGCCTCGCGGCTCAGGTTGTGACTAAATCAACGTCTCGCTGGGGACCGGGCCTGCTCGTAACTGAGCCTGCTGAGACGCTTTGCGAATCCCGGCTGAAGCGCGACCTACGAGCGGAGTTCACAATCCGTTTCTTCATCAGCCAGCGGTTCTTTTGGGCTCGGAACAAATGGCGTATCGACCACAGCGACACGGTCGCCCACATCGTGTTCATCAACAGCGAAGTTGGCAAACTGCAGCGTCGAATTTCGTTCGAACCATTCACGAATCACCGGAGTCGTATCCGCATCAAACTCAGGGCGGACCATGAACGTTTCGCCTTCGGTCACGGCGCGAATTTCTCCGTCATCAATGATCAGTGTGCCGCGACTGAAAACGTAACGCGGCATACGGAACATTTCTTCCAGATCATTCTGGCGACTGTAAACGGTGATGTCCGCGTCTGCTCCTGGGCCCAGATGACCCTTATTCTTCAGACCCAACATGCGCGCGGGCGCGGCACGAGTGATGATGGCAATTTCGTTGAGCGTATATTCGCGAGTCAGCTCAGCCAGCGTGCATCGTTCACGGATCCGTTCGGGAAGCCGCTTCATGAATTCTTCGCGACGCGACCGTTCCATCAGCAGAGCAATGATTTCAGGATATGCGAGGAACGATCCGCCGTTGGGATGATCGGTACTCATGGCAATTCGCCACGGATCCGTGACAAGCAGGTACCATTCGAGTCCGATTGCCCATTGCAATGAATGAACGAAGCTCTTGTCGCGGTAAGTGATCGGGACAATGCCGCAGCCGCCTTCCAGCTCCACATCGCCACTGAACCATTTTCGCCCGGTGACTTTGTGCAAATAATGTCCCAGCGGACCATCGCCGGTCATGGATGTTGTTTCGCCGAACACCACTTGCCCCACGTCGACTGTGAGGAGTGGATGCGAATTGACGTAATCGGCGAGTTCCGGAACCTGCGAGCAGAACGTGGACTGATCATCCAGACTTCCGCCGTAGCTGTGAAACTGAATGTGAGTCAGATGGGCTCGCGAACCATCCAGCGACTTCATTGTTTCCAGCGTCGTGGTCCAGTTGCCGGGAATTCCCAGGTGATTGCAGTGAATATGCGAGGAATGCGGCAGGCCCAGTCGGTCCACCGAACGAGAAAGTTCAGCGAGAATCTGACGCGGACTGATGCCAAATGGAGGGACTTTTTCATCGAGTCCGCAGTAGCCATCCCCGCCGCCCTTCCACATCTCCACGCCGCCTGGATTGACGAGCTTCACGGCATACCCGCCCGTCGCGTTCAGAAGCCACGCAACAGCGGCGTCCAGCAACTGCGGCTGCCCTTTGGCGATCTGTTCCATGATCAGATGGTTGTTTCCCATCATCACATAGAATCCCTTGTCCAGAATCGGTGTGTCCTGAAGTTCGTCGTGCGCATGTCGTGCGCCGATGGGTGGCACAGCCGCGTCGAACGCAGTCGTGTATCCAAGCCCGGCGTATAAATAACCGGTAGCGAATGTGCTGGGCACGGTTCCCAGAGTGCCGGACCGAGTCAGCGATGTGCGAGCCATCGGGACCGTCAGTCGACGCTGTTCCGGCAGCATCTTGCGAGCCGTGTTGACCTTGGGCCCGGCGATGTGACAATGCATATCCACGCCGCCAGGCATGAGGATCATGCCTTCGCAGTTGACCCGGATGCTGGCTCGTTCACCAGAATCTTTCGGAGCCGCGATCATCCTTCCGTCCTGGATCCACACATCGCGCAGTTCACCATCGATCCCATTGGCAGGATCGTAAACGCGAGCTCCATGCAGAACAGTGAGGGTCATTGAGTTCTCTTGTTCTTCCCCTGACGCAGAATTACGCCTTCAATCGGCTGATCACTTCGTCCACAATTCGATCGACAGGAATGCGTTCCTGCTGCAGTGTATCCCGGTCACGGATCGTCACGGTGCCACCGGACATGGTATCGCCATCGACTGTAATGCAGAACGGAGTTCCGATTTCGTCCATGCGGCGATAGCGTTTTCCGATCGCGGCCTGCTGATCATATTGAACACTCAAACCAGCGGCCTTGAGTTCGCCGAAGATCTCGGCCGCCTTTTCGGGCATGCCTTCTTTTTTGATCAACGGGAAAACAGCAGCCTTCACCGGAGCCAGGCGAGGATGAAATCGCATGACGGTACGTTCCTGCATGACGCCATTTTCATCCGGCTGGTGGTCTTCGTGGTACGCTTCGCAAATGAACGCCAATGTGCCGCGGTCTGCACCGGCCGACGGTTCGATAACGTGCGGAATGAATCGTTCGCGAGTCTGATCGTCAAAGTAGGTCAGGTCCTTGCCGCTGCCGCGATACTTTGGTTTTCCGTCTGGAAGTTTTTCGACTTCCAGCTCGCCAGCCGCGTTCTTCGTCAGTTTGCCTTCCATGTGCGAACGAAGATCGAAGTCGCCGCGGTGAGCAATCCCTTCCAGTTCACCATATTCGCCCGGATCGAGGAACGGAAAAGCGTACTCAATATCAGCAGTGCCGACGGAATAATGAGCCAGTTCATCGTGATGATGATCTCTGAGGATGATGTTATCCTTTGAAATCCCCAAATTCAGATACCAGTTGTACCGACGATCGCGCCAGTACATGTACCATTCGCGTGACTGTGACGGGTGACAGAAGAATTCGATTTCCATCTGTTCGAACTCACGCGAGCGAAACGTAAAGTTGCGCGGCGTGATTTCGTTACGGAAGCTCTTGCCGACCTGACAAATACCGAACGGCAACTTCACGCGAGTGCTGTCGCAGACGTTCTTGAAGTTGACGAAAATTCCCTGTGCCGTCTCCGGTCGCAGAAACGCTGAGTCCTCTTCGCCGCCGAGAGCTCCGATAATGGTTTTCATCATCAGATTGAATTCGCGAGGATCCGTCAGTGTACCCGGGCAAGAAGCCTCCGGGGCAAAGATCCTCATTCGATCGGCCGCGTCGATGGAGGCCAATGCCAGAGTCGACTCTTCGATCTGCAGGCGTTCGGCATCCTTAGCTCGCAGATCGAAAATCTTCAGAGCTCGCTCTTTGACATGTTCGATCGGGTTCGACTCAGTCGTCGTGATGAAGACGCGATCAACTTCTTCAACAGTACCGTCTGCACCTGCCTTCAGTTTGACGGCCTTGCCGTTGCACTTCACCCAGTGGCCCTTCACGTGGTCCACACGGAAACGTTTGCGAGTCTCCGTGCAGTCGACCATCATGTCGTGGAACAGGTCGTAGTGCCCGGAACATTTCCAGACCTGCGGATGCATGATCAGAGCGGACTCAAGTCCCACCATCTGAAACGTGGCAGGAGCCCCGGCGGGCTGGAGCAGTTCGTTATGGGCCGACACCATGTCGTGATACCACACGTCGCGCACGTTGCGTTTGAGTTCTGTACCGAGCGGACCGTAGTCCCAGAAGCCGTTCTGACCGCCGTAGATTTCGGAGTTCTGAAAAATGAATCCTCGGCGTTTGCACAGAGCAACGATTTTGTCCATCGAACGGGTCATGGGACGAGCGCTTCCTTCAGAAGGATTCCAATACGGGCGATTCCAACGGTGAGCGGATTGTAGAAGCCTTGCCACACGGCGCAAAGCAGAGCCTAAGTCGCCGGGAAAACTCGGGCCAACATTCTCACGGAAATGTTACAGACGGCCGGCCGGTATCCGGTTTGCTTTCATTCTCCATCGCGAAAAGCGCAAAATTGGTCCGTTGACCGGCTTACGTTAAAACGTACACTCCCACCATGGCGAGACACGAAATTAGCCCGGAGTTCGAAAAAATCCTCAAAGCCGGAGCACGGCTTGCGGAAGACGTGCAGGCATCGGCCGTGATTTTACTGGCCGAACAGCCCGTGGATTTCGCGATGCTCAAGCGAAATGCGGCCAATTTTCGGCTCATTGTGGCCTCGGACAAAAAAGAGATCCAGGAAGCCGCTCGACTGGATGACGTCGACGTTGTGGAAATTCAGCAGGAACCTCAGACACGCCATTTCCAGGTTTCTCAGGTGTTGCTCGAAGCTATTGCGGACGAGCTCCTGCAGACTGGCGACGTAGTTGTCGTGATCTACTCGGCCTACGAAAAAGTTGGCTGCGACACCATCAGCGTGGTGCGGCTGGCGGAGCAATTGGCAAAACTGACTTCTCGGGATCTTCAGCGACTGGAAACCAAAGTTCCTTTAGAAACGCTGCGTATTGTCGTCGACCTGGCTTGCGACATTGGCCGGGAAGGGCGAGAAGGCAAGCCCGTTGGAACTCTGTTTGTTGTTGGCAACCATCGTAAAGTCATGGAGATGTCTCAGGAACAGATTCACGATCCGTTCCGGGGATATCCCAAGACCGAGCGCTCCATTCGCAATCCGCGAGTTCGTGAGAGTATCAAAGAGCTGGCACAGATCGACGGCGCTTTTGTGATTTCCTCAGACGGGCTCGCCATTGCTGCCGGGCGACATCTGCGAGCGTCGGCGGAAGGTATTACGCTTTCAAAAGGTCTGGGATCTCGCCACTGGGCAGCTGCTGAGATCTCCAAAGCGACTGGCGCAATCGCCATCGCGGTTTCCGAATCCACCGGAACAGTGCGAGTCTTCCAGGACGGCATCATCGTGCTGCGAATTGAACCGATGCGGAACGCCATGAAATGGCACGACGTCAACGCCGATGGGCTTGTTGACTGACGCAAATACTGTTCAAAAGTCGCAGGCACATTCCATGTGCCGTCCGCCAACTGAACATTTTTGCTCTGATCCCTGCACCTGCCAGCAATCCACCGCATTGCCGTAACACCCCGCCACTCATGAGCCCTTTTGATCAGGGCAGCGGAACCGTCCGACCGCAAAACCTCGCCTCGCAAGATGCTTCGTTTTTCGTCCGGCTGTTCTGGTTCTCCACAGCTTAAAAGAAGACGGGCTGAGTTCTGCACGCATCAGATCAATCACTTCCGCCGGAGTGAGATCAAATTGGACCCGGATCGCATCGAAGGTCGTTCGGTCTTCCCACGCCATTTGAACGATGCGGTCAGTGTCTTCGGAACTAAACTTGTCGCGAGCCATTTTCGCTTTCGGGGATGGGTTTTCTGCATGTTTAAATTTTTTGCAACCTGTGCAGCCTGGACTTTGACTCTTGAGCCAACCGGATTTCAGTGCGATCTTTCACCGCTATTTTTTACGTTCGATTTTGCCAAACATATGTCCCCCTACGGCACCGTGTTGCCATGTTCCGGCGTAACGATCTTCGTAAAACAAAACACGCGCCGAAAAACCTTCGCCCAAACCAGGCAGGCTGGCATTGGTCAATGTGACCATCGGCGTATCCCCGGCCCATTCCATCGGAACAGTGATTGGCAGTTTTGTGTCGAGTTTTCCGTACTTCACACGGGTTGTGAAGATCCAGAGATTGTCGCTGGCCTTCACAACACTCTCGATTTCATATCGCTCGGCCTTGAGAGGTTCTCCGTCTTCCTTCCCGTCGACGGTGAACGTGCCGACCAGAACACAGTTCTCCATCGACTTCGAAAACTCGGCCTCACGCTGTGCAACTTTTGCGTCGCTATCCGAGTCTGTAGCAGCATTGGCCGGAAGAAACAGGCCGGAAGAAACCAATAAAGCCGCACCAGAAACCAACAAACAGCGGATCGAACATGTCATGGGAACGCACCTTTTCATGAAGACGTCGCAAAGGAAAAAACAACTGTCCAGAGCCATAAGCATCGCCTGCTGGCAACTCATCGTCAACCGGCTTTCCAATCTGCCCGCAGTCACGGGTGCAGTCTCGGATTTTGGTGGTAGCGAATTGAAAGTTGATTCTTGAGAGGGCGAGGCTCCTGCCGAGCCGATGATTTGCGAAAACACACGGCTCGGCAGGAGCCTCGCCCTCCCACCTTTTGCTCAGCAGAGCTCGGGCAACATTCATTGCGGAACCGCCTTCCGGCAATGCGGTTGCCAGGTCCGCGATCAATGGTGCAGCCTTTTGCGGGCGAGCCGTCGCCAGTCTTTCCAGAGCCAGACTGCAAACTTCGACAGTCAGGTCTGAACTTTTGCCTGTGGCTTCCAGCAATCCAATAAGCTGCTCATCATTGCTCATCGCGATACCTGCAAACGCGGCCGTGAGATCAGCGATATCAGCCGACTTGTTGGCCGCAAGTGCTTCAAGGCGCGGCTTCAAGCCTGCAATGTTCCATTCGCCGATGGCCTGCAATGCCGCGTGACGAAGAACCGGATCATCCGATTCCGTGAGCGGAGCGAATTCAACGGCGTTGACAGGCGGCGCGATTTTGCGAGTGCGCGAAATCGTCAGCAGAGTCTGCAACGTTGCGGCGTCCTTATTTTGAGCGGCTCCGGAAGCCAGGCGGCCCATCTGACCGGCATCGTTATTGAAGTTCATTTGGCCCTTTTCGAAAGCCGGTCGCCATTTTGAGGCCAGCTCTTTTGTCGTCAGCCACATCGCGTAATCAATGAACGTATCAACCGGCTGTTTAAGTGGCAGCAGGGCTGTCTCGACGAGCTTTGGGTCATCGTACTGGGCCAGCGTTTTGACAGTCTCCGGATTGCTTTCATCAAACGCCGAGCCGTCAGCGATCTGTCGCTCGGAATCCTCCAGCGGTGAGAACGACAGGGCTCGAATCGCTTCCAGGCGAACTCGCGGATGCCCATCCTGAACGGCTTTCGTCAGCAGATCACGCGAATTAGGGACCTGCTACTTCCAATGGCTCAGCACTCGCACAGCCGCCGCACGAACTCGACCATCGGTGCTTTGCAGCAATGCATTCAACAAACGTGGATGCACATGCCGTGCGGTTTCCAGGTCACAATGCTTTGGACTGCCGGGATTCAGACCTTTCACCAGTCGTTCTGCGTCAGCCGCCGTGAAATAGTAACCCCCCGGGAATCACGTAGTTTATGCGTTCACCGCCCACTCCGTCCGTGGCAAACGACTGACCGAACGTCTGGGAGTGGATGCGAATATTCATGAAAAATCACTGGCGGGAATTTGAGTGGGATGTTCCTTGAGGAATGCATTGTCGCAGGGTGTCACAAGTGAGCAACGCGAACGCAGCCACACCGCTTTGCACTTTCGAAACGCTGGCCCCGGATGTCGCTTTGTATTGGGAATTCCGGCGACTCGCAATCGAACGCAGGACGGTTCGAGTATTCTACGGTCGTCTATTCAGACCTTCAGCCCTCCACATGCGGACGCTTTATGAGTATTCTCATTTCGTTAGGGCTGGAAGCCCGGCACGTCCACTGCCGGCGGCGTCAGCCCAATGGCACTCGCGTTGTGATTAAAGTAGCCGTCACGCTCTGAGTGACGAAGGCCAATGGCCGCGTTTCGCAACCTGCCTCACTCGGAGAGTGAGGTCTACTTTGTTAAATCGAGTTTCGGACTGGCTCCATGCTCATTGCATTTCACAAACCCTACGGCGTTTTGTCGCAATTTACGCCCGACGGTTCACCCAATCGACCGCTGGCCGAGTTTGGATTTCCGAAGAACGTCTATCCGATCGGTCGCCTGGATGCGGACTCCGAGGGCCTGTTGCTGCTGAGCGACGAGCGAGAATGGAACGCGCGACTTCTCGAACCCCGTCATGCGCACGAGCGTGAATACTGGGTGCAGGTCGAACGCATTCCGACTTCAGAAAGTCTGAAGCAGCTGGAATCCGGCCTGCTCATTCAGGGCCGTATGACATTGCCGTGCCATGCGCAACTGCCCGAGCCGCAGCCTGTCGTGCTGCCTCGTGAACCGCCGATCCGTTTCCGCAAGAACGTCCTCGACTGCTGGATCTTTCTGCAACTCACCGAAGGCAAGAACCGCCAGGTCCGCCGCATGACCGCCGCCATCGGCCACCCCACGCTGCGACTTCTTCGCACCCGCATCGGCCAACTGATGCTTGATGATCTTCCGGCCGGAGAATGGAAAATTCTGACACCAGCAGAACGAAAACTCGCGGCCGGTGAGAGTGAATGACCCGGTCCGAAATCCAGAGACCAGCGGTCAGGACGCAACGCGGGTCACCGGACCACAGCATTTAACTTTTTTTTTCGTTCTGGATGAAGCAGTCTGAACACGGAGAAGTGTGTTCGTATTCCGGAGTGAGGCACGTGAGGACGTCGGTTTTTATTTTTGGCTTTGATCCAACGCTCTGACCATTGGTTCTTCAGGATGTCATTCAGTTGCCTTTGAAGGTCGTCCTGGCGAGGACGCGGAAACTCTGAATTTGAGCCTGCTGCCAGTCTGGACTGCGGCCGAGTTCCTGGGCCAGCACTTCGGCCACGAGCGGGGCGGATTCGATTGCCGCGGCGGCGTCCAGAAACAAGGCACGCGTGCGACGGGCCAGCACGTCTTCGACCGTGCGAGCCATCTCATGCCGGGCGGCCCAGATCACTTCTGCAGCGCGCGCGGAAAGTCTGGCGTGCAGCGGGCGAGCGAACTCCGGATGACTTTGAACTAAGTCGTTGATCAACGAAAGATCAGACCCATAGACGTTGTACGGTGGGGGCGCTGGCGAGGTGACGTCTTTTTTCTGCGTGTCCGTCTGCGACGAACTGGACTGCGACGAACGGGACTGCGGAACATCCGGAGCGCCATGCAGTCGCAGCGTTGCGGTGATAGATTTTTTTCGCTTCAGCCCACCGACGTTTTCCGCCCGGCTGATCAACTCTTCGCCCATCTGCCGACACGTGGTCCACTTGCCTCCGATGACGGTAATCAATCCGCGAGGTGAGATGTGAATCACGTGCTCACGCGATAATTGTGAGGTGACTTTCCCGCCCGACTTCAGCGCGACCAGCGGGCGCAGACCAGAAAAGTGAGCGCGGATATCGGAAGTCTCCGGCTGTTTCCTGAGATAACGGCCCGCATGTTCCAGCAGGTAATTGATCTCCGCTGGCAGTGGTTTCGGATCGGGCGAAATTTCTTTGACGGCAATGTCGGTGGTGCCAACCAGAACCTTACCGTGCCAAGGTATTGCAAAGAGCACGCGGCCATCGTCGGTCTCAGGAATCATCAACGCTGTTGAGCCCGGCAGAAATTCGGCATCCAGCACCAGGTGCGATCCCTGACTGGGGGCTACGACTGGTCGAGCCGTTTCGGAGCCAGTTTCGGCATCAGCCGAATCCATGGCAAGGACGTTTTCTGCGAACACGCCCGTGGCGTTCAAAACGGATCGCCCCTGAAGAGTGAATTCGGTTCCCGATTCTACATCAACGGTGACGATGCCTGTGATTCGGGACTCCGTCTGAACCAGCCGAACGACTCGCATGTAATTGGCCAGAACGGCCCCATGCTTTACCGCCGTTTGAGCCAGTGTGATCGCGAGCCGTGAATCATCGAACTGACCGTCCGGATAAAGCACACCGCCGCGCAGCCCCTCGTCTCGCAGCGTCGGCAGCCGCTGGCACGTTTCTGTTTTCGACAGGCGCTGCGTGCGTCCGGAAAGCACATGGCCGGCCAGAGCATCATAAAATCGTAGTCCTGCGTAATAGAATTCGCGAGCCCCCGGTCGATAGGTCGGCAGCACGAAGTCGAGCATATGCACAATATGCGGCGCGTTGCGAAGCAGTCGCTCGCGTTCGCGCAACGAATGCCGAACCATCCCGATCTGACCCTGACGCAGATAACGCACGCCGCCGTGAATCAGCTTAGTGGAGCGACTGGAGGTTCCTCCAGCAAAGTCGTCCGCTTCAACCAGCAAAGTGCGGTGACCACGTGAGGCGGCTTCTACGGCGGCGCTCAGCCCCGTCGCGCCGCCACCAATGATGATGACGTCCCAGACCGCGCCGCGTTCTC
>JBDNHX010000400.1:0-18999 GCA_041688565.1 Planctomycetaceae bacterium
CGCATCTTACGTCGCACGCCACCTGCACGCCCTCGAACCTCGCGCTGCATTCAATCGCGGCTATCTCCCCCGTCCGCGACAAACGCCGATCCGCTATCCGCCTCGTACTGCTACAGCCGTGCCGAACAGTATTGGGTCAGGTCTCTTTGATGCAAACGTTAAGGAATGTTGCATGATTTTATCCTGAAGGCATCAACGAAAAGTGCCAGTCGCCGGGGTCATCCAAAGTGACTTAAAAGTCAAAAAGGATAAAAGGATGCCAGAAATCACAAAAGACAACACGGTGCTTATCGATAAAGTAAAATTTGCCCTCTTTGTTCGCAGCCAAATACGAAAGCGGAAGGATTTGAATTGAAGTACCTTTACGCTGACGGAGTTGGTCGACGGACAGGCACGGAAGCACGGTTTGCAAAGTTCAACACGACGACCGGGGCCCAGACGAAGAACGACTTTGACTTCCGCAACTCCTATGTCTGGGACAAATTGAATCGCAATGAGGGGACATTCTGAATTACCAGTTTCTTGATTCCGTCGTCTTCTCTTAAGGGAATCCTGGGGCCAGCTACGCGATTGGCGAAGACAAAGTTTGTATGTGCGACAAGCATCAGCGGCTGGTTTCGGTGTCAAAACGCAGCTCAGCCGATGCGGTTCGGCAAACTGTGACTTGTGCCTGTCACCGTGATGCCGACACTACGATGGCGCTGGAATGAGGTAGTGCAAAGTCGATATGAACCCCCGAGACGAGCTCGGGGGCGTTTTGGTCAGGTCGCGGAGTACGCTTCCGCCACGGCGTGCGTCTTTTCTTTAGGGCGTCGAACGTTTGTTTATTGAAAAACGGATGATTCGGTTCCTGACACCTTTTGCGTCCTCAGCTGTCATATTCTTCACGCCGAGCGACGCGCATAGTTGAACCAGTCGAAGAAGGGTTCGCAGTGCACTTCCACTTGAGCAATCTCAGAACTCGTCAGCACGTTTCGATAATTGCCAACTTTTGACTCAGACACTTTTTGGCCGCTCAGTTCCGTGGCCCATGGAGAAAAATGTTTGCTGGCCGCTAACTGCTGATAATCGATCAGGCCGGACTCCGGCTCAGCAGTCAGGTCGATGGCTTCTGTTTCAGCCCAGACCATTTCCCCGCGCCGGATGGCCAGCAAATGGTCAGACATCGTCATCCTTCCACAATCTCACACCTAGCAGCCGCTATCGAAGGTGCGTCAGATCTTCGATACCCAGCATTCCGCGATCTGACAGAGAGCGTATCAATTCCCGGGCAATGGGCCCCGCGGCCTTGCTGCCGGAACCACCATGCTCCAGCACGACAACAACGACATACCGTGGGTTTGCGGCCGGTGCAAATCCAGCAAACCAGGCATGGTCCGGTTTGCCCGGAGACGTTTCTGCTGTGCCGGTTTTCCCCGCGATCTGCACGTTCTTTAAACGGATGGTTTTAAAGCCCGTACCGATCGGCTCTTCTACCGCAGCAATCAGCCCATCGCGTACCGCCGCGAGCGATCCTTCGGTCACGCCCGGAATCCGGCGACGGCTGACTCGAAATGGCGAATCATCAAGTTCCGTCGCCAAGCGAGCCACGCCTTCGTCGCTGACGACATGCGGAGTCACAAGCCAGCCGGAGTTCGCCACAAACGCCAGCAGCCTGGCCATCTGGATCGGCGTGACGGTGAGTCGTGACTGACCAATGGCGAGACCGAGCGCCTCGCGTTCAAACCGTCGCCGAGCTGACTCAGTGGTGGCCATGCCCGGTCTGACACCCGCCGACGGCACGGTTCCTGATTTTTCAAACGGCAGATCAATCCCCGTCTCTTTGCCAAACTGCAGCAGATCAGTCCACTGCGCCAGCGAGCTCATGCCCATTCGACGTGCCGCGTCAAAGAAATACACGTTGCAGGACTGAGCCATCGCCGTGCGAAGATCGACGATCCCATGGCCTCTGCCGTGCAATCGAAAAACCAGGCAGCGATGTTCATCGCGGTTGCTCAAGTATCCCTGACAGTCAAAGGAGACATTCGGCAACAAAGTCCCGGACTGCAATCCGGCAATCGCAGTGACGATCTTAAATGTAGAACCCGGCGGCAGAGCCATGCCTGTGAAGCGTGAAACGAATGGGCGACGAGTATCACTGTTGACCGCCTTCCATTGAGTTTCGGTTCCTTCGGTAAACATGGACAAATCAAAATCCGGTGCGCTCGCCGCCGCCACGATCCGTCCGGAATCCGCTTCCATGACAACCGCACAACCGCCCGTGGGGATATGATCGGGCTCGGGCGGCGCCAGGGCCTGATCTTCTTCCGCCTTGTCCACATCGACCGGCGGCAACAGCAGCACGCGTTCGGCATCGCCCAGCGATTCGGCCAGCAACAGCTCGGCCAGCTTCTGCAGTTCCACGTCGATGGTTAACACGATATCGCGGCCGCTCACTGGTTTGCGGGCGATCTCTGTGGACAAGATTCGCTGACGTCGATCACGGATGGTACGACGCAGCCCCGGGACGCCAGTGAGTCTCTGATAATAGGATTTCTCAACACCAAAGCGGCCCAGTCGAAGAGCATCTGCCGTAGGATCGCGATCGGCCACGTCGACCGTTTTCCGGTCCTCAGCAGACGGCCTTGTTCGGGCTCCCACGATATGCACTGCCAGATCATTTTCTGGATAGGTTCGCTGAGTCGACGCGACAACGCGGACGCCGGGATACAGTTCCGGATGCTCACCAATCTTCGCGGCCACCTCGACGGATACGTTGTCGAGAACCGCATGCCACGATTCTTCTTCCTTGACCACAATCCTGTCCAGCTCTTCGCGTTGTGGAGCCGTCGTCAGGGTTTCGCGAACGAATGAGGCCCACTGGATGAGCAACCCGGGGTCCTCATCCCTGCCAGACTCATCGTCCTCATCGGAGGATTTTTCACCTCGCAAACGACGATTGACCGAATCACTCACCTTCTGCACTCGCTGTTCAACTCGCGTGCAGCGACCGACTAGTTCTTCCGGAAAAACCCCGGTGGCATCGCAAATCGCCAGCAGCATCGACTGACGCTGTGCCAGAATCTGTTCTTCCATGCGAGCCACAAGCGAATCGTCTTTTCGCTCCTCGCGACTGAGTCTTTGCCGGACCTGTAGCTTCAGCCAGTGCGGATCGACCGTCTTCTGCAGCCAGCGATAGTGAATCTGGACGGAGTACTGTTCCACATCGGCAGCCAGCACAACGGCATCGGCCAGAATCCGCCCGTCGCGAGCAGGGATCAACTCTTCTTCCACCGAGGTCGTTGTCAGGGATTCGAGATAGTTGGCCGGCAACTGAGTCTGAACCCAGGCCACACGCCCCAACACGACCAATACCGCCGTGGAGAACAGGCCGCCGATCAGCCACAGGCGCAGCGAACTTCCCGGCGAGATGAACTCCTCATGTTCATCGGCCGCGGTGAAGATCGAGTTGTGAGGTGTGTTCAGCATGCTTTCAATGAAACCACTTCAAATCACAAACGAACGTCGCAGGCCAAACTCATCTGCGACGCGAATCATCAAGGCCAACGCCGCACTCACAGGCAACGCGACAATGCACTGCGATTTTAAAGTGTTCAGAACATCGGGCAGAATCAAGGCGGGTGTGGACAGCGATGTTAACGGAACAGATCCCAGAAGGTGCAGCAGAATTGCCACCAGAGTCAGCACAGGCAACTGCAGCGGCCCAGGAATTCTGAGCGACAAACCGCCCGAACGATATTCATCATGATGTGCCGAAGGTGCCAGACAAATGACGGCCACAAAAGGCAGCAGCATCGCACACATAGGCAATGCAGACGGGCGAGCAATCCAGTCCAGCAGAAGCACGATTCCGGACAGCAGCAGTCCGGCGGTCGATCGAGTCCAGAAGATTACGCCGCAAACCACCGGCAATAACAAAGCGGCATGAGGCACCGCATCAGGCCAGGCAAGTTCCACGGCAAGAGTGATCCAGATCAGGCAGGCCGCGATTAATAATGTTTTCATCGTTCACGTCTCCAGAAAATCGCCGACAACTAACGCGCCAGTCCGGCCGAAACAGAAGGACTGTCTGTCACCAGTTGCAGCCGCAGAATTCCAACCGTCTCCAGGTCCGACAGCAACGCTGCCGGCTGGACTCGTACATCCCACTGACCGCCTGCAAGAAACTCGGCATGTGTCACGCGACCAAAATAAAGCTGCGGGCCTCGAACACCATTCACATCGGCCGAGACCACTTCATCCCCAACGGCAACGGCGTCTGTGTGCGGAATCCCGGTGAGCACACATTCGGCTGTCCCGGTTCCTTCCAGCATCGCAACGGTTCCGGGATGCAGACCATCCGGCGTTTGCCGCATCAGTATGACCTGAGCCCGAAAACCCTGCGCGGTCACCGGATGCACAAGACTGACCCAGCGCGCCGCTTTCTCGATCCGGCCCACGACCACCGCTCCCGTCAACACTCGGTCACCGGCCGCCACAGAATGATCGGATCCGGCCGCCAGCACGGCCCCCTGCCCGTCTACGACCAGTTCCGAACGAGTGATTCCCGCGGACCGCCCGGCATCCACAATCAGGTCGCGAATCGCGTCGGGCATTCCGCTTGAACTGACGACTTTTGCCTGCACAACATCAAACTGAGCCAGGGAGCTCAGCGGTTCAATCGTCTGCAAAATCGCCGAAGACTGGCGTTCGCGTTTCAAATCCCGCCGCAGTCTCGCATTCTCAATCATCAACTGACGCAACAGGTGCTCGCTCTTTTTTTCGCCCGAATCCCTTCCGGTTTCCGGCTCCGCGGACTTCACTTCAGACACAGAACTCAGACACTGCGATCGGATCGCAAGCACCATCAAGCGACCTGGACTCAGCGCATCATGCAGGGCCGGACGAAACGCGGTCAGCATCCCCGTTCGATCTGCAGCAAGCACCAGGAGGGACAGGAAGAATATTCCGGTCGCTCCCAGCCAGAGCCGCTGACGTATCTGATCCACTCTCATAAAATCTACCCCTCCGACCCTGAACCCAATGGCGTGGACATAAGGAATTTTCTTGTGGCGGAACTCGCCAGGAGTTTCGATTTTGCCTTCAAAAACCTGGGTGCCGAAAACCTTGGCGACTTCCGCTACGGCTTAAGTCCACGCCATTTGACCCTGAGCCGGATGGATTCTGCTTGAACTCAACGGCTTACACCTGCCGCATGCCGTCATCGAGCCCGCTCTTCCAGCGATCCAGGTGATCCAGACAGATCATGGCGCCACGCGTGACAGCTGTTCGTGGTGAATCCACAACTCGCACCGGAATACCCAGATGCTGCGACAGATAACGGTCAATCCCTCGCAGCAAAGCACCGCCTCCCGCCAGCACGAGTCCTGTGTCGGCAAGATCCGCAATCAGCTCCGGCTGGCAGCGCTCAATCGTACGCCGGATGCTGTCGACAATTTCTTCCAGCGGTTCATACAAAGCCTCGCGCACCTCTTCACTGGTGACCAGCGATTTGCGAGGTATCCCGCTTGCCGTGTCGAGTCCGCTGACTTCATGAGTGAGTTCATGGTCGAGCGGTGCGGCGCTGCCTATGGCGATCTTCAATTGTTCGGCCGTCTGTTCGCCAATTCGCAGGGAATAGCGACGACGCAAATAACGCACGATTGCGTCATCCATGGTGTCCCCGGCCGTCCGAATAGACTGCGAGGCTACGATGTCGGCAAGACTCAGCACCGCGACTTCCGTTGTGCCGCCACCGATGTCGCAGATCATGCTGGCCAGCGGTTCGGAAACCGGAAGTCCTGCTCCTATTCCCGCGGCTTTCGATTCGTCAATCAGCCACACTCGACCCGCGCCGGCTCGTTCTGCACTGTTGAAAACGGCTCGACGTTCGACGGGGGTAATACATCCGGGAACGGCAATGATGACTCGTGGTCGCAGACCCATCGACTGACCACAGGCCTTGCGAATAAAGTAGCGAAGCATCGTTTCGCACAGTTCAAAGTCGCTGATGACTCCGTGTCTGAGCGGACGAACGGCCGTGATGCCTTCCGGTGTTCGGCCCAGCATTTGATAAGCCAGCTTGCCGACCGCCGCGCCGCGCCCGACCACTCGATGACTGCCACGAGGGACGGCAACGACCGACGGTTCGTCGATACGGATGCCTTCCCCGGGCAGACCAATCTGAGTGGACGTTGTCCCCAGATCAATCGCGAGGTCAGAGCAAAATCGTTTTCGAACCCAGCCAAGCATCCGTGCTCTCAGGGATAAGTTGTGTGAATTCAGGCTTTCAGCTCGGTCCCGAGTCTGAAACAGCACCAATTGCCACCGCGTCTTTTACCGGCAAACCGGCAAATGCCGCAAGATGCAGATTTTTTCGGCAGTTTCTGCGATAATGCAGGACCAAACTGAGACAATCCCGACTCAAAACTTTTGAAGTTGTGCGATTCCCATTTTCCCAACCCGAAACGTCAGTGAGGGATTGAGTTGTGGCGTTTCGGTGGCGTGCCAACAATTCCCTTGCTGACGCTTCGGGTTCTGAAATCACGCTTTCTTTCGACCAGGTCAGCACCCTGGTGTTCGAATAGTGCAACTTCAAAACTGAAAACTCGGGGCTGGTGCCCAATGGCAGTCGATTTGCGATTATAGTAGCCATCACTCTCCAAGTGATGACTGCCCGGGGCCGCGTTTTGCGGCCTTCGTCACTCGGAGAGTGACGCCTACTTTGTCAACTCGCGTGCTATTGGGCTGACCGCCTTCAAAAAATTCGTTCACTCTCTGCTGCGAAAGACGCGTGTGCCATTTCTGACCCGTGAAATCACTCTGGACGCTACTTCCCCGTTCCTTGACGCCCGCGCAGACCGGTGCGTTCAGGAACTGGTCGGTGGATCACGGTCGTATGTGACCGGCCTGTTTGATCATGACTGCGTGAAAGTGAACGGAAGTGTGGAAATTGATTCGGGACGAAAACTGGCTGTCAGTGATCATGTGAGCGTACGATTCGAAGCGGATCGACGGTATTCGCCCAAACGTCGTCCGCAGCAGACCAAACATCGCGGATTTTCGATTGTCTATGAGGACCGGGAAATCATCATCGTCGACAAATCGGCCGACCTGCTGACGGTCCCCACAGACGGCCGCGAACCTTACACACTGATTTATCGAGTGAACGAACACATTCGCCACGAAGGCCGGGGACGGGGCGCCTTTCTGGTGCATCGCCTCGACCGCGGCGTCTCGGGGCTGCTGGTTTTCGGCAAGACTCGCGAAATGGCCGACGCTGTTCAGTCCCAGTTTCAGCAGCGAAAACCAGAACGTCAGTACGATGCGATTGTGACGGGCCACGTTGTTCAGCAGCAGGGCGAATTTCGAAGCTATCTTGCCACTGGAAAAAATCTGAACCGCTTTTCCACGGAAGACGAGGAAGACGGCGAGCTGGCAGTCACTCATTATAACGTCCTCAAGAATTTCCCACGGACGACTCAAAGCCCGGCGGTGACTCATCTGGCCGTGCAACTGGAAACCGGCCGCCGCAATCAGATCCGAGTTCACTTTGCAGAAGCCGGCCATACGGTTCTGGGCGACAGCCGCTATCGTGCGCATCTTTGGAAGGATATTCCATGGCCCCACAAACGCTTGGCTCTGCACGCATCGACGCTGGCGTTTGTGCATCCGATTTCCTGTGAGATGCTGCGGTTCAGCTCACCGCTGCCGGCAGAGATGACCAACTTCGTCCGCTACATCCAGCAGACGCCAAAACCGAAACAACGCTGACCGCCGGTTGGGTTTTCAGGTTGCGGCGCCCGGCCAATGGCACTCATTCTGTAGCGGAACGCGCCAAGCGTTTCGGTTTTCTGCTTGATAAGCCAGCTTTCGAAAGTCTTGGCGGCTTCCGCTACCAGGCTTCGCATTCAAAGTGAGTGCCATTGGGCGCCCGGCTCCCCTGGCATCAATGAAAGGCATTACAGAAGGAGTGCGCGTAGCCGCTGAGTCACGTCTTCACGGGTCAGGAATCCCTGGGCAACTTCCAGCGTGAGCTGCTCCCACTCAACCACAGGCAACGTTTCTTCCGGCAGCAACTGATTGATGCTGAGGAACACGAGGCAGGAAGCCAGAGCCATTCTCTTGTTTCCATCAACAAACGGATGGTTGCTGCACAGGTAAAACAAATACGCAGCCGCAATTTCAACCGGCTCCGAAATCAGCAACTGGCCGGACATCGTCGCTCTTGGCGCCGCGACGGCTGACTCCAGCAGAGCCATCGACCGAAGGCCACTCCCACCACCATGGGCCGCAAGCACTTGTTCGTGAATCGCCAGCACAGCTTCAACAGTCAGATACTTCATGCGGCTCAATGTGAGAGCCTGCGAAACAATTCATCGTTTTTTTGAATCAGTCTTTGCGCGATGGACGCCGCATCGGTGGTGTCTATCGTAGACGACATCAAAGGCAGTATCGACATGCCTCCACCGGGATGAAGCTCCACATTCACTTCACCCCCGGACGTCAGCTGTGCCTGCTGCAGCAGGGCCGCGTCAAGGATGATTTCGTCAGTAACCTGCGTTGATGCGATGATTTTTGTCATACTCGGATTCTACCGTGTTCAGGGAAACAGGAACAAGGCTTTCCCGTCATTTTCCTCGGCTGTCAACTGCTGCACGTTGTGTCGCGGCTTTGAGGTTACGGACCGTATGCCGTCCGAAAATGACGCATCCTGTCAAAATGAGGTTCGCGGTTCCGGAACAAGTCCTTCGTTCTTCCAACCTGAAGTGATATCATCAGCCCAGCATCCGTATTCCCGTACTCTCATTGCCGCCGGAGAGCTTCGCATGTTCCTCTTTGCACCTGTGACTGCCCTTACCGCATTGATGCTGACGGTCTCCGCTCTGATGTTCACCATGGCCGATGACGCCGCTCCGGCCAGCTCTTTGACGACGAGAGAAAAGACTGTTCAAATCCTGCGTCCTCTGGCGACGCTGGTCGGTGACTGGAAAGGCGTCGGGCAGCCGAAGCGGGGATCGAATGTGGGAGCCTGGTCAGAAAAAGCCACCGCAGCCTGGAAATTTGACGGAGACTCAGCCGGCCTGATCCTGACTTTTGAAACGGGCAAACAGTTTCATTCGGCCGCGTTCTCAGTCGCCGACGATGGGCGGACGCCACAGCTGATGCTGACGCCGCTCATGGGGGAATCTGTCTTGTTGACCCGAATCAAAAGCGGCGACGATTCAAAACCGAGCGATGAAACATGGAGCTTCGAATCGGCAACTGGTGCAGGACCGCAGACGCGGTGTACGATTCGCATCATCAGCGATATTCGCATCACTCTGCTGTTTGAAGAGAAGCCGACGGAAAAAGCCTCCTCACGGCGACTGGCAGAAATCGGGCTCACGCGAGCCGGTGCAAAACTGGCCAGTAGCAATGCTGGCGAACGCCAGTGCATTGTCACCGGAGGACTGGGCACCATCAAGGTCTCGCACGAAGGCAAAACATACTACGTTTGCTGCGAAGGCTGCAAGCAGGCCTTTGATGCCGATCCGGAAGGAACGCTCAAGGCTTATCGCGAACGACTAAACCAGACCCGATAAACACATCATCTTAGGATCGCTCAATCAATAAGTGTCTGACCGTTCCCTTCGGCTCCGCGAAAGAACGCTACTTTCGCGGAGCGAAAGGCGCCAATTATTGATTGAACGAGACTTAAGTCCTGAGCCATCACGTGCCATCAACAGCCCGGAATCACTGTGTCCGTGCGCTTTTGTTATTGGCAGGCTCTGTTGTCTGCGCCGGCAAATGAGGTCTTACTGGCCGGACGGTTCCGGATTCTCCTGGAACGCAGGCACCAGACCGCGGCGTTTGGCATCCTGCTCTCGGATCACAAACTTCACCATATGGATGATCATCAGCATTCCGGCAACACCGCACAGAATCAGCAACGGCGCTTCGTACCGCAGAAAGCCGTCGGAGTCTCGGGAAAAGAAAACGCCATCGGCCACAAATCGACCGCCTTCACCTGCATGCAGGGTTGCGATCGCATTGTTGAAGAAGTGAAAAGCCATCGCCGGAAACAGGCTTCGGCTGTAGATCGCCAGCAGCCCGAGGACCAGTCCCAGCAGTGCCGCGTTGAACGCCTGTTGCGGAATCATATGGATGATGCCAAACATCAGACTCGAAATGCCGACCGCTATCGCCAGTCGACCACCGCGAGCCAGTCCGCTTAAGATGAAACCACGGAACGCCAGCTCTTCACAGATCGCCGGAGTCACAGCAAACACCATCATCAGCAGCCAGACAGGTCGCTCGCCTGCTTTCATCAGCGCCATCACCTGGCGAGCGGACTCCGGCAGTTCAGGAAAGACCTGATGATCGACAAGGAACTGACTCAGTTCCACACTGAGCGGATGTGCGATAAACGCCAGCCCAATCCCCAGCCCCATGGCTGTCAGCGTCGGTAGTCGCAGCCGAAACGTGGCGCGCAGGCTGGTAGTGAGCAAAACGCCCATGAACACTGCAGGGCAGGCAACCATCGTCAGTTGCTGCACCACAATCAGGCGCATCATCATGCGGCCCGGGTCATCCACATTCAGATCGGGCTTCATGTAAGTCATGGCGACAAACTGCAGCATCAGAATCAGGATGAAGCAAAAGACAGCTTCAGGAAACGCGGGCACTGCATCCTTGGTGCGCAGCATTTGTCGGAACCACATGCGGATGTCGAACTTCTCGGCTTCACGAAACAGTACGTCTTCGCTGTTGTAAAGTTCAATAGCCCACCACAACGCCAGTACGCTGTACCCGATGCTCGAGACAAGGACAGGAATAGCGTAGACCACAAGGTTCCCGGCGTTTGTCGCATTCAGCAACAGGCCCTTCAGAAGAAGTGCCACATTGACGACCGGAATCACGCTGTACAACGGCGTTATTTCCACTGCCGGTGACAGGCAAAACATGGTCAGGCCCATCACTACCATCAGCAGCGGTGTGAGGTAGTACTGGCCTTCTTTTGTTGATTTCGCAAACGTGGCCAGCGCGAGGCACAGTGCGCTGAACAGTGCGGAGAGCGGCAAAAGCAGAATCACCAGCCACATCAGAGGAGCAAAGCCGGGGAAGTCCAGACTGACCGAATTGTTCAGACCTTCACCCATCACGGCCGCCATCTGCTGGCCAGTGAGCCCCATGCTCATCAGATTCAAAATCGCCGTCGCGCAGCTGAACAGCATGATGGTGGCAAACTTGCCAAGCACCAGTTCGACGCGTTTTGCAGGGCTGATCAGCAACGTCTCCATGGTGCCGCGTTCTTTTTCACCGGCACCAAGGTCGATGGCCGGATAGAAGGCCCCGGTGAGTGCCATAATGACCAGCAATGCCGGAAACAGTTTACTCCAGACGCTGGCAGCCACCTGCTCGCCGCGGGCCAGTTCAATCCACACCAGGCGCGCCGGGTGCTGCAGCTCGAGCGGCAGTGAAGCCTGCTCAAAGCTGTATTGTCGCACTCCGTCTTCCCACGACTGAAACGCCTGCTGGACTCGCCCAAAGGCCATCATGGATTTGTCATCCGCACTGTTGCGAACCACCAGAATCTGCGGAACAAGCGTGGCAATCTTTTCCGCGGAATGGGCGGCCGTGCCTTCCCGAATCTCCCGCTGCATCGTCTCCATAGCCTGACCGTATCCTTTCGGCACGATGATCAGAACCTGAAAACCGCTGATACCAAAATGTCGACTAATCTCCTCCTGTGTTGCTGCGACCAGCTCTTCTCGCGCCACGGCCGCTTGTTCCGGAGGACTATCGTCGGCCTGTTCATTCGCTGTTTGTGCGGTGGACCTTTCGCGACTCAGCTGACGCAGTTCTTCGACTTTTTCAGCCAGCTGATGAGCGGTCGCCAGAAGTTCGGCGTCCGATTTTTCCCCGCGTCTCAATTTCCGCGGTGCCCGTGATTCGGTGTCGTCGGCAGATACTGTGCGTTCCGCGAGGACTCGCAGTTTCGATGTGTCCGCGTCCCCGCCTTCAAACCAGCCTTTGCGGATTCCGTTTTCATCCAGCAAAGGCGGCGCTGCGGGCAGGTCGTCGGCATTCAGAATCACTACGACTCGCTGCTGCTCACTGAACGTCAGCATCATTTCGACAATGCCCAGACCGAGCATCGGATAAAGCAACATTGGCAGAATGGTGATCATGAACAGCGTACGCCGATCGCGCAGCTGATCACGCACCTCGCGGAGAAACACAAGTTTGATGTTCTTCCAGCTCATTCTGTTTCCGTCATTTCGTCAGCAAAGGCGAGCGGCAGGGCGTCAGCCCAATGGCAGTCACTTTGACAAAGTAGACGTCACTCTCCGAGTGACGAAGGCCGCAAAACGCGGCCCTTGGCATTCATCACTCGGAGAGTGATGGCTAATATAATCGCAAATCGAGTACAATTGGGGGTGAGCCCTCCGTGCGCCACCTGGTCATCGTTCGCTCCGCAAACGACAGATCACAAATTCAATGACTGGGTCTTCACTTGTTCGAGCGATCTGGTGAGGTCACCAGCATCGTGTCCGGATAAATTTCATCGCGTGGCTGACGGTCACTCATCGATCAATCGTCCGCGACCTTCGTCCGGTGAATCCCCCGCTGGGCGTCTGGTCGCGATTTCCTTCGCGCCTGCCACTTCATCTTCACGCCGCTGAATCAGTTCAAAAAACAACTCTTCCACATCGGGCTGTTGATATTTATCAGCGAGTTCCGGCAGAGTCCCCTCGGCAAGAATTTTGCCTCGATGAATAATGGCGATTCGATTACAAAGCTTTTCGACTTCTCGCATGATGTGCGTCGAAAAAATGATGCACTTGCCCTGGTCCCGTAACGCTGCAACCGCCTTCAGAACTGCGCGAGCCACCAGGACATCCAGACCTGAAGTGGGCTCATCGAAGATAATCACCGGCGGGTCGTGGACAATGGTGCGCGCGATCGAAACCTTTTGCTTCATGCCGGTCGACATTTTTCCGCCCAGCCGGTCGCGAATTTCATTCATCTGCAGCATGTCAAAGATTTCATCGATCCGATTTTGCAGCTTTGCTTCCGGAATGCCGTACAAGCGACCGTAGTACTCGACCATTTCGCGAGCCGTCATGCGATCATAAATGCCGGTGTTACATGACATGAAACCAATGCGTGACCGAACGCCTTCCGGATCGCGAACGACGTTGATTCCGTCCACTTCCGCCAGTCCGCGCGTAGGACGCAACACGGTGCTTAGGATTCGCAGGCAGGTCGTTTTTCCGGCTCCGTTGGGGCCCAGCAGCCCATAAATTTCCCCAGGGCGGACTTCGAACGAGACATCGTCCAGCGCACGGAAGATTCCGTTTCTGGGGTCATCGAATTCTTTGAAGAGTCCCTGGACGCGGATCATAGGAAGCTGGCTAAGCGAGAGTTTGAGTCATTCCTGAGCCGATTCCTGTCGGCCCGAGCTGCTCGACTGGTCCTGCATGCTCAATGGATTGCCGCAATCGTACGCATCGCGACTCCCTCAGCCTACCACACACAATAGCCGTCGGATTCGCACGACTGATGTTGCGTTCGATCTTTACGCCAGCAGAATCGGAAGAACCGCTCCTGCATGCTGTCGCCGGTACTCAACCGCCGGATTGATGCAATCCGTATGTCCCCCGCAGCTCCTTTTCGTGTCGCTCGTGACTTTCCTGCTGAAACAACCGTCACACAGCCACTGCTTCCCGCGCACTTCGCGTGCAACGTGGTAACTGCCACGATGATCATTTCTTATCGTGGATGGAATTTGGCCATTGGGGAGCCACAAAACGGCACCGGCTACGGAAAAGGATGCACCGTCGTGATACAGACACCAGGAAATCGACAAGACTTCTTCTCGCCACCGGTGGTTGTTCCCAATTTTTCGTTCCCGCACTTATCACCTTTCCGCCTGAATATCCCACTTTGATTGAGCACTTGACGCGGCTATCATACTCATTCCAAGGTTACTTCATCGCTTTTGTGTGAAGAAAGACTGCAGCGATGCCTTTGATGTTTCGTCCAATGAAGACCGACAGTGACAAGTTGCCCGTGTGTGGATCAAACTCAAAGGAACTGGGCGTCAGGGTTCCTCCAAACACGAGCGCAGATATCGACGTTACAGAGACCCAAACCGTCATTATGAACGGTCGGGGAATGTCCGTTGCGGAGAACTGGAGAGTTCTGCCGGGGCACCTGATTCCCAAGCGATTGACTCCTGCGTTTCCTGGAGCAACTGGCTCAAATTCCCTGTCGTGCTTTCGGATTGGTGAAGGTGCTTTCGCTGCTGACAGTTTCAACGACGAGCTTAATTTATTTTTGAAGGCTGGAAAAACGAAACAGGGAAACCTTTCACCCAGCAACGAGATGTTAATGAGTGCTTTTCAGACGGCACTTGTTGCTACACGCGAGCAGTGGCAGATTGACGAGTCATAACAATGATAAACCAGCAGTTCTTCCTGAACCCAGCATTTGAAAACTACCTGTCTTTACTTCGCCGTTTGCATGAACTCATTCGAAGTGGCGATGACGAAACGGTCGACGGCGAAGCTCTGCGAGATTCGATGGACCAGCCTGCCGAGACATTGACCACGGAGGAAATTGAATGCCTGAACGGGATCTCCGCCGATTTCTATTCGCTGGCCAACGGATTCGAACATCACGCGTCGCCAAGAAGTGCGGATGCCGATTCGATCATTCACGAGTCATTGAAGGCCAGAAATGAGAGAGACTATGCGCAATCAATAACGGTTCTGCGCCGTGTGGAACAGTATCTCGATCTCTGGCAATTAAGTTATCTTAGAGGAAGCATTCTGCTGGAAGCCGGACAGCCGCTTGCTGCTGCTGATTTTTTCCTCCATGCGGCTACACTCTATCCGGAGAATAAAAATTTTCGGTTCATGTGGCTCGCTGCGATTGAGAAGGGAGATCGGGAAGTCGCCCGCAGAGAAGCGGAACTTATTCTGCAGGCTCCGTCTGAATATCCCGCAAAGTTGGTCTACAAGGCCGCGGATATCATTTTCGCTTCCACACGCGACTTGGATACTGCCGAGGCGGAGCGTCGAACAAAGGAATTGATTCCTGTATTCGAAGAGACAATATTGCGACTTCTGGTAAGTGGAGAGGCAAGCGAAGATCCGAACGTATTGGCTGCAGCAATTTCTCTGCTTGGTTTTTGCCATGAGCATCTTGGTCAGGGCGAAACGGCAATTCAGTATTTCAATCAGGGATTGTCGCTGGTTCCGACAAATGATGCCCTTAGAGTTGCTCGCGGAATTCATCTCTATGGAACCGACACCGAGCAGAGTGTGGCAGACTTTGTTATGGCGACCCAACTTGATTCGGCGCTGGTGTGGCCTTATTTGTTCCTTGCACACTACTACCTTACGAAGGGCCAAATGGAAGAATGTCTCAGGTATTCAAATGAGGCACTGAAGCGATCGCGGCAACCTCAGATTGCTGCGGACTGCCTGGAGTGGATTGCGATTTGTCAGTCAACATTGGGATACCCGCACAACTTAGTGCTTTCCACTTTCGAAGAAGCGATTAAACTGGCACCTGATTGCGAACGAATCAAGACCAACAAGGCAAGTTTTGAGCAGAACCGTGTGGCTGCTGAACCGGCGTGGGTGCAGGTTCAAGGAAATGCCTTACGAGACGATGGGTGCCGTGACTTCAGGCCACAGGCTGCCTGAGGTATCGTCGAAGGCCTGCAGCCTTTCAGCCAATCTGCCAGTAATACGTGTTGTTTTTGTTGAACGACGACAAAAAGGGTCTGTTTGTTTTCGATTGGGGACGTAACAGATCAGTCGTGAAACTGAAACGAAAACAGATCCGCGTCGCGCAGAACAAAACGAATTCGGATTGTTCTGCCGACGAGGGACCTGAGCTCTGCTTTGGAAGTCCACACCACGCCACGTTCCAGACTGTCTCCGAATAATTCTTCACAGTCGTTGAGTGAAAAGCCGGGGATGGGTTTCCCGGCTTCATCCTGCAGCTCGACGAATACACTTCCAGCCGCTGAGGTCGCGAAGTTCAGAGAGAGCTGGTTGCCGGTAAACGATATCGGCTTTGTCAGAAGTTCACCGCCGCTCATGGGCGCGTTGACGGAAACAAAACCGTCGAGCCTGAGCGTGTAGCGTCGCAGCATGTCGCTGCGGCCGGTCCAGTAGCTTTCCACAGCAAAGAAGGACAGTTCATTGGGCGCCCCTTCAAGCGTTGCTCTGGTTTCGATGGGTCGCCATGCGATCGCCTGATGTCCATAGTTCCAGGTGCCGTCACGTTCGATGCCGGGTCGCAGAAATCCTTCATTCCAGCGTTTGAACGTCACACCATCGCGGCTGGCCATAAACAGGCCTTCGGTAATTGCCCGACCATACCGCTCACTGGATTTGGCTCGCCACTGCCGATTTTCAAGTTCCGGCAGAGCTTTCAGCGAGGACGACCACTTCTGAAGTCGCTCTGCACTTCCCGCATCCCGAGCCTCATGGTCCGATCCGTCCTGATGTCCACGTTCGACATAACGCATCGGAAATCCAATCAGCAGATGCGGCGCTCGATGATAGGGATGAACCACGTTTGTATAAAGCTGCTCCGACGGCGAATCGACGTATTGCAGGTCGGCCTGGTCAGTCCAGTTGAGAAAATCGTCCGAAGTGGCCGTGCGAATCGCTCGATGCCCCTGTGGGTTCCAGACCTTCTCGCTGTCGTGGCCGCCTTTGATGAAATAACGCCAGTAGGCTCGATACTGTTTCTGAACCGGATCCCAGAACGCCAGATTTTGAGAGTCAAATGCTCCGTCGTTCAGGATCGGCTTGTCACTCATCGGGGCCCAGTGGAGTCCATCAGGCGACTTGAATGCCAGCAGACCTCGACGGCTGTCTCCGGGCGCACGGTTGGCTGGAAGGAGTGCTTTGTATCGAGCATCTGCAGGTACCTCCGGATTTTCATCCTTGAATACAGCCGGCTCGCCGGGCTCCGAAGTCGCATCTCCAACCTGCTGGCGAACCATCACGATGTTGTTGGCGGTGCTGCCGTTAAACTCATGCAGGCCGAGCTGTGGCTTCTTCCAGTGAATCCCGTCTTCGCTTTCGGCATAACAACAGAACAACCCGTGAGTCCCCGCGTCAACGCCATTGGCAGTCACATCCAGATGACCGCCCGCGTAATACATTCGAAAGCGATCGCCGTCTTTGAACACGCTGTGGTAAACACATCCGCTGCCTTCCCAGGGCTCATTGTGCTCCATCGCAATTTCCTGAGGCACAGGATGCTGCAGGCGAAGATCGGCTTTTCCGGACATCCGGTCGATCAATGTGCCATCGACAAAAAGCTCTCGGCCCGATCCAAGTCGATGGACTTCATGCGTGTCCTGCCCAACACCGGGCGATGCCAGCAACAGAACTAAAGCAGCGATGCGCAGGGATGGAGCCATAACGTTTCCTCGAATAATGACACATCAGCGGATTAGTCACACATGGCCGGAGGAGATGAAGTGATGTTCTGCCTGCCGTGTCGCGCTCACACGCATCGTCGTGCAACGTCTGAAGTAGCTGTACAATCTAATCGAAGTACTTCAGCCATGTGATGTCCTTCGCGGTCAGCTTTGATTGTTTGTCGAAATCCACTGCCATGCGCGAAAAGATCCCAGAAATCGGGCCACACATTCGCGTGGCAGCGTTAGGTCTGCGAAAATTTCGGGGACTAACGCAGGACAGGCTTCCAGCCTGTCAGCCACGAACAGATAGGCAAGATGCATGTCCTACACGATTTCTGGCCGGAAAATTATGCCAGTTGAGTGCCCTTGAAATTTCTCATGATTACGATTGGGATCCAGAATATGCCCCTCCACGTGCAGTAAGCAAGGCTGGCACATGAATGGCAAACAGTCGGATCGAAGATTCCGGCCATCGCCCCACTGGTCGTGACACGCCGTCACTCAGGGCGTAACATGTTCGACATGTGCTTGGCTGGCCGCATTGATTCCGCACTCAGCAAATCTCACTCGCGAGCCCACGAAGCAGAAAAAATTCAACGCACAATCTATGCGTCTGGCTAATTGCCAGATGCATAGATTTCAATTCGTTCGCGCAGGACAGGTCTTGAATTTACCGCTTCTCGTTTAAACGGAGTAACACAGGGTGATTTCTGAATTGATGGCCACTGAACTGACGAGTGAAATGGCGATGACGCGCAGCCTGCTGGCACGAATTTCAAGAGAAAAGCTGGACTGGAAACCCCCTGGCGACCTTCATTCGATTGCGTGGAATGCGGCCCATCTCGTGGAAACCATTGGGTGGGTTCCAGGTATTTTGCGACAGAGCGAATGGGACATCGCTCCCTTGGGTGGTGATGCTTATGTCGCCCCTGAGGTGACGGAGACGAGTCAGCTGTTGGATCTGTTCGATGATCATTGCAAGAAAGCAATCATCGCACTTGCAGGCGTTCCTGATTCTGTGATGGATGAGCCGTGGTCGTTGAAGATGGGAGGACAGGTCCTGTTCACATTGAGCAAAGGGGCTTGCCTTCGTAAATGGGTTTTCAGCCACTCCGCTCATCACCGTGGAATACTTTCGGTTTATCTGCGGATGGCTGGTGTTCAGTTCCCATCGATCTACGAAGAATAGGATCGCACAGACTCGGGCGAACAACCGCACGAAACCTTGAGCGAGCCACCTAAGGAAGCAACAGTCACTTTGACGTCATGGAAATGTCAAACACATTGTCACCGGGCTTCACGTCAAATTTGAACGCATTTGCTCCCGTGTGCTTCGCGGGGATTGCGACCATACTCGGGCTGTCGGGCGGCCAGTCAAAGCCGACGGTGTTGGAGCCCATTTTACAACCGCTCACCCCGTACACGTACTCAAGTTCGTACCGCCCCTCGTCATCTGTCATTCCTACGGCGGCACGACCGGATTCTGGCTGGAAGAGAATGTTGACCCCTGGAACGGGTTTCCCGTCCAGCGTTACAACGCCACTGACCTCTGCCAATTCAGGCTGATCGGTCGAGCC
>JBDNHX010000401.1:0-5075 GCA_041688565.1 Planctomycetaceae bacterium
CGCCCATCCCTCCTCCGCCCATCCCTCCGCCCATCCCTCCGCCAAGGCCACCAAGCTGTTTCAGAACCTGGACGCCGACGAAGGCTTCAGGAAGGTCAACCGTCAAAGGCTGATCGGAGGTATTGGAGATGATGACAAATCCACCGGAGGCATCTTTGGCAACAAGTTTGGATTCCAGTCGACCATCTTCCATGCCTTCAAACAATCCAACGCGTTCGGCTGTTGGATCAAATTTAGGATTGGAAAGCACAGGCTTTCGTGCTTCGCTTCGTTTTGATTCCGCCTGAGAAACTGTTGCGGCTGAGAAAACAAAGCCAAAAACAGCGGCTGCGAGAAGCGCCTGGTGAAGAACCAATCGGCGTGAAATCATAGGAAAAGCTCCTGTATGCTGCGGCGGAAACGAAACATCGGCAGCCGAACATTCGGAAACCGGGTGCCGCACTCCCAACGAAAACGAGAATTCCGCCGGGGCATCAGGCAGTTTATCGATGTTTCGAAGTCGATCACAACAAAAAAGTCGCCACAGTTTGCGAACTCCTGCTGGACAGCCCGCCGAAAAGCCGAACACGTTGCCCCTCGCGAATGTCCCGAATGCTCTTGCACGGAAATCGAGTCCGGTTGTAGGGATTTGTCAGCTCCGCGTTCCGCCGCTCCTCCAACCACTTTATCGCCGGCCCAAATCCTCCGCAGGCTGCCCCGAAATCTCCCTGGAATTCTCACGAGAATGGACAATCCTCATGATAAATGGTCAATTACGCGATTAAACCGTCTCCCCTGTCACAGATCCGGCGCAACTGAGGCAAATTTCCGAAGTCCCCAGTTTGATTTTCTGCGTAACCGTCGTTAGATTGCCCGCATCGGACGATTAGCTCAGTTGGTTAGAGCGCCACGTTGACATCGTGGAGGTCGTTGGTTCGAGCCCAATATCGTCCACTTCCCGGGCCAAGGAGATTTCTCCTGAGGCCCGTTTTTTATTGGGTTTCCTTTGTTTTGCTGGTGTTTGAGATGCTGCCTGCGGGAGCAACCTTGGGAGCAGTTCCGCTCCATTCTCCTCAATGCATGCAAGTTCGGGCGCAACCTTGGGAGCAAAACCGCTGGACTGACTCGCCGCCTTTCGGAAGTCTTCCGGCGTGGCTCGAACGTAGTGCTTCATCGCTACCTGAACTGAATTACCAACCCACTGAACCGCACTCTGTAGACCGTAGACCCGGGCGATGTCCGTCTCTGCCGATGCTCGCATGGCATTGAACAATGCTGGCGTTGGTTTCATCCCCGCCCGAATCATCATCTTCGCAAGGGGCGTCCGCCAGTTCTTCGATTTTCCCCGAAGTACATCCAGAACGTACTCTGATTCCCCTGTTAGGGGCAGCAGGTCTTCAAGAGCCTTTCGAATCTCCGGAAAAATTGGCGTGCGACGGGTGGTTTTCGTCTTGGGGCTTAAGCGAACGACAAAACAATCTTCTGCCCAAAGCACATCAGACCATTTAAGCAATGGTAATTCTGACTGAACTCACATTCCGGCAAATCGGGCGAACACAATTAACGCTCGCCACTCTGTGGAAGGCAATATCTTCAACCACTGCTGCACAGTCGGCACGTCGATGTAGTCTTTCTCCCGATGTCCAACCGCAACTTTCAGTGATTTATCGACGAACGGATTCTTTTTAATGTGTTCAAACGTCTTCGCTCGTTCGAAGACCTGCCGACAAACTCCCATCATCTTGTGGGCAGTAGCTACAGCCAGTTTGCCTTTTCCTTTGCTGTCACCCTTCAGCATTCTCTCAGACCACGTAATTGCGTCACTCACGGAAATGGAATCGATTCTTCGAAACCTCCCTAAGAACTTCATTGCCTGATTCTTTGCCCGATTCCAGACGTGTCTTGTTCCTTCGACTGGATTTCGGCCTTCAATGTATTCGTTGAACCACTGCTCAAGCGTTGTAGCAAGCTCGATCTCCGGCTGAACGGCAATGACCTCGGTCTGCCGTGGCTGAATCAATCCCAGTCTTGCGAGATAGTCCACGACGCGAGGACGTTGGTCACTAGCCCAAGTGAAATTCTCAGGATAGGGTTGCAGTCCGCCTATCTTTGAGTTCACCAATGATTGAATGTGGCTAGCTGCTGATTCTGCCGCACGCTTCGGAATCGCTCCAAGGGCAACCGTTCTTCGGTTCCCTTGATGATCATAAAAGCGAACTTCTGCACGTTTGTTTCGATAGTTGACGCTGGCCATTTTATTGAAACCTCTGAAAGTGAATCGGGCTTTGAACGGCACGAGTGTTGTCACTCATGCACTGAATCGAATTCATAAAAAAGCCCAAGCGTTGAACCAACGTTGGGCTTTGCGTTGCAATCCTGATGAATGCAGAATTCTGACCAACGTTTGTCGGTCAGTCCACATTGTCATTCGATAGAGCGCAATCTCTAAAACAAAGTTGAAGGCGGAGGATTCCAGAATCGCTTCAACTCAGACAATCGAAATCTGACTGATCGTCCCAAACGTAACGTATTGGCTGAGGCAGCTCACCCCTGCTTACCAAGTCGAAAACGTGTCTCTCTGAAACTTTCAAAAATTTGGCCAGATCTTTCGTCGTCCAAAGCTGTTCATTTGAGTCTTCTTTGTCACGCATTATTGCTGCTCCCTTCAATTGCTACTGAAACATTTCCGCCCCGTCGGAGGCCCTCGATGTGCTGTACGATAGAATCCAACTTTTCAACGTTAAACCCATTGGTGAAGCGACTCAGATATCTGACGAGCGTTTCAAAACCTTCGCCTTTTACAAAGAATTCACTGGAATCAGATCTCCAGTAAAGTGGCGAATCATTCCAAGATAGCCTTCCATTCTTAATGGTCACTGAGATGGAAGAATCACATGTCGGAGTGACCGCTTTCAACTCTGACAAGCCCGTCTGGTCGTTCGACATTTGAATAGATTCAAGAAATCCATTAATCAGACCGAGTGAAGCTCCGCCATGCACTGGGGATTCAATCACGTATTCATGGTTTTGCCCTCCTTTGACTGTCACTGATCGTTCATGTTGACATTCGATGTCGAATTCCAACATGCGGTTTATAATGGTCAAAAAAACGGTCTCCCCATAGAAGGTAATAGCTGCCGTTACATGCTCATCCACTCGGGTGGATTCCAGATCGGAAATCGATGATTGCACTCGCAATTCACTCGGTTCAGGCATCTTTAAACTAATCATATTTTGTTCTTTCAAAACAGTTTTTGTGACTGTCGGCAAAAGCCGCCAGATTTGGCAAATGATCACAACAAAATTCTCTCACAACGTGCTATAGGCGGATCACGCCCGCCTCTGGCTATCTTTCTCACATATTCCCCTTTTGCTGGCTCAATCTCGCCCCGATCGGCGAAGGTCAGGCAAATCAAAAAACGTCATGCTTAATAGTGTTCCTACAAGAATGAATCTCTCTCAGTATTCTTCCTCCTTCCTCTATCTTGATTGATGGATACAAGCCCTTTGTCTGAACCACTGCGGTCATGATGTCAACCACTTCCTCAGTCAGATCCTTTGGGCATAGGACCGCATCGTGTATCGGGCCGATAAATCGCCCCGGAAATCGTTGAATGAATTTATTGCAGACACCGACAACAATCAGAGAGGCTTCTAAAGACTGCATTTCGAAGGAGGTCACGCCGTAGGCAGCAGTCTTCTTTTTTGCCGCCCTTCGCTGCCTCGTGTTCATCTGCAAACTGCTTCGGACTGACAACTTAGACGTAATCAAATACTCTGTGATTTCCGGGAACGGTTGCTTAAACCAGAGGTGAATGAGTTCTTTGGGTGGAAGGCATGTTCGGTAGCCCTTTGTTTCTGCAAGTGCCACTCGTGCAATTGCTGCTCTCGAAGGCGCTGGACCACATAAAAACGCCAGACCCGCTACTTTGGCCTCATCCATTGGAAGCCCGGTGGCATCCCGAAATCGAGCATATAATTCCCGCGATTCGGCAAGACCACGAAATGCTGTGCATTCAGCGGCACTCACATGGGGCTCAATAATCAGACTGAGACAAAGGGGCTGACAGGCACGAATGTCAACTTCACACAGCGACTCACCTTGGATAGTGAGTAACCATCGCAGCTCTTTTTTCAGATTGGCCAAACTTGTGTAAACTCTTCCGGTATCGTCGATGGTTGCGAAGAATCTCTTTTGCGAAAACCGAGTTGCCGCCAAGAGAGCGTAGGGCTTTTTTTCAAGCGGCAGGGACTCCACCACCCGGTTGATGCTGTCGTCGGAAAGTTCACTGATTCATCAAAAGGAAAAGCGTGTTGTGTGTCTCAGTAGCCTCTCCTCTGACCCGGATCGCGGGTTCGCCACTCCGGTTCTGCCTTTCTTTTTGATTTCTGAATCTCTTCACGGCAGGCTTTGACTTCAGCTCATACCTGACGAACTCACCTTCTCGAACTTTGTCTGTGAATCGATGCCCCAAAGACTTTTTGGCATCAGGAATCCGAAAACTGAATTTCCCATTCACCTCAATCCAGCCCATCTGAACGAGGATTTCCCTTGTAGACCGGATGGATGCCCTGCGGATGTATCGCTCTAGCTTTCGCTGAGAGACTCCACGCCATTTTCTTTTACCGACATTCGCTTTGGGGCGGCAGTCTGCCTCAAGCATTGCAAAACAGTAGAGAGCCAGTCGCTCACGCGATGCCTGCGTCAGGCACTTGAACTCAACGCTTTCTACTATGATCTTTGGCAAACAGATTAAATGTAGAAAGGTTTCCACCCTACATCTCCAATGCAAAAATAAAAAGTAGAACAATAATTTGTAAGTTGTTTAACCGAAACGACTTTCGTCTGTCCGCGTCGTTTTGCCGATTATCTCACAGGAAGCCGTATCTGCAACTTTTTCTGGAACAAAATGAAACAAAAGAACAAGATTGCGATTGCTTACTTTTTCACTTTTTCACTTTCTCACTTTGTATTTTGCGCAAGATGCCACTGCAGTTTTTGTGAAATTGCCGGGCATTGCGAAAACGTTTTTCATTGCGACGACGCTGTGCCGCCACTGCGGTCCATGGAAGTAGGAAGTCTGATTTGCCCAAGA
>JBDNHX010000402.1:0-11529 GCA_041688565.1 Planctomycetaceae bacterium
GCAAATCCAGTTCAGATTGCAGAGACTGCGTGACGGCCGTCCAGTCTCTGCCATTTGCGGCAAATCTGATAACCGGACTGGTCAGCGGAACTCCCGGAACGCTGATGCAGGCAATGATTCGCATCACTTCTCCGGAGATCATCGCGTTCCGAATTTCCTCCGAAGATTCGACCGGCAAACGTCGTCGCTGGTGCGAAAGCAGGTGTCCCTGAGTCTGAGCAAAGATGTCAAGTTTTTCTTTGTCGGACATAACGACAAGGAGAGAAAGTTGATCATCGCCAGTGCTTCCGGCGCGGCAGCCAATTGCGGCGGCCGGGGCCACGAGACTGCATTGCAATTGCGACGCCTGCAGGTGGGCCAGAATTCGCTGTAGATAATCGCGGTCAACACCATGAATCAGCAGGAGAGACTGTTCATCGGGCCCCGGCGGCAACAGCACATAATCGATACTTTGCTGTCCGGCAGATTCCGTAAACAAGGCCTCAGACTGAATCATGGCCGTTTCATGGACTTCGCTGTCGGCCATTCGTGGCAACGACACTCGGGCAAACGACAAACAGTTTCGCGGAAGTAGAACGGCCACCTGGGGATTCGACACTTGAAACCGCTGCAGATGAGTCTGCAGGATCTCCGCGGCCGGTAAACGCGTGACTTCGTCCAGTTCCTCAGCAGGAACGGTGACGAACTGTCGGATGAGAAGCCGACCTTTGCGTTGTTCTGCATGAACCAGATGGCATTCTGCGCGGCTCGGCAATAGGAGTAGCCATGTTCTCGAAGAGCCCGATTTTCGGAGTCTGGACCAGAGCTGTCGAAATCGATCTGAAGACTTTCCCATGGATGTTGCTCGGGCGGAAGACACGCGACTAAAGTTTGTTTAGATATTGCAGCAGAGACGATTCAGGCCAGACCACCGAGATCCCAAAATCCCACGCCGGCATTTTCGAAGGGCCGATTCAACTCAAGAAGCCCGTTCATCCGCTGCCCCCCAACTTTTGTAAGGCCACACGCAATGCCGCATCGCCGGGCGGAAGGTTAAGTCGTTTGATGACCAGCGGTGGCGATACGGTCCCGTCAATCGTGACCTTTCTGCGATAAACCGCGCCCTGTTGTGGTGCGAATGCGCAAACGGTCCCGGTGAAAACATTACCGCGATCAGTCAGATACGGTGCCAGACGTCGAATCTCGTCAATCGAGAAGACATTTTCCGTGATCAGCCACAGGCAGGCTGGGCCATTTGTGGACGCCCTTCGGAATTGACGATCACGCGTCTCCAGCAGTTTATTCAGCTTTGACTCCGTAAGCTCCGGGAGTCCTTTTAAGAGTTCCCGGGGAGCCGTGTTGACATTCAGCCGTCCGCGCAGCACCTTTGTCGGTCGCGTATCGATCGCTTTGTTAAGTAAAGTCAGTGCCGCTTCCACTCCATTACCCGTTGCACCCCAGGGACTTGTCAACACTTCATCTTTGCCCTCAATCACGATGCGAACATTGGTGCCGATCAGGTCGAACAGACTCGTGATCTCGAATTGCGGAGCCCGGGACAAATCAAGACCGGCAACCACAGAGTTTCCCCTGGATGAGCCTGGCACCGCTGCCTTTCCGCGAAGCTGGTCTTCCAGTCGACTTTGCACCGATTTCTCCTGACGTTTTTTCTGCATTCCGACTGGACGCTCAAGAATACCGGCAAGTCTGACTGCCACAATAAACCGTGCGCCATCCTCTCCCACTTGTTTCTTCAGCTCGTCGTACAGTTTGGGCAACTTCGGGGAGTTCACAATGATTTTTTCAGATTCCAGAGCCGCCGCTTCCCCGGCATAGGTGGTCAGAAAACGAGCCCAGCCAGAGGATTTCCGGGAAGACGTAAGGTCAAACCGGGACCCCTGTAAACGCTCGCGATCGGCGGCTGAAAAATCTGCGTTGGGCTGCGTCCCGAAGATCAGTTCCCGAGTAAATCCGCGGACATTCACAAGTTCGGAAAGATCCTGAATTTCCGCGTTGGGTGGCAGGACCACGTCGCCTTTTGAAAAATAATAATTTCGTTCAGCACCAAATTCGCGGGGCGTGTCATCCGCATCAATCCAGTCAAGCAGACTGTCGGCTAGAGCCACTGTCATTCCTGGCAGATGCATCAGTGGCCCGCGACCATCCTTTGCATCAAGAGCCAGCCAGTTGATGTCAAGTTTTGAAGACTCATCTTCCAGGCCGAAACGAAAGGCCTGGTCGGCCCCGGGACCGGCTTTGAGCGAAGCAGATACGATGCAGTAAGTCATCGGAGCCTGCTCTGTCCCTTCACTGACGTTGCTGAACAATTCCGGATTGTTCAGAGTGTTACTGGAGGACCACGCTGACGACTCAGAAAACGCGGCAAGCCAAGTGGTCGCCGAGGCCATGCAGGTCCGCGCTGCGATCTCGTTGCGAGTTCGAAAGGCCAGAGAGAAATGACAAAGCAATTGCTCGGAAAACTGATAAGCCGACAACGTCCAGAGCACCGCAATAACCGCCGCAATCGGCAGAAGTATACCCTTCCGGAGTGCGGAAGGTCTTGTTGTGGGAGTTTGTCGTTTCATAGGAAATTCCCCGTGAGGCGCACGATTCAATTTAAGACCGCAGAAAAATCGCCGTCGGCAATCGAGATATGACTCGAGCCTGCGTGAGCGACACCCGCAGCAATCCAACACCGTCAGCCGACAGACGTCGATTCCAACGGATGCCGCTGATCTCACTGCCCAGCCAATCTTCCTCAGGCTGCATCTCATGGTGAGCTCAGACGACGAAGTGTGTGTCAGTAATGGCCCCCTTGCCAGAAAATCTGACACCATTTCTGACACCATTGACGATGTTCATCAAAGTCTCTGGCTTATCCCCGTTACTCTTTATTAGGGTTCTCCAGTAAGAGTGTGCTGACCTGTCGCTTTGAAACCGCAGATGATGTATTTGGGGAACGTGACATGATCGTCACGCGAATTGCCTTCGGAAGTTTTTGCATCAGCGAAGAATCCCATTCTGCCAGCCAGTTGAGGCCGTCAAAGAATTCAAATCGGAGTTGCAGCGGCGCCTGAGTCAGTTTTCGCACCCTGACTTCCAACGACGATCCTGAGAACTGGGAAGAAGTCTGCATGTGCGGGACTTCGATCAGCACGGGTTCTTGGAACAAGCTCTTGGGTACCGAAGCCCGTCGTCCACTGAGTTTGCTAAGGAGGCTGGCACCAGAATCGGCTAAATTGCCATTGCAGAATTCCATCCATTGGTTCGTTTCGCCGGACGCATTGGTGGCAACCACGCAAAGTTCCTCAGAATTTCCGTAGAGCAAGCCGGGAAGCAGGTCTGCTGCTTTTGCATCCGGAGCGGCGACCTTGGAGCCGTCCGCAACTGGCTGTTTCCGGACGACAGACTTCGTGGGATCCGAACATGGGCGGATACGTAACAACACATCCTGAATGTCGGCAATCATCTGCGGTCCGGACAGATGATCCATGGCTTCGGATTGCCCCCGATCTTTGATCTTTGCGAACTGAAACAAGGTTTCGGAAAACAGTGTCACAATGCTGCCGATGATAGCAATGGCCAGCAGAACCTCAACAAGAGTCATGCCTCCTGAAAAGTGACAACGATGTGGAATCTGTTGGATTCGTGCGCAGTGGATGCTTCGTCGTTTCATCACAGGGGACCACTCTGCGAAGTGGACTTCTTCCTTGCTAATGGGAATAGTCGTGTGAGCGAACAGACGGGCGCGGTCTTAGATTCACAGAAAACCTGGACCGTAATTCTGCCGACGGACGGAAACGGGCCGCTGTCAACGCGTTGTTCCCATCTCCATTCGGAATCAAACTCGAAACCTCCCTTTTCCGACGTGACCGTATTCCCTTGTTGAGCGAGCGCCTCTGCAATTCGTGACTCACACATTAAAGCGGCTCGCGTAATCCGCTGAGTTCTTTCCGCTGCATTCAGAGCGTTGGTCAGGTATTGAGCAGAGCTTGCAACGGCAATCGCCAGCACGAACGCCGAAACAGAAACTTCCAGCAGGATGGACCCGCGGCGCTGTTGCGGCCGACTACGAAAGCCATTTTTCCAGGCCACGTTCATCGGGAAGCCTGTCTGATCAGAGCTTGCCCGGTTGAGCCTTCAAGATCAACGATCCGAACTCGCTTTCCGCTGCGGATCTCCAGACTGGAGGATGTGCAGCGGCCGTCCGCATCAAACCACAGGCGACAACTGTTCGCAGCATCGCCTCTTGACAGCGGCCGCTGATCCTGTGAGCTCAGTTGGAAAACGCAGTCTCCCGAAAGCACCTCCCAAACGTCCACGTCTTTGTTGACTGAGGAATCCATGCGGAGTGTTCTGAATTTTTGCCCATCCGGCAGGAACTCGATCGCATGGGGAATACCTTCGTTCGCTGCCTCTGCCGAAGCTCGACTGAGAGTCAGGATGAACGACTCGGCCGACTGATTCAGTTGATTCTGTTCCATCCAGTTCATCAAAGCCGGAAACGTCGTTGCGGAAATGAGAGTCAGCAAGCCAATGACTAACAGCATTTCCACCAGCGTAAATCCGGCAACAGGCGCTGCCGTTCTGCCTGCGGTGATTCCTGACCTTTTCATTTTCCTGCCCCGGATCTCCGCGCCACAAGTTTTTCGAAAACGTCGTCGTCTGTATTTTCTTTACCATCAGGACCGACCGAAAAAACTTTCAGGCGAGGTCCTGAGTCTTTTGATTGGCGGCATCGCAATTCACTTCCCCACGGGTCGATAGGCTGCGATTCCAGATAAGGTCCGCTCCATTGTGGATCGGAGTCTTGCGGTTCAAGCAGCGTCTTGATGGCCACATCAGCTTTAGGCCATCTGCCACCATGATCAATGGCATACATTTTCAGAGCCTGCTCGGTAGCCTTGAGTGAGATCCGCACAGAATCAGCCTGCGCCTTACCCTGACGGCTCAGCAGGTCCGGGACAACCATGGCAGCAATCGCTCCCAGGATGGCCAGCACCAGAAGGACTTCCACCAGCGTAAAACCGGACCGTTGTATTTCAAATTGTCTGGCATGGCCGCGTTGAACGCGTCGTGCTGATTGACAGGTCGTCATAGATCTTAACTCCACCGCGCAAATGCCGCCGAAATTCTTATAACTACAGACTCGATGATCGCTATTCCACAAGGCTTGACGATCGCAGGATCGGCATGATCAAAGCAAACACAAACAAGGCAACGATACTTCCCATAACAACCAGCAGGACAGGCTCCAGTAGCTTCAACAGGGCGTCCAGACGGTTTTGAATCTGAGACTCCAGTGAGTCTGCCGCTCCGCCCAGAATCTCGTCCAGTCGATTCGTGCGCTCCCCGATAAAAACCAACTCACGATACTCTCGAGGAATCCATTTCACGGATCGCAGCACCTGAGCGAAGCTGGTTCCCTTGCGAACCTGAAGAGCACAGTCCAGCACCACATCGTCCAGAGCCGGACTACCGCTCGCACCAGCACACAGGGCCAATCCCTTATCGAGTGTAATTCCGTTTTTCAGCAGAGTGCTGAGTAATCTCGAAAATCTGCCCATTGAGATCAACAGACCCAGACCTTTCAGGACTGGAAGTGAGAGGCACAATGCCAGAAAACGACGGCGAAATCCGGGCTTTCCCAGACCGACGACAAGTCCGAAAACTGCAGAACAGGAGATCCCCGCAAACAGGAGCAGGTTATCCCTCAGCCAAAGACTTCCGGCCAGCATCACTTCCGTCAGTGCGGGCAACTGACCACGTTCACGCAGGCCGGAAAACATCGGTTCAAATTTTGGAACAAAGAGTGTCGACAGCACCAGAAACATCAGGCTGGTGACGGCGATCAGAAATCCGGGATAGCTCAATGCCCCGAGGACCCGGGATCGCAATTGCAGTTGTCTTTGTGTCAGTGTCTCCAGTTCCTTCAGGGCATCGGCAAGGAACGCCCCTTCAAGGCTCGCGCGAATGATCGCGATTTCTGCCTGCTCGAACATTGCTGGATAGTCGGCCATGCACTCTGCAAAGCCCCGACCGTCAATGACTTCCGCGTGAATGACTCGAAGAATCTTCGCAAAACGAGGGTTTGAGGACACATCGCCGATCAGTTTGAGTGATTGAGCCAGCGGCATGCCGGCCTTCAACAACGTGGCCAGTTTTCCGTAGAACGCACAAATGACTGACCGAGGCACTCGATCCGAGAAAACTCCGCTGGCAGCGACTTGCTCAGCAATCGACACAGGAGCCAAAGACTTCAGAGACAGTTGACGAGTCACCGCACGTCGAGAAACCGCATCCATTGCTCCCTGCACTCGATTCCCGGTTGTATCAATGGCTTCGTAGGTGAAAGTTTTCATGAATCTCTGTCTCTGTGGCTGTCTCTGATGTTTTAGTTTCTTGTCAGCAACCTGAAAGGCAAAGCACGTTCCATTTGTGGTCTCCATGGCCTGAGTTGCCGCGTCGAAGAGACAATTCGGTGAACAAGTCAGGGAATCCCCGCCTGCGATATTCCGGGGCTTTTAGTCGAAAAAACCGGGGGCACGCCCGATTCATGCGGGTGGTCTGAAGATCAGGGGAAAGGACTTTCCCTTAACGTATTTCCAGCGTCCGAGTTCGCCGCATTTCAGACGGTTCAAAGTCAACAGCGGTGAACACAAATGATGCCTGATGTCAACAAATGCTGTCAAGAAAGTGGTTAGGCCTGTGGACGCAGGAACGCCCTTAATCCAATCCTGCCTTCTGGTGGGTCCTGTGCAGAAAACGGATTGACACCTCCTATTTACGACCTAAGTTGTCTTAGACTCATTTCCAGCAGATGCTTAGACGTGACCGAGAGCTGTTTAATGCTTCAATTGTCTCCACTGGTCAAAATCGCCATCGACCGAGGATTCGTCTCCGCCAATGACGTAGCAGCTCTGCAGGGGCTTGATTCCCAGAATGTGATTGAAACCATCCTGCGGAACCCCGCGACGTCTGAACGACAGTTTCTGATGGCTATTTCTGAGCATCTGGCTTTGCCGTTTGTGGATCTTTCGGCAATTGAAATTGCGGATTCGCTGATGCGCCTGATCTCACCGTCCATCCTCTTTCGCCATCAGGCGATTCCGATGGAATTAAATGGCGACTGTGTCACGATTGCTGTCAGCAATCCGTGTGTGGAGTCACTGGGGCAGGAGGTTGAACAGGCGACGGGACTGGACGTCGAACTGGCGCTTGCAGAAACCAACCAGATCCGCACACTCCTGAAAGACCGACTTGGTATTGCCGGCGGAACTCTCGAGGGAATGCTGGATAATGACAGCCGACCCGCGGATGCGGCCGGTGAGGGTGAGGATGACAACAGCCTTGCCAACGAGTCTTCCATCGTCAGGCTGGTCAATGAACTGCTGAGCGATGCGATCGCCTCCGGAGCAAGTGATATTCATCTGGAACCGTCGCAGCACGGATTCGGCGTGCGATATCGCGTTGATGGACTGATGCTGGATCAGATCGTTTCCCGAGAGATGGATCGATTTCACACAGCCATCGTCAGTCGACTCAAAATCATGGCGATGCTGAATATTGCCGAAAAACGACTGCCTCAGGACGGTCGAATTCGCTTTCAGGCCGCGCGTGAAGAGGTTGACTTGCGTGTCTCTACGATTCCGATGATTCACGGGGAAAGCGTTGTCCTGCGTCTCCTGCGACAAGGACGCGGTCAATGGGGACTGGCACAGCTCGAACTGCCAACCAGTACCGCCAAACAGTGGCAGCAAATCATCAACCGGACCAACGGAATTATTCTGGTGACCGGTCCGACCGGCAGCGGAAAGACGACGACGCTGTACCATCTGCTTGCGGAAATCCGCGCAACGCGTCCCGATGCCAAAATCATCACGATCGAGGATCCGGTCGAGTATTCTATGCCTGGTGTCCATCAGATTCAGATCAATGAGGCGACAGGACTCACTTTCGCAAGAGGACTGCGCAGTGTTCTGCGTCACGATCCGGACGTGATCCTGCTGGGAGAAATTCGCGATCAGACGACAGCCCGCCATGCAATCGAAGCCGCGTTAACCGGGCATCTGGTTTTAGCGTCGCTCCATACAAATGATGCCGCAGGGGCATTCACCCGCCTGATGGAAATGGAAATCGAACCTTATCTCGTGGCCAGTACGTTGGTGGCCGCGGCCGCTCAGCGTCTGGTTCGCAGACTTTGCCCGCTATGTAAAAAAAGTACGCTGGTTCTGCAGGAAGAGGAAAACGCCATTTTGCATCAGGGTGCGATCATCTATGAGCCAGGCGGTTGCCGGGAATGTCAGGGAAAGGGATTCAAAGGCCGAATTCCGATTCTCGAACTTTTGAATACTGATACCGCCATTCGCAAACTGTGTTTCGAACATGCTTCATCGCAAGAGATCTCAGAGTCCGCCATAACAGCGGGCATGCGGACTCTGCTGGAGTCCGGTTTTGAACGCGTTCGGGAAGGCACAACCTGTCTGGCCGAAGTGATTCGCGTCGCCAGTGACGGTCAGAATCGAATGTGAGATTTCTGAGTGGTCAGTAATCCTTGATTATCTCGAAGTCCATTTGCAGACTCTCAGAATCCAGCATAACGAAAGCCAATCGCCGCAGGTTCTCGCCGCAGGTTACATTCATCGCTGTTACCGCGTCATCAAGGTCTCCAGTACCAGAAATAACGATAATGCCCATAGTAAGGAGCTTGCTGCTTCCATCGGCGAAATGATGGTCAGGGCTCATACTTAGTGTCCGCAACACTTCCCGCCGTGACCTAGCGTAGGGCAGACTTCAAAATATATTTCCCCTTCGGGCGTTGCGGTACGAGTCCAATATCAGATCGGCCAGACTATGAGATCAACCAGCAGTGAACAGCACATGCCCATTAGGCCAACTGAAGCACTTTCTCAAAAGGCTCCGCTCACTCAAATTGAAATTATTTCACGACTGATTGAACAGGCCGAAAGCCTTGGTCTGGAGGTGACTTTACGGCAGGCTCCTGCGAGATCAGGCCAGGAAAATGCTTCAGACGGACACCGTGAACGATGCTTGGAGATGGCTGCCAAGCTGACCAGTAGTCGTGATATTGCGGCAGATTGCGAAATCCTTGATTGGTTTCGTAATCGTCGAACCACGGCTCGCTTCTTGCTCGAACCCCTGAGTCTTCGGGAACGACAGGTTGTCCTGCTGGTTGCTCATGGTTACTCCAATAAGCAGACCGCTGGCGTCCTACAGATCTCGGAAAAGACGATCGAAAAATATCGAGGCTCTGCGTGCCGGAAACTGCACGTGCAGAGCTCGGCGGAACTGGCGCTCCTGATTTCGGCCGCGGACGCGTTCGTGGAACCGAAATTTGAGGACAAGAAGTCTCTGGAATTAACGACTGAGTCGCACTGAGTTCCGGTGCAGTCAGGTTCACAGCGTCTGTCGACGCATAAATCTCCCGACGATTCCATCATAACGTTTCAGCAAGCAGGCTATGTACCGGTTTAAAACATTACTTTTGCTGTTGAGTACGCTGTGCAGTGTCACCTACCTTGGTTTCCGAGCGATCTACACGTTGAACGCTGAGTCTGTCGGGGCTCAATGTTTCTCCGTGATCGTGCTGCTTGCGGAATGCCACGGTGTGTTTTTGATGCTGCTGTATTACTGGCAGATTCGAGACACGACCCCGGCTCCGATCATGCCGGTGCTGGTCGGGCGTACCGTGGATGTGTTTTTGCCCACCTACAACGAGGATGTTCACCTGCTGCGTGGCAGCATTCAGTCCTACCTCGCGTTCGACTATCCGTGCAAGATCTACGTTCTGGACGATGGCAATCGTTCGAAGGTTCAAGCACTGTGTGAAGAGATGGGGGTGCATTACATCGCTCGCAAGGACAACCTGCATGCCAAAGCTGGCAACATCAATAATGCACTTGAGATGACCAGTGGCGAGTTCGTTGTCATTTTCGATTCCGACCACGTCGCTCGCCCCCACTTTATCAGTCGCACAATTGGTCACTTCGCCGACGAACGCGTTGGCTGGGTTCAGACGCCTCACGCTTTCTATAACCTGGATAGTTTTTCCAGCCTGTATCGCCCAGAGAAAAATCGTTACTGGGAAGAAGGGGACCTGTTCTATCGTTGTATCCAGCTGGGAAAGTCCAATGCAAATGCGGTCGTTTTCTGTGGCAGTGCCGCGATCATGCGTCGAAAAGCCCTGGAAGATGTTGGTTTAATTGCAACAGAGACAATTACGGAAGACATGCATACCGGGCTCAGAATGCATGCCCGGGGCTGGAAGTCGGTCTTTGTTCATGAACGTTTGATTGCTGCCCAAGCGGCCTCTGAAGTGACGGCCTATCAGTCTCAGCGCCTGCGATGGGGAGAAGGGAATCTGGCGATCATACGGCATAACAATCCGTTGACCATGCGTGGTCTCACACTCAATCAGCGTGTGCACTATCTAGGCAGTATGCTGGGCTGGACGTCGGGCATTGGAAAACTTGCCATTTACTTAACACCGATTGTCATGTTGTTCTCAGGCATCGCGCCTGTCGGGAAGACCTCAGAAATCTACGTCATGCTGCTCTTGGGACATCTTGCATGCTCCTGGATCACACTGAAGGCGACCGGCATGGGGAACTTCATGATCGTCGGCAATGAGCTGTGTTCAATGGCCACATTCTGGGTTCAGAATTGCGCCGTCTACCGGGCCTTGACGCGAAGCGATTCCCGATTTGTGGTGACGAAGAAACGGGGACGCCAGACATCCAGTGTGCTCAGCCATGTTGTGCCCCAATTGACTCTGATTGGTCTCGGCGCAGCCTCTATCGTCTGGGCGGCCGGTCGAATTCTGTGTGGAGTGGATCAGAACTACTCGGGGCTGGCGATTGGTTCTGCCCTGATTGCCATTGAAAGTAGTCTTGCATGGATTGTGATCAAGCGGGCTTTGTGCGGAACGGATCGAAGGTTTTCTTATCGTCATCAGCAGGGCACGATCCATGCTGTGGTGTCTTCCGAGTCTGCCCGGAGCGAGCTATCCGAAGTTCATGGCATGTGTTTTGACATCAATGAGATTGGCGTTCGTGTCCTCTGTTTTGAAGAATTGCCGATTGATCAGATTGTCAGGCTTGACCTGCACGCCCATTCCAGACGAGTGACATGCGAAGCGCGAGTCATCTGGCAGCGTCCCGCGGCAAATATTTCGGCCGGTCGAGCAGGTACGGCAAAAGCGTTTTATATGGGTCTGCAGTTCCATGCACCGGATTCATCCACGGTGAACGCAATGTGGGAACTGGGTCTCGAGCACGTCGTTGAGGCCAACTACAAGAACCTGCGATTCGCTGGCGTGCAGGCCAATTCTGCAATGCACCTGCCGCTTATCGTGTACGGCAGGAATGCCGCCGGCGATGAACAGAGGTGGTGTTGTGCGCTGACAGACGTCGACAAATCGAAACTCCTGCTGACGGGCAATGTGCCCGATGTCGGAGAAGAACTTTTGAGCTTTGAAGTCTTCACTCCTCTGGGGCCAGTTCGAGGAACGGGTTCCATCAAAACTGCGAC
>JBDNHX010000403.1:0-3085 GCA_041688565.1 Planctomycetaceae bacterium
ATGCCATGCTGCTTCGGGACTTCCCCAGGCGACGGCACCGAAACGCAGCGTCTTTCTTTACATTCCCAACGGCGTCAATACGTTGACTTGGCAGATCGAAAAAGCCGGTGCGGATTATGAACTCACCGCTCCCCTAAAATCCCTTGAGCGTCACCGCAATGAAGTCACTCCTATCAGTGGTTTGCACCATCCGCTGGTCCTAGGCAAGGCCCACAATTGCGATCAAGTATGGCTCACCGGCGCCAACGTTCCTGGCAATGGTGGAGCGTTTCGAAACACCGTTTCAGCGGACCAATTGATTGCGGAAGTCCAAGGTGAGTTCACTCGATTTCCGTCGCTCGAAATGGCAATTGACGGATTCTCATTAGCCTGGTCACGCGACGGAATTCAGATTCCAGCGGAACGGAACGTGAGATCAATCTTCGAGCGACTGTTCGGCGAGGAAGCTGGCGGGAGGAATGCTGCTGGCCGACGCTTGAGTCGGCGAGGGAGCATTCTCGACGCCGTGCTGAGTGACGCTCAAAGCGTGAACGGCAATCTAGGCTCTGAAGACCGCAGTAAGCTGGACGAATATCTCACTGCGGTACGCCAAGTCGAATTGCGTACCGAAAAGGCCGAGGCCTGGCTCGACGTGCCGCGTCCCAAGCTCGACGATTCCATCACCGGTCGGTTCACGCGTCAGATGAATCAGGATCAGGTCCGCGAATATCACCGCGTGTTCTATGACTTGATGGCTCTTGCGCTCCGGACGGATACCACTCGCGTTATCACCTGCATGATCGGCAGCGAAGCCAACGGCGGGGCCATTCCTGATATTGGCATCTCACAAACTCGTCACGGACTTTCGCACCACAATGGTGACCCGGAGCAACTTCGTCGCCTGACGCAAACCGACACATTCCATGTCGAACAATTCAGTTACTTTCTCGACCAGCTCAAGTCGCATCAAGAGAATGATGGCAACCTGTTAGATACGACTCAGGTGCTGTGGGGTAGCGGTATGTCTTACGGTCATAGCCATGGGAACGCTAACTTGCCGATTCTGTACGCAGGAGGCAAGAAGCTGGGCGTAAAGCACGGTCAGCATGTCGACTTCAACCTGCCTAAGATCGGCCAATACAATGTTGCAGAGGCAAATGATCACTACAAAATTTGCGGTCGTCCCGTCGATGACAATGCACGATTAAGCAGTCTGCTGTTGACGATGCTGCAACGTTGCGGTGTGGAGTCGGAAAAATTCCAGGACAGCACTGGCGTTATCTCGGAAGTGGTGGCTTAGTCAATGCGAAACTTGTTTAAGTTGCTATTTGTATTTAGTGTTGTTGCTTGGTTGACGACCGCCAACGCGGCAGATCCAGAATATAGAACGGATGACGGCGCGGATAAGAATCTACCTTGGTTCAATCTCGTTAGCGGTCAGTTTCCTCCGATAGGTTCCTCGCACTACATCCAAGGCGAACTCTTTCAGGTCGATCACCCGGAACGCCAGTTGGTGATTCGTGTGGATCGCAACGATTCACAACAGGCCGGTTATTGGGATCTGCCACTGTCTCTGGACATGTTGCCCTACGGCTCAATCTTCTATCATGGTGCTCCGGCCGCATTGTGCGACATCCCGCTGGGTACGCATCTGCACACTTGGTGCTATCTCAAGGCCGAATCGGACAATCGCCCACCACTCGCTGTTTTCCACGATCGCATTTCCGCAGATGCTGCGTTCCGACGCTGCATCCGAGTGGAAGACGACTTCAGTTATCGCGCGAGACAGCAACAGGTTTGGAAAATTGACAGCGTTAACCTTGAGAAAAAGAAACTCAACGCAACACTATTCCAGGACGGAAAAATGGTTGGCGAGTCGAAGTCGTTCGATCTTCTTGGTCGTACCCAAGTCTTTAAAGAGCGTGGATTTGGATCGCTCGAATCGCTGGAGACAGATCAGTTGGTGCAGTTTAATCTCACCTGGGTCGGGCTGTTTGGGCCAGGCCGTATTCTGGAAATTTATCTCGATGACGTCAGCCGTGTACTAGCGATCAACCAGCAGATGGAGTGTCATCGTCAGCACATTAAAGAACGCGGATTGCCGGCGTGGGTAGATGCCGTTGATGACAAGAAACAGATTGTCACGATGACGTTTTTTGATGGCGTCGATCCAGCACTGTTCAACGATTTGACCACGATCAATCCGGAACCGCTCGGCTGGCCAGCGGCACTTTTCGGTAAGGGCGGGGCGAAGGATGATTTGGCACCCAAAGGTACCATTGCCGTCGCGCGAGAGTCACTTATGACCTATGACCCGACGAACGATCGCAAGGGGGGAAACATACTGCAATTCAACAAGGTCCCGGTCGTACCCGGTTGCAGCGGTGTGCAGATTCAGTTGGAGTGCGGCATGTTGCTCGATGGTTTCCGACCGACGAAAGTTGTCCGATTTTATCCTGCCAGTTGGCCCTTTATCACCGTCCCGATGGAAGAGTCATTCTTCGGGCGCGAATGATTGAAGGCGAGGGCAAAGTCAAAAGATCAACTAATTGCTTGACAGCGTTCGTTAGAACAACATGAACATACTCGCTTTTTTCACTCCGATGGTAGGCCAGACACAATGAAAACGATCTTCATCACCACTCTGGTCAAGTCCGGTCTAAAGTTGGCTGGATTAATGACTCCAAAATCTCTCGTTGCCATAATGGTCAGTTTGGTGTGGATCGAGCTTGCATCCTTGACGCTGCGCGCTGCTGAAGTGCCGATTCAATACGAGCTTAAACAGAGCGGACAGGTTTCGGTAGCAGTTTATGATGGGGAGGGGCGGTTGGTGCGTTCGCTACTGCATGGGCAGACGCAGAAGGCGGGGACGCACCAATTGAACTGGGATGGGTTGGACCGCGACGGGGGCGCGGTGGCGGCGGGGACATATGGGGTGCGGGTGTTACGGACGCCGGGGTTTACGGCTCAGTTCGTGACGGCGCTGGGGATTAATCCGGGGATGTCGTGGAATGATCCTGCTTATCAACGTTCGGGGCGGCAATGGGCGGGGAGTCACGGTGGGGTCTCGGCGCTCGCGGTTGACAAGCAAGGGCTGTACGTCGCA
>JBDNHX010000404.1:0-2096 GCA_041688565.1 Planctomycetaceae bacterium
AAATCGGCGCCACCACTATCCTGTCCGGAAAGATGCCAACGAATGACATCATTTGTCACCGGAAGAAACTGGCGATTCAGACATGTTGCGCACTTCACTCGAGGCTTCTCGCAGATGCCTCGCACCCACTCGTTTCCACATGCAGGAGCGTAACCCGACTTCCCGGTTGTCCGACTTTCAAAGCGTCGAGGATAGACATCCTCGCGACCACGGAACAGGGAGCGAAACAGAGCGATCTTGGCTTCCGGCGGTGAGCGATGGTTTATGTCGCTGCTGGTAGGATTCACGTTGAGACTCCTCCAGTCTGAACTATCGGGGCCGATGATTCCGAATCACGACGCAGATCATATCAAACAGAGTCGATCCGCTGAGACACAAAATCGGGCATGCAGGCGTAGAATTCGGCCCAAAGCAAGATATCTGCAGAAGGACCTGCCCCGAACTCCGGTTCAAAGCCGTCGTCGTCTGTCAATCCGTAAACGAACCCGGATTTGAATCCGCCACCGGCCACGACAACGCTCATCGAGCGGGCCTGTTGATCTCGCCCGCCCAAGCTGTTGACTATGGGTGTGCAGGTAAATTCCCCGTCGCTTTAACAGACCGCTCGCGCCATGCGGCTGAGGTGTCAGGCGGATGTCAGTTGTTTCCGAAGAACTCGAAGAAGTTCAAAGATCGCGTTCGTGAGATCACTGGTCGCAACCGCGGCGTATCGATGTCTGATTGCTTTACCGAACTTCGCCGATACTTTCAGGGCTGGGTTGGCTACTTCTCTCTGGTGCCGATTAAGACGTATTTCGTGGTTCTGGACCAATGGGTCCGTCGCCGCATCCGGTCTTGTTACTGGAAGCAATGGCGTCGCGTCCGCACTCGGATTCAGAACTTACTGAAACTCGGCGTCCGCAATGATGAAGCGAAAGCGGTGACTCATGGTATCAGCAGCAACGGCCGCCCATAACATTGAAGACTGGTGAGGTCTTCGAGTGTACGTGAAAAAGAACAGGAGGAAATGTACTGTGGCCATTCATCGGAATACGTAAATGTCTCAAGGCAAGCTAGGGTATCCATCGTCGATCCAAAGTTCAAAACCGCACTTTATGCCAGATGGAAACAATAGCCCCTCAAGACCCAGCCCTGTGAAGGTGTTTGAATTGTTAAAAAGACTGGTCTTTTGCATTTTGAGCAAAGGAGTTCAGGATACGCAACATGTTGGTGTCTTGAAAATCCCGGAATCAGAACGAGGCGACAAGGATGTTACTTCAGTGGTCCGTTTAAGAAGTTTGTTGAAGCCAGTCCGGTCACCGTGATGATTCGCGGCATCGTTGAAAACCTGTTTAACCCGGAACGACTCGAACGGCTGTTTAATGAGACGGCGGTCGTGTCGCCCAGTACACTCGCAAACTTCCGTTCGTAACGGTCGCCGAGGTCATGGGAGAAGTCGTATTCAACGTCAGCCCTTCCGTGGGAGCTTCGCTGACCGTCTGTCGCAATGATCTCTGGATTGCCGATCGTAAATTCTGCGTACTTGCCTTTCTGTTCGGAATCATCCTGCGCAACGCCCGGTTTGCGATCCGAATCCTTACGAATCTGCTCATGAAGGAAGCGAGGGCGTTGAAAGTCGCAGATCTAAGCACCCATGCAGAAGTTAAATGGCATAATCGCAGGAATCACAATCAGGGGACTAACGTCCCCCGCTCGCCTGGAACTCGGCGAGCCGCGAGACGTCAGTCTCCGGATACTGTTTGCGCAATCGATTGTTATGACCCAACACTTGACGTGTGAAATCAAAACTCTGTGCTATCCTCGAGCGGCCGTGTTTGCCTTCTGTCTGGCGCTGATGGCGTGGAATGGCATGTTGGTAATTCATGCGGCTCTGCGTTCTGTGCATGGCGAAGAAACGGTTCAAGAGAATCTGTCGGGTTATTATCTGTCGCTGGAAATATCGCAGGTCTATCACGGAATGATGATCGCAATTCCTGCTGAGGAATGGGCGGTTTTTCAGAATCTAACGACGGCTCAACTGGCATTGCTCTCTGATTTTCCCCGTTTGTCCAGTATCCTTCGAACCACAAGCTCACGAGGTTAAGATGAATTTCGTT
>JBDNHX010000405.1:0-4731 GCA_041688565.1 Planctomycetaceae bacterium
CGGAATGATTGCAAGCGATCAGTTGGCAGTTGTGCCCGAATCGGCTAGCGTTTGCATTCCCACCGCATCAGACCAGCTCACCTGCATCAGGAAAACGGAGAACCAATCATGAACCGTTGGCTGTGTTGTCTCATCGTTCTGCTAATTCCTAAAACTCAGGCAGAAGACTGGCCTCAGTTTCGAGGTCCGAATTGCTCGGGTGTCTCCACATCTCAGGCACCATTGCCCGAAAAGTTCTCATCCACTGAACATGTGAGGTGGTCTGCAAAACTCGGAGATGGCATCGGCTGCCCGATTGTTGCCGCCGGACGCGTGTTCACGTCCGCCATGGTGGATGAAAAGAACGTGGGGCTCTATGCCTTTGATGCAGAAACCGGAAAACAGCTTTGGGTACGTTCCTGGCCAGTAGGGGATGTGGATGAAATTCATCTGACAAACAGCCATGCGTATTCGACTCCGGCGGCGGACTCTGATCGAGTTTATTTTTACTTCACCACCCTCGGCTTTGTCAGCGTTGATGCAAAGACTGGCGCGGACGTGTGGCACCAGCCGCTTCCAGTGCCTTACTTCGTGTTCAAGTGGGGAGCTGGCATGTCGCCAATTCTCCATAAGGATCTCGTCCTGTTTTGTCAGGACGATGATCTGCATCCGGCGCTGTATGCCTTCGACTCAAAGACCGGCGAGATTCGCTGGAAGGATGATCGCAACGACATGGCGGTCAACTATTCCCATCCTGTGGTCTGCGAAACAGAAAGCGGCACGGAGATCGTCGTCGCCGGAACAGGGCTATTGATTGGTTACGACCCGCAGACCGGCAAACGACTGTGGCATGCAAAAACGCTGTTGCGAAACATCAAGACAACACCTGTCTGCCACGACGGTGTTATCTACATTTCTCTGCAGAGCAAAGGAATCGCCAGTCAGTGGCTGGCGTCTATCGACCAGGCGGAAACGGGAAACAGCGACAACAAAATCACTCGTGATGAGGTCCAGGCCTTCTTCGGCAAGCGACCTGTCCCGGAGGAGTTCTACAAGAAGACTTTTGACCGCGGCGACATCGACAAGGATGGTGATCTTGAAGGTGAAGAACTGGACATCGCGTTCCTTGCACCGAACAATCGCGCGGGCGCCGCGTTCAATTCAGAGGCTCCCGCTGACGAATACATTCTGGCAGTCAAAGGCGGTGGTCGCGGGGATGTCACGGCAACTCATGTGCTGTGGAAACATCCAACGAAACACACCGACCACATTGTGTCGCCCCTGGTTGTCAATGACCGCATGTTGCTGATCCAGGAAGGCGGAATCGCAACCTGCTTTGAAACCGCTGAAGGAAAACCGCTGTTCGGCCCTGCGCGCATTAACAATGCGGCCAATTATTTTGCATCGCCCGTGTACGGAGATGGCAAGGTCTACATTGCCAGCGAAAACGGTAACATTGTCGTGCTGAAGGATGGCCCGGAACTGAAGGTTCTCGCAGTTAACGATATGGGCTCTCCAGTTTTAGGCACTCCCGCCATTGCCGACGGGGCTCTGTTTGTTCGCACTCGAACGGAACTGCTGAAAATCCAGTAAGCTCGCCAGCATCACGGTGTTGTCACAATTCCCTTTTTACCTGTCACTATTTTTTTTACTCGAACGACATCCCAGGAAAATCAGCTCCCCATGAGAAAAAGCAAGACGCTTGCCAAAATTCGCAACAACCAGCCGGTCCGCATGTGCTGCCTTGGACACTACATCCCGGCTTTCATTAAGCAGGCGGCACACTTTGGTTTCGACTGCATCTGGCTGGACCTTGAACACCGCAGCATGCCGGATCGCGATGTTCAGAACCTGCTGACACATTCGCATCTGCACGATATTGACATCATGCTGCGACCGCCGACTCTGGAGAAAACTCGCCTGTATCGGTACCTCGAAGACGGTGCCACCGGCCTGATGATTCCTCACGTGAACACAGCAGACAAGGCGCGAATGCTGGCTGATGCGACCAAGTTTCCGCCCATCGGTGACCGAGGTCTGGACGGTGCCGGCCTGGACGCAAACTACATGGTTGACGGAGCTGACGTTTTTACCGCCGAAGCGAACCGAGAAACGTTTCTGGTTGTGCAGATTGAGACTCTCGAAGCCGTTCAGAATATCGAAGAAATTGCCGCAGTCCCCGGTGTCGATGGCGTGTTCATTGGCCCCGGAGACCTTGGGCTGCGACTCAAACTGCTGAATGGCGATGTGACGATGGAGGCGTGCTTCGAAAAAGTTGCAGCGGCCTGTAAGAAACATGGCAAGGCCTGGGGCGCTCCGGCTGGTTCTCCCGAAATGCTAAAGCAGCGTCATCAGCAGGGCGGTCAGCTGATGAATCACGGCGGTGAATTTGGCGCCATCATGAGAATGCTTCAGGAGTGCTCGGCCGCGTTCGACGCCGCCGAATAACGTCCACTTTTGTCGTACGTCTGCGAAGGATCTGTGACGGTCATGAAACTGCAAAACAGGATTGGCGTCGTGACGGGAGCGGGCCGCGGCATTGGCAAGGGCTGCGCGTTGCAGCTGGCTCTGCAAGGGGCCGACCTGGTGATTAACGATCGGCCCGGCAGCCCGGATCTCGAACAGACTGCAACCGAGATCCGGGCGATCGGACGAACCTGCCATATCGTGGAAGCCGACGTGTTTACTCGATCCGGATGCGAATCTCTGGTGGACCAGGCTCTGAAGGCCACGGGACGGATCGACATTCTGATCAGCAATGTGGCCTACAGTCGGCGAGCACCATTTCTGGAATACACGGCGGTTGAATTCGAACGAACTCTGCAGGGAACTCTGACAAGCGGATTCCATATCAGTCAGCTCGTCGGCCGTCATATGGTTGCTCGGGGTGGCGGCGGCAAGATTGTTTTTATCTCCAGCGTGCAGGCCGAGATGCCCATCGGCCTATGTGTTGCGTACGGGGCTGCCAAGGCCGGACTGAATCACATGATGCGGTCCATCTCCGTGGAATTGTGTCCTCACAAAATCAATGTGAACGCGATCGAACCAGGCTGGATCGACACTCCCGGTGAGCACGTGACGTTTTCCGACGAAACCATTGCGGCCGAAGGTCGTCGGCTTCCGTGGGGACGGCTGGGGCTGCCGGACGATATCGGACGGGCGGCCGCTTTTCTGGCGTCTGATGATGCCGACTATATCACGGGCACAGTTCTTCCTGTCGACGGCTGTTTTCGCTTCAAGGACTGTCGAGTCGAACTGACGCCGCCAGTGCAGAATAAATCATGACTGTTGAGCTGAAGCAATTCGTGTTTGAGAACGAACCTGCCGGGCCTCATTTGCTGATTACTGGCGGAGTTCACGGCGACGAATTTGAGCCAATTGCCGCGATTCGACGGCTGATCGATTTGTTTCGCGAAGGCCATCTGTCGGTAGCCAGCTTCCACGGCAGAATTACTCTGATCCCCGTCGTGAACGAATCCGCATTTCTTCGTGGACACCGATGTGCCGATGACGACAAAGACCTTGCAAGAACATGTCCCGGCCGGTCTGATGGAACGGTGACTGAGCAAACAGCTTTTGCACTGAGCACGCTGATTCATACGGCCGATTATTACATTGATCTGCACACGGGAGGAACGGAGCTGTCCGTCTTTCCTCTGGCCGGTTATGTCATGCACAACAATCCACAGGTGCTGGAAGTCCAAAGGCGGATGGCACGTGCGTTTAATCTGCCGGTCATCTGGGGAACCGCCGCCAATCTGGAAGGCCGCTCACTGTCCGTGGCTCGCGATTCCAACGTACCGGCGATTTATTGTGAGTATCTTGGCGCGGCAACATGCTGCGAAGCGGGCGTCGAAGCCTATGTGGATGGCTGCCTGGATGTGATGGCAGAACTGGGGCTGATTGATCGTCAGCCTGCTGTAAGTCGCATTCAACATGTCGTGGAAAATCCCGTACCCGGGTCCGGCCACATGCAGGTCTGCAATCCAGCTTCCTGCACTGGATACTTTGCAACATCGCTGAAACCCGGTGATGCCATCACGACCGGAGAACTGATCGGCCTCGTGTACCCGCTGGACCATTCGCCGCCGCAGCGAGTTGTGTCGACTCAATCTGGCATTGTGCTGGTTCTGCGAACCTTCCCCAGAGTCCTGGCGGGAGAATCCGTCGGCGTGATTCTGGATCTGTAATTTCCAAAAGCAAAAAAACGACAGAACACGCTGGCTCGGACTATTCGGAACAGCAGAAAAGGACGGCCTTCGCAGAATCAAACACGTCAATGGACCAAGCATCGGAAGTTGGCTCTGTCGTAAAACTCCTGTCTCCGCCATAGAGATCATTGCAGAACACGAGGCCGACAATCACTCAAGAAACAACGACATTACGGCGGCAATCACACCATAGAGCACCATTGGACCTGCCGTCTGCTTTAGAATTTCGCCCTCTTTGTTGGCCAGTTTGAGCACCGCACAGACGGCGACAATGTTGTGGATGGCGATCATGTTTCCCATCGCGGCGCCGACTGACTGAAGCGCCAGGATGGTTGTCCGATCCTGACCGACCTGAGAGGCGATTGAGTCCTGAATTGGGCCAAAAGTGAGGTTGGATATAGTACAGGAACCGGCGAAGAAAGAGCCGATGGCTCCAAGATAGGCCGCCACGAATCTCCACCAGTCGCCAGTAACGGCGGCCAGTGACCCACCAATAATCATCACCGAGGACGCTTCATCGCCACACATCAGCAGTTGCACA
>JBDNHX010000406.1:0-4748 GCA_041688565.1 Planctomycetaceae bacterium
CATGCGATGCCGCAGTTCCAGAACCTGTTGACTGCGTTCCGGAAGTTCGGCAACGGCTCGCAGCAGTTCGTCATCTGTTTCTCGTCGTCGCACAAGACTGCTGGGCGATGGCTGATCCATGGTCGCCGAGAGTTCGGTTTCGGCAGACCATGCCACTTCCTTTTCCACATTTCGCTGCTGCGACTGGCGGAATTGTCGACCAGCATCCTGCAGATTATGAACCACCAGCCGACCGATCCATGCCTTCAATTCTTCTTCGGTCTGGCCTCGAAACGTGTCAAAGTCGCGATGAGCTTCCAGCAGCGACTGCTGGACAATATCAGACGCGTCCAACTTTCCCTTCAGTCCTTCATCCAGTCGACTGCTCGTAAAGATCAGGAGATATGACCGCAGTTGCTGCCAGATTTCGGTCAGCGCTGCATCATTTCCTTCACGAGCCGCCTGAATCAATTCAAGCCAGCTGGCAGTCGTGTTTTCTCGGCCCATGGTAAGGCGTCAGCTTTGAATGGATGTGACACAAAAAGTGGGGAAATGCGGAGTTTCGTTTCTTAAACACCGTTGCAGGCGACTTCTGTGTCAGAGTCACCTGTCCAAAACGCCGTTCCGTCTGTGCCGGTTGTTACGGATGGTCCTGTCTGGGTTCGCCAACCGACGACTGGCTTCGCGAGAATACGCGAAGCGTCAAACGAATCAATCCAGCGGTGTTGGAAATCCAGCGTCGGGGGTCGAGTCACCATCATTCAAAGATCAGTACGGGCGTAGATGTGTACATCTGGCGTGTTGAAACGATCGCAGATCTCCTGATTTGTCCGAAATTCTGCGTCCTGTTTCCGTCCGCTTCCCGCCTTCTATTCTGTGGGTCCCGGCAAGTTTGCTGCGGACGCCACTGGAGCCCTTGCGGAGAGAACTCAGTTGCTGTGCGTGAACCCAATTGCCACAGCGGTTTAAGTTTTCTCGAAAGGACTCGGATTGAACCCATGCCAAAGGCGAGACCACTATCGCTGCAATGAACGTGGTCTCGCCTGCGGCGGTTCGACAAGTGCTATCTGCGGCCCGGCATCAGAGACTCTGTATTAACGCCCGGCATTAGCACAACCAGTTGATGCGCCTTCGGCATGGAACGCTTTGAGCTTCCTGAAGACCTAGTTGCCGTTCAGACTCTGCCGCCCGTCTCGGCTTGTAACCTGAGCCGCGAGGCGCGGGTTTTGATTTACTGGGTTTTCACAACCCGACACGCCAGTGAGGGATCAAGTTGCCGCGTTTCGACTACAATCCCTTTAGTCAACAACCCGCAGCTAGCGCTTTGCGGCTCACTCAATCAACGGACCGCTTCCGCCTGTGGCCTGCTACCGTCTACAATTTGCCGTCGAGCGAAAATTGCAGCGAAGATGTTTGTTGAAAAAGTCGGGCGGGCGCGAATTTCTATGATCACGTTTGATCGAATAACAGGCGAATCGGTGCGGCCAGAGAATTGTGAACCGCCCCGGCGATCCGCATGGGTGCCCTGCTCCTCGCACCGATTGCGAAAATGTTTTGCGGTCGTGCTGCTGGTGATGTTCAATCCCGCGGGCTCTGCGGCCGATCTGCTGAGCCTTACAGAAACACTGCAGCAGCATTGTGCAAAGTGCCATAGTGAAGAATCGCCTGAAGGCGGGCTGGATCTTTCTTTGCTTTCCAGAGATCTCAGTGATGCGAGTGTTCGATCGCAGTGGATTCATGTTTACGATCGAGTCGACAAAAAGGAGATGCCGCCAAAAGGTGATGAGCTTCCGGAAGCCATTCGGGAGACTGTGCTGAAGACACTGGGAAGCGAGCTGCACAAGGCTGATCTAAAGGATGTGCTCATGCACGGACGTGGGCCGATGCGGCGTCTGAATCGGGATGAGTTCGAACAGAACCTGCGAGACGTTCTGCACCTTCCGGATCTCAGTATTCGCGATATTTTGCCAGAAGATCGAACGGGTGCTCATTTTCACAAGACGACTGCCGTTCTGGACTTTTCACGAGTCCAGTTGATGGCGTTTCTGGATGCCGCAGAGTCTGCTCTGATCCAGGCGATGGCCAGCGGGCTGGAACCTCCGCCGTCAACTCAGTTCCGAGCAATGGCGACGCAGATGTTTCAGGAGGCGGAAACTTTTGGCAACAAAGAAGCCATGTTTTACGCCAAAGACGGTCACATGCTTCCGCTCAGCGGAGGTCAGCTCGCCGAACTGCGCGGCAGCGGGCAGCATGATCCGACGGTTGAGATGGCACTCTTTCGCTCCGCGCACTGGCCTTATTACGGCTATCCGAATGGGTTTCTGGCTCAACTGCCGGGGCGATACAAAGTCCGGTTTTCTGCGAGGTCAGTTCTGCAATTGCCGGGCTTCATGCTTCAGCCCGGGGCGAAATCGGTTCCCATGACCTTCAGAGCTCGCAAGCCGTCAGGGCCGGATGTTTCAGGCGATGTTCGAGCGACTGGCGGCATGATGGACATTGCTCCGGAAGTTGCTGTCTATGAGACCACCATTCTGCTCAAGCCGGGCGAAACGTTTGAATACAGTCTGCTGGGCTTGCCGGTACCGCTGGCCCGGAACGTCAACAATGGTCCGCCCGAATATCGTTATCCGCCATTCCCGGAAGGCGGGCAGCCGGGGATTGCGTTTCAGTGGATTGAAGTGGATGGCCCCATCTCGCCATCCCTCGTTGCGCCGCTACAATGGCCCGCGGTATCGCATCATGTTCTGTTTGACAATTTGGCGATTCGCCCGGCAACCAGGGGAACGGGTTTGCCCGTGGACGCGGACTCCGAAGATCCAGCGGCAGACGCGCATCGGCTGCTGCGACGATTTGTAGCACTGGCGGCCCGGCAACCCGTTTCTGACGAGGAGCTGGTACCCTTCGATCAACTGATCCAGGTGAGGCTTCAGGATGGCGACTCCTTCGCCGCGGCCATGCTGGCGACCTACAAGGCGTTTTTGTGTTCCAGGCATTTTCTGTTTGTAAGTGAGCCGCGAAACAATGACGCCTATGCCGTCGCTTCGCGGCTGTCCCATTTTTTGACGAATACCAGGCCCGACAAACAATTGATGGAGATGGCTGCCAGTGGCCAGCTTTCTGACCCTGCGGTCCTTCGCGCGGAAACGAACCGCCTGATCGCGGACGAACGGTTTGACGCGTTTGTCCGCAGCTTTACCGACGACTGGCTGAACCTGCGAGCGTTGTATCGGGATGAACCGGATGTGCGGCTCTATCCTGAGTACCGATTTGACAACTATCTGGTCGAATCGATGGAGCAGGAGACGCGGACGACGTTTGCGGCGATGGTCCGGGAGAATCTGCCGGCGACAACTCTGGTTGATGCTGACTTTGTGTTTGCGAATGATCGGCTTGCGTCTCACTATGGTCTCGCCCCTGTGTTGGGTTCCAAGGTACGCAAAGTTGAACTGCCTGAAGGCAGTCCCTACGGTGGACTGCTGACTCAGGCGTCCATTCTTAAAGTGACGGCCAATGGGACAGCAACTTCGCCTGTTGTGCGTGGTGCCTGGATCATGGACCGCCTGATTGGCAATCCTCCCCCTGCCCCGCCGGCGAGTGTTCCGGCGGTGGAACCCGACATTCGAGGTGCCACGACAATTCGAGAGCTGCTGGATTTGCACACAAAGTCGGAATCCTGTGCGGCCTGCCACGCAAAGTTTGACCCGGTCGGCCTGGCTTTGGAAAGCTTTGATATTCTTGGGGCTGAGCGAGCTCGTTATCGCAGTCTGGGGCTTGGAGAATCGATCACCGGGATCGATCGAGCCGGACACGACTTCACGTACACACTGGGCGTCGCTGTGGATTCGAGCGGCACATTGCCGGATGGTCGACGGTTTCACGATGTGCGGGAACTTAAAAAGTTGCTTCGGAATGATGTTCGGCAACTCGCCCGCAATCTTCTGAATCAGTTCACAGTGTATGCCACGGGAACGCCCGTCCGCTTTTCTGATCGACGTGAAATTGAACTTCTGCTCGATCAATGTGGGGACAATGGCTATCCTGTGGGTGATCTGTTGCATGCGCTCGTGCAGAGCCGTCTCTTTGTGGGTGAACAGCACCGTGAATAAAGTTTCAGCAGTCATGAAGTCTCCCCAGAGATCGAACGCTGTTCGTCCTATGAATCGCCGCACAATGCTCCGCGGAGCGGGCGTCAGCATGGCGATTCCGATGCTGCAGAGCATGGACAAGACGTTTGCGACAACTGCGTCGCCTTCAGCGTCATGTGCAGTCCCACCGCGCCGCATGCTTTTGATTTCGAATAACCTCGGCGTGTTGCCGAAGCCATTCTTTCCAGAACAGGTGGGCAGCGATTATGAGCTGTCACCGTATCTGTCAGTTCTCCAGAATTTCCGAAAGGATTTTACGGTCTTCAGTGGGTTGTCCCATCCGGCCGTCAATGGCGGACACAGCACGGAAAACTGTTTTCTGACGGCGGCTCGCGGGCCCACGCGGAGTGGATTTCGAAACAGCATTTCTCTGGACCAGTTTGCAGCCGAACGCCTGGGCCCGGTGACTCGATTTGGGACTCTGAATCTCGGAGTGAATATCGATAAAGCCAATCGCAGCCTGTCATGGACTCGCGACGGTGTTTTGCTGCCCGCGGAAGATCGAGCATCGAGTTTGTTTCGGAAGATGTTTTTCCAGGGTGATGCTGACGATGTGTCTCGACAACTGCACCGGCTTGAAGAACGAGGCAGCATTCTGGATGCGCTGCAGCCGGATGCCAGCCG
>JBDNHX010000407.1:0-21609 GCA_041688565.1 Planctomycetaceae bacterium
ATGGAATGGCACACACCGCAATTTCTTTACCTCATTCTGCCGCTCTGCGTCAGCTGGGGCGTTCTTGCGCTCTTTTCCGACAAGCGACGCCAGCGTGCTCGTGAAGCCTTCGTTGCCCAGCCGATGTGGTCGCGCGTCCTGCCGCTGCCGTCACGCAAGCGTTTCTTCAGCAAGCTGGCTCTGCAGCAACTGGCCTTCATTGCCGGCCTGATGGGGCTGGCGGGACCGCAGTTCGGAACACAGCTGGAGCAGGTGGTTCCACGAGGCAGCGATCTGTACGTTTTGATTGACGTGTCGCGGTCGATGCTGGCCGAGGACGTGCCGCCGTCGCGACTGGAGCGAGCCAAAACGGATGTCTCGGCCCTGGTGAATCGACTGGAAGGGGAACGCGTCGGATTGATTGCGTTTGCCGGGCAGGCGGTCGTCAAATGTCCGCTGACAGTCGACTACGATTCGTTCCGACGAGCGTTGAATGAACTCGACCCAAACAGTGCGCCGCGTGGAGGCACGGCCATCGGAGATGCGATCCGAAAAGCCATCGAGGTCTTTCATGCGAAGGCCGAACGCGATCAGGCGGTGCTGCTGATTACCGACGGCGACGATCAGGAATCCTATCCGCTGGAGGCCGCAAACGTCGCCGCCGAACGCAAGGTGACGATCTTCACCGTCGGCCTTGGTGACACCGATCAGGGAGCTCGTGTGCCGCAGAAGGCGAACTCCTCAACCTTTATGGAGCACGACGGGCAACAGGTGTGGAGTAAACTGGATGGCAAGCTGCTGCAGGAGATCTCAATCGCCACCTCGGGCGTTTATATCCCCGCCGGCACACGCTCGTACGATCTGGGTGAGCTGTATGTGAATCATCTGCAGGGGCGACGAGGTGATGCAGAAGCCAGTCAGCAGCGTATTCGAAAGTCCGAACGGTTTCAGATCTTTCTTGCGATCGCGCTGATCGCGTTGCTGGCCGATTTGTGCATCAGTCCGTACGCAACTGTCGCCGCTCCGGATGCGAATTCCGTTCGGCCTTCGCGATCGGCGGGCGGTAAATCCGCGTCCACAAATCTGGTTACCACCATGAGCTTGCTGGCAGCGGTCTGGTGCAGCGATGTGATCGCAGGCGAATCACAAAATAAAGTGCGTGACGGCCTGAAACTTTATCAGCAGGAAAAGTTTGACGCGGCTGGGAAAGAGTTTGCCGATGCAGCTGAAGAACTGGACAAAGAAAAATCAACCAAAGCGGCAGTGGCGGCGTTTGATGAAGCGTGCGCTTGGCATCGCAAGGGAGACACAGAGAAAGCGCGTGACCGTTATCTGAAGGCTGGACTGAGCCAGGATCGAAAGATTGCCACGGCATCGCATTTTAATCTGGGAACCATGGCCGCCGAGAACGCTCGCAGGCTGGCTGGCGAAAAACCGGATAACGTCGAGCCGGAAAAACGGCAGGAGATTCTGGACGAACTGAAGCAGGCCGTGGTCTCGTATCGACACTGTCTCGAACTTCAGCCCGATCATGCTCAGTCGCGACGCAATCTGGAACTGGTCCGCAATTGGATCAAGTATTACACCGATCGTTGGCGCGAGCTGGATCGTCAGAAAAAACGAGACGAATCTAATCTGATTCAGTTCCTGGAATTCCTCATGCAGACTCAGACAACATTGCGGGAAGCCGTGAATCAGTTGCCGGAGAACGTCCCGGCGGATTCGTTTGCGGAATTAAAGCGCGCTCAGGATGAACTGCGAGAAGAGATTCTCGTGCTGCGTGAAAAGATCGCGACGGAACTTGTGCCGAAGGATGAGTCTGGTGGAAACACGGCTCAGATGACAAAAGAAATTCAGGAAGGAATCACTCTGTTGCAGAGCTGGGCTGACGCGGCTGGCGATCGGATGGATGCAGCGGCACGTGAGCTGGGTAAGGAGGAACCCACGGCAGCGATAGCTGAGCAGAAAAACGCCGTGGAGGAATTGGATAGAATCTGGGACGCTGTGATCCCTTTTCAACCGTTGCTGACTCAGGAGTTGACCAGTCAAACGTCGATTGCTCGGAGCCTGAACCCGGCTTCAGCTCCTGCGACGGAACAAGCTGGGCCAACGACTGGCGACGCTGCAACGCCCGCGCCAGCGCCCACAGAAACTGAACCACAGACCGTAGAATCTGCACCCGCTAAGCCAGCGGCAATCAATCTGGACGAACTGATCGAGTTGCAGGCAAGAACTTTACGTAAGGCGCGTCTGCTGGCTCCAAAGGCGGAAGCCGAACTCAATCGTGTTGAAAGCCAGCCAGCAACTGACGCGACAGCAGAAATCGAAGCGCCTGCAGTCGACCCGAACGCGCCGCCTGATGCAGCAGCACCGTCGGCGTCTCAGCAGGTTGATCCCGAAAAGGTAAAGGCCGGTCTTCGCAAAGCCATTGAGCTGGCTCCGAAAGCGGTTGAGTCCATGGAACTGGCGATGACCCGTCTTCAGAAGAAAGAGGCAACTGCCGCGGCTCCGCATGCTGAAGAAGCGCGTCGTATTCTGGAAGAAATCCAGCAGGCCCAACCCAAGGAACCACAGGAACAAAACCAGGACCAGCAGCAAGACGACAAGAACAAGGATCACGAGAAAAACGAAGACCAGAAAAACGACGAGAAGAAAGATCAGAAGAAGAACGGGCAGGACAAAAAAGAAGACGAGAAGAAGAAGGATGAGCCTTCGGAAGATCAGAAGAAGTCTGATCAAAAGCAGAAAGACGAAAAGCCCGACGATAAACAGAAACAGTCTGACAGCAAACAGTCGCAGGATCAACAAGCACCACAGCCGCAGGTTTCTCAGGACCGGATCGAGGAAGCTCTGCGAATGGTTCGCGAACGTCAGCAGCAGAAGCGGGAACGGGATCGCGAAACGCGTGCCCGCGTGACGGGTCGTGCTCCTGTGGACAAGGACTGGTAAGAGACACACTTCATGAACCGTGGTGACCAAACAACTTTTTTTCCGAACCGCTTTCTTCAGTCCATCGCCCGCTCGATGGCGACTGAATCAACCGCGCTGCGCGCGGGTTGTTCGCGACGATCGTTCTGTATTGGCCTGCTGCTGTCCGTCTGCACCGCGTTGTTCTTTTCAGCCCGTGTCGCGGTCGGCGCTCAGGCAGCGGAGGATGCTCCGGAAATTGAAGTCGCGGTCAGCGCAGAAGAAATTTTCGTCGGCGAGACGATCGACTGTCAGGTGGAAATTCGCAACGTCCAAAATCCGTCGCCGCCCGATGTTTCAGGGTTTCTTGAACAGTTCAATGTGGTGGCTAATGGTGATCAGTCGCGAAATCAGTCTTCCACGTTCATTATCAACGGGCGAGTGTCTCAGCAGAACGTGTTCAGTCATATTTATCTTTATCGGCTGACTCCGCAGACATCCGGCGATCTGACAATCCCTCCGTTGAAGATCACACTGGACGGTAACGAGCTGATCAGTCGCTCAATTTCACTTCGAGTCCGCGAACCTGAAGAGCAGGATCTGGTGCTTGTTGAAGTGAAGACCGATCCTGCGTCCGTTTATCCGACGCAGCCGTTTACCGTCACCGCTCGAATTCTTGTGCAGCCACTTCCGGACGGCGAAACAGACCCGCTGAAACCCGTGCGGCGTCAGCCACCGCATCTGCAGGTGAATTGGGTAGAAGCCACTGAAGGACTGAGCGCCGATCAGACTTCCACGTGGCTGCAACCGCTGATGTCTGAAGATGGGACAGGTTTCACGCTGAACGAAGTTAACACCTCCACCGATTCGATTTTTGGCGGGGCTCGCCCGGCGGTTTTCAATCTGTCCAAAGGCCGCGAAACGCGAAACGGCATCAATGGAGAACCGATCAACTATTTTGTCTATGACCTGAACCGCCAGTTTACGGCTCAGAAGGCCGGTCAATATTCATTCGGGCCGGCGCTGGTCAAAGGGACTTTTGTCGCCGGGATCGAGGGTACGGAGTTCCTTGCCAAACGCCTGGTGGCTATCGCTTCGGCTGTGACCGTTGAGGTCCGCGAAGTTCCCTCACCACGACCGACGACCTACATCGGAGGCATTGGGGAATACGTTGTCGGAGCATCGGCCAGTCCCCTGAAGCTGCGAGTTGGAGATCCACTGACACTGACTTTAGAGTTCGCTCAGGGCAATCAGGCCGGTTCTCTGGACCTGATTGCCGCGCCTGATCTGACATTGATTCCTGAGATCGCGGACAGCTTCGAAGTGATCGACAAATCGCCCACCGGGCGTGTCGATGGCAATGTGAAGCGGTTCGGCTATGCCCTGCGTCCCAAACGGCCGGGAGCTTCCATTCCTTCACTGGCACTGACAACATTTGATCCTGCAGCGGAAAACTTTAAGGAACTCAAAACCGAAGCCATCGCTCTGGATGTTTCAGAAGCTATCAAGCTTTCCAGCGGAGACCTCGTCGGAGCGGTGCCATCCACCTCAACCAACGAAATCAGAAAAAGCACTGCGGGCATATTTCAGAACATCACTGACCCCGCAACGATGCGGGATGAACGTGTCAGTTTGGTGCAATGGCTGACGGCTGCGGGCGGGTTCTGGTTTCTGGCAGGCTGCGTTATGGCCAGCATCAGTCTCAGACGCGGCAGATTCACCGACGTGGCCGGACAACGCAGGTCTCAGGCACGACGAACAGCACTGACAAAGTTAAACACAGCGAAGCAAATGCAGACCCAGCACCAGCCCAAAGAAGCCCTGCGACACATTCGCTCGGCCGTGATCGGGCTTGTGGCCGATCTGCAGAACCGCCCCGCGGAAGGACTCACCACCGCAGACGTCGGTCAGGCTCTGAGTCATGCGTCGGTGCCCGAGAATGATCGGGATGCGACTCTGCGACTGATGGAATCCATCGAAGGCGCCGAATACGGAGCAGGGAATACAATTGATGTCGACGAAGCTATCAAATCTGCCACCTCTCTGATCGATCGTATCAGCCCATTTCTTGAACGGAGTGCGGGGCGATGAAAAGCAGCCTTCCATGTGCCGTACAGTACGGCTCGCTGTGTCTGCTCATCATGTGCCTGAGCCAGGCTTCAGCAACGGGCGCTGATCCGGGAAGCCGCGAGCGTGCGTTCGTCAGGGCTCTTGAACTTTTCGACAATGCGAAGACACCTGACGATTACCGAGCCGCAGCACGCGAACTGCAGACCATTGTCGACGATGGCTTCGAAAGCGGAGCGGTGTATTACAATCTCGGCAATGCGTTTTATCGAGCCGGCGATTACGGCCGCGCGATCATCAACTATCGCAAAGCAAAGCCGTACCGTCCGCGTGACACGTACCTTGAGGCCAATCTTCAACAGGCTCTGGCAGCCGCGCCGGGCAAGCTGACTCCGCCTGCCATACCGTGGTGGAATCATGTGCTGTTCTGGAGCGAATGGCTCTCGTTCCCGGCCAAAGTTCGGATCACGGCGGTGGGAATTATGCTGGCCGCGGTTTGTGTGCTGCTGGCAAATCTGCTTCAGCGAAGCGTCCTGTATCTGCTGGCCGCGGCTCTGCTGATTGGCAGTGGCCTGATTGGTCTTGATATGGTTTTGAGCGACCCCGGGCGTTCGCGGCGAGCGGTCATCGTTGCCGAAACGACGGCTCGTAAAGGAACCGGTAAGGATTATGAGCCCGCGTTCGATCAGCCACTGCGAGACGGCGCGGAGTTCACGGTGCTGAATCAGACGGCCGACTGGACTTTGGGCCACTTCGAAGGGATCGGCGATGGCTGGGTCCGGAATGAATTTGTGGCCCGGTAACATCTCAGGCCGTCGCAAATCAGAAGCCGGCGTTTGTGGATTCATTTCGGAGTACGAACGTGCGATGCAACGGTTTCGAATGAAAACGACGCCTTAAATCGCTCGTCCAGAGCTTTGCCAGCTTTCTTCAATGCGGCCGAATCCATTCGAGCCGGCACGAGCGAACCGACGGCAACGACGCCTTCCGAATTTGGCAGGCTGAAAACGTACGACTGAGGAAACGCCTCGGCGATCGTTTTCAGATCCTCATTCATTTCGGCATGCGGATTAATATTGAAGACGACAGATCCGCCTTCGTTAAGCCGACTTTGAATCTGCCGATAAAATTCCATCGTCCTCAGCGTCAGCGGCACCCCGGTGTCGTCGGTGCTGGCCGATGGCTTCAGAAAGGCATCCATGTAGATCGTGTCATATTTGGTCTGAGTCTTCGCGAAGTAATCGAATCCATCAGCCACGATCAGCTTCACATTTTTTCGAGGTCTCAGGCCAAAGTAACGTTCGGCCATCTGCACGACCACAGGATCAATTTCGACGGCATCGACGGCCACTTCGGGATCATACTTCCCCAGAAAATGAACCATCGACCCCCCGCCGAGGCCGACGATCAGTGCCTTGCCTTGTTTCGGTTGCAGCAAATAGTTGGCAAACATGTGCTGCAGATAGCTGAACCGCAGCACATGCGGAGACTTCAGATTGACCTGGCTCTCGTAGGCTTCTTCGCCATTGTCACGGACAAAAATCATCGTCCGAACATTTCCAGCCCGCCGAATTCGGATGTGGGAATATGTCGACTGAACTTCATCCTCAATAATGCCAGCATCCCGATCGGCCGCCGGAAGCGCAATGAGCACGCCTGCCATCAAACTGACAAAACTGGCCCCCATCACCAGAAACGAACGACGTGTCAGGGGTTTCAATAAGTTTTTACCAGCCCGGTGAAAACGCGTCATGACTGTTCCTTTGAACTCACGCATTGGGCGAACCCGGACAACAGGGCCATTTGCGAGTAGTCCGAATGAGTGCGCTCGTGTACGATTTATGGATTCGACAGACAGTTTATGCAGATGATGAAAGCGAGGGAAGACCTGACGAAGACAGTCAGGCTTCTCGATCAACGGCTGGTGCTGATATGAGTCCGGATGAGTTGGCTTTCGTGGTCTGACAATCTGCATTCTGTCGATGCGTCTTCGTTAGCAAACGGCGGCCACGGTCAGCAAACGGCCGCCTGCTTCGCCAAATTTCAAATACCTTCGTCGAACTCTCAAGAGTAAGTATTCATGCAGGATCCACGAATTGATCGCCTGGCAAATGTCCTGATTCATCACAGCTGCCGTCTGACGGCTGGCCAGAAGGTGCTCATTGAGTCGTTCGATCTGCCCGAACCAAATCTCATCTGTCGATTGGTTGAAGAGACCTATCGAGTCGGCGCAACGCCGGTTGTGTCCGTCAAGAACAATGCTGTGCTGCGGAGTTTGTATCGCGGGGCCACCGAAGCCAGTATGGGACTGGCTGGAAAGTTTGAAGCGGCCGTCATGAGCGAAATGAATGCCTACATTGGCATTCGAGGATCGGCGAACTCCAATGAGTTCTCTGATGTGCCCGGCATGCAGATGGATCTTTATCAGCAGCATTGGTGGCACCCGGTGCATGTGGATATCCGCGTCCCGAAAACTCGCTGGGTTGTTCTTCGTTATCCAACTCCTTCCATGGCTCAGGCGGCGGGAAAAAGTTGCGAGCAGTTTGAAGACTTTTATTTTGATGTCTGTACAGCAGACTACGCAAAGATGGCGGCCGACCTGTTGCCGCTGAAGGCACGCATGGAAGCCGCCGATCAGGTCCTTATTACAGCGCCGGGGACCGATCTACGATTTTCCATCAAGGGAATTCCTGTGGTGCCTTGCGCCGGCGAATGCAATATCCCCGATGGTGAATGTTTTACTGCACCTGTCAAGGAAAGTGTGAATGGCACAATCCTGTTCAACACGTCCTCGCGTTATCAGGGCACGGTGTTCGACGGCATTCGTTTTGAACTGAAAGACGGAAAGATCATCAACGCAACATGCCGCAACGCACCGGAACGATTGAATCAGGTGCTCGATTCTGACGAAGGCGCTCGGTACATCGGCGAATGGTCGTTTGGGACGAACAATCGAATTCTGCATCCAATGCTGGACACTTTGTTCGACGAAAAGATCGGCGGATCATTTCACTTCACTCCGGGCAATGCGTACGACGAAGCCGACAACGGAAACCGCAGTCGCGTACACTGGGATCTTGTGCTGATTCAACGCGCCGACTATGGCGGTGGTGAAATCTGGTTCGATAACGAACTGATTCGCAAGGACGGTTTCTTCATTCCAGCGGACCTCCAGCCGCTGAATGAAGGGCTTTCGACGTAGTTGGTTCTTGGGTCATTGGGTCATTGGGTCTAGTGAAGGGCTGAGGGGATCGTTTTATGACTGTTCGCAATCTGTCTCTGCTGATCGCCGTGCCGATGATATTGTTCGTGGGTTCGGCCGCGTCAGCTCAGGAAGATTCTTCGCAGCGGCTGCTGCCGTTGCCTGATGACGGTGTGCAGGGCATGGCCCAGCATACGGAGCTGCTGAAAAAACTCCGGTCCCTGATCGAATCGGGGCAGCAGACGAAACCGCAGCCATCCGTCCCGTCCCCATCTGTCCCGTCCCCATCTGTTCCATCCCCGGCTATTCCTTCGCCGGATCCTTCTTCGCCGCAAACAACTGATCAGCGTGCCAACAAACCGCAGCAGGAAACTCCGCCAAAGATTCCGACCGAGCAGTTGCAGAAGTTTCAGGACGCGATCAAAAACCTGACGGATAGATTGCCGCCTGGAATTGTCCCGCCGAATCTCGGATCAATGCCCCCGGAGCAGCTCAGGAAGAACCTGGAGAATCCTGCCGTCCAGCAACAGATGAAAGAAATGCTGCAACAGTTTTCGAAAGACGGTTTGCTTCCGCCACCGGGCAGTGATGGTTCTCCGTTGCCGTTACCGCCACGAAACGAACCGGCACCTCGTAACGAACAGCCGCCGCGCCCCGGACAGCCCCCGCGTTCTCAGCAGACGCCGAAGGCCGAGCAACTCAATGACTCCTTGCCTGAGCAATCGTCAGGAACCGATCCAGATGCCCCCGCACCGCCGAAATCGGTGAACTCCTTACGTGACTTTCTGAACAAGCTGGCCGAAGGCACGCCGCCTTCGTCGTCGAATAATGCTAAACAACCGGGGTCAGAGCCGCAGGCCGGGACCGCTGAAGATCCGCCGTCTCCCAAGCAGCCGCTGCGTCGGAAAGATCGACGCAGGAAATCTTCCAGCAACCCCGCGGGCGACTCTCCCAACGTTCCTCCTTCGACAATTCCTCCTTCAACGGTGCCGACACCGGGAACTCCATCCCCGACAATTCCATCTGCACCAGCCGATCCTGAAAACAGCAACAACCCTGGGGCTTCTTCTCCGAATTCTTCGCCCAGTGCAAAGCCGAATGAGCCCCGCATGGAGCCTGGGCGAAGTGGCCAAAATTCTCAGCCGAGTTCCGAACCGAATCCATCAGGGTCTTTGCCACAAAACCAGCCAGTGCCGAACCCTCTGTTTCCGCCAAACCGCCAGGCACCCGATTCCGGCAGCCGGATAACTCCAGAACCGAAAGCAAATCCGGGTTCAAATTCAAATCCAGGCCTGAGCCCTCAGACGGATGAACTTAAGCTTCAGGATCTTCAGCAAGCGATTGAACAACTAAAAGAGCTGGCGGAAAAATCGGGCACACTTCCGACGGATGAAAACTCACCCGGCACCATTCCCAATGGAGCTCCGTCATTCAGCCCGACACCTACCCCGGCCAATCCCAATCGCCGCTCAAGTGACATGATTGATCCGGCTGCAACAAATCCTAAAGCGCCGTCGGCTTCTGCATCACCAACCCCGCCTGTAACAAACACGCCGGAGCAAAATCCTCAAGCGATTGATGTTCAGAAGGAACTGGAACAAAAAGGATTCGGAGAAACTCTGAAGAAGATTATGGAACGCGCGAAACAGGAAAGTCTTCAGCCCAAGCCGCGTTCCGAAGCTACGGCTGGAACAGAAGGCAGCCAGGGAATGAACGGACAGACGTCGCCGGGACTGAGCAAATCCATGATCAACATGCTGGATGGACTGAAGGACGACCTTGTGGAAATTGCGAAGGACGCCAAATTCAATGATCGTCCGCCGCGTCGTGATGAGAATCCCTGGCAACAGCGAGAGACACCTTCTACGTCGGGTTCAACTATTGAAGAATGGAAAAAAGCGGCGTCAGAATTTCTTGCCGCTCCCAAGGATGGAGCGATCAAGCAATCAGCGTCGGATCCTGCCGCCGCAAGCGCCGGTTCCGTGTTCGATTCTCAGTTTGACCTGACTCCCGTGTTGATGCTCGCAGCAATTCTGGTGGCCGCCGGTGTCGGATTTTTCGGAATGCGATACCTGAAACTTCGGACAGCCGACTCGATGGCCCTGCAGCTAGCCGGGCCTCCGATTCAACCGTCAGAAATTCGAACTCGAGCCGATGTGGTGCGAGCCTTTCACGAGTTCTCACTACGTTCCACCAAAAGGGTTCAGGCCTGGTGGACTCACCGCGCTGTGGAACGTGTGATTGTTGAATCATCTCCGGAAAAGAAAGCGGCGGTGGCGGCTCTGGCGAATGCCTATGAGCAGGCTCGGTATCTTCCTCAGGATCATGAGTTATCCTCTGAGCAGATTCAGGTGGCACGAAACGCTCTGCAACAATGCACGGCCGGCGTCTCCGCCAGCTAATCAGGTTCCACATTTTCAGGATCGTCAGAGACCATATTCATGTTTCGTTTCACCCTTCGCAGCATCATTCACTATTGGCGATCACACCTGGTTGTGATGCTGGCAGTCGCGATTGCAACGGCGGTGATTGGCGGATCGCTGATCGTCGGCGATTCGGTACGAGCCAGTCTGCGCCAGATGACCCTTAGTCGACTTGGCGGCCTGACACACGTGCTTCATTCGCCCCGATTCGTACGCGAAAAGCTGGCGGACGAGCTTTCGATCGCTGACCTGGAATCGCTCGCGGCATCGCACTCGGCCCCGGCCCTGCTGCTGCCAGGAAGTGTCGAAAAGAAAACAGACTCCGGCGAACTTCGACGAGCCGCCTCGGTGACAATTTTAGGGCTCAAGGCCACCGACTGGTTGCTGCTGAACACGGCCGATGTGCAGGCTTCGACGGATGCCGGCATCGTCCTTGGTTACAAAACGGCCAGCGAACTGAATGCGGCTGTCGGCGACAGCGTCTCTGTCTGGGTGGAACTTCCGTCTTCAATTCCTCGTGACAGTTTGCTGGGGGAACGCGAAGAAACATCGATTGAAATGGTGCTCACCGTGGAAGGCCTGTTGCCGGAAAACGCTGGTGCCTCGCGATTTTCACTGCAGCCCGCTCAACAGCTGCCCTACAACGCGTTTGTTTCGCTTAGCACGTTTCAGCAACGCCTGAATCTGGACGAACGCGTCGCCAGCCAGCGTAATCCGATCGCGCGGCCTGCCCGAATCAACACCATTCTGGTTGGCAGCGAGCAGCGTCCGGATTCTTCGACGATCAGCTCCGCCGCGGGACTATCGAAGTTGATCATGGTGGATGCAAAAAACTCCGATCAGTTGCAACAGCAGCTGGGGAAGAAACTGACCATCGAGGACATCGGGCTCCACATTCGTACGATTGAAGATCGAGGTTATCTGTCTGTCGAAAGTGACAGCATGATTTTGGAAGACGTAGTATCAGAGGCCGTGCAAAAGGCGGCCGGCACGGTGGGAATCAACGCTGCCCCGACGCTGGTTTACCTCGCGAATGAGATCAACGCGGCCAATCGTACGGATGATAAGACTCGCTATTCGATGTACTCGATTGTTGCGGGCCTGGATTTTGACCAGCCCTCACCTCTGGGCCCGATGCGACTGAACGATGGAAGTCCGGTCCCCGCTCTGCAGGACAATGAAATCATTTTGTCAGACTGGCTGGCCACAGATTTGAAAGTCTCGGTGGGCGATGCTGTTCAGGCACGCTGGCATGAAGTGGGCAGCCGTGGTGATCTGCCTGAAACGCATCGCGGGTTTGTTGTTCGAGGCATCCTTGCGGCCGACGATCGCGCCTCCGTCGATCAGAATCTGACACCGTTTGTTGATGGAGTCACGAATGTGGATTCCTTTGGCGACTGGGATCAGCCATTTGACATGGAAATGAACCGGATCTCAACCCGCGATGATGAATACTGGGAAGCGCATCGTGCCACGCCCAAGGCTTTCGTGACACTCGCTGCAGCCGAGAAATTCTGGAACAGTCGATTCGGAAAATACACATCCATTCGCCTGGCGTCGGATGGAACTGCGCTGCCCGCCGATCGGTTGCAAATCCTTAAGAAGCGTCTGGCCGCTGACATCATGCCGTTGATTGACCCGCTCAAACTTGGCCTGGGGTTCCGCCCGATTCGAGCCGAAGGACTTCAGGCCGCTGTTGGAGCGAATGACTTTACAGTTCTATTTTTGGCGTTCAGTTCCTTTCTGATTATGTCGGCGATTCTGCTGGCGTCGCTTATGTTTGAGCTCAGCATGCGTCAGCGAGTTGCTCAGCTGGGTTTGATGGAAGCTGTGGGTTTTGCACCGCGACGTGCGCGACGTTTTTTCCTCGTAGAAGGCGTGACCGTTGCATTTATCGGAACGCTGCTTGGCGTAGTTCTGGCCGTATGTTTTGCAAAGCTGATGATTCTGGGGCTGACGACATGGTGGGTCGGAGCCATCGGGACTCAGTTCCTGCAGCTCGATCTGCAGCCGGCGAGCCTGATCATTGCCGGGATCAGTTCGCTCGTTCTTGCCGCTCTGGTGATCTGGAATTCCGTTCGCCGCAGTACTCAGCGATCTCCACGCGAACTACTTTCAGGCCTTGATTCGGACGATATGGAGATCCGGCGGCGGCCACTGCTGAGCGCACTGCGATCGTTTCTTCTGCTGGGTTCCATCATCGCGGCAATTGGTCTGCCAGTGGCGATTATTGCCAATGTGCTGCCGCCGACGGAGGCCTTTGGTGGAATGTCGTGGCGTGTGGTTGGCTTTTTTCTGGCCGGCTTTGCATGGCTGGCTCTTGGGCTGCTCAGTTTGCAGAGTGCTCTGCGTCGGCGAGCCGGAGAAGCGGTTGTTGGCTCACAGATTTCCAGCCTGGCCGGTCTCGCCGTGGCGAATGCCGCGCGAAACCCGCAACGCAGCCTGCTGACAACCGCGTTGATCGCTTTCGCCACATTTGTGATCGTGGCAGTGGGAGCGGGGCGAAGAAATCCGGCTTCTGAGACGCCGGCTCTGGCTTCCGGGAACGGTGGCTTCAGCCTCGTAGCCGAATCATCACAGCCCATTCAGTTTGATATGAATACCACCGACGGAAGAACTCGTTTGGGACTCAATGCTTCGGATGCGACAACGCTGCCGGAAGGCACAAACGTTTTTGGATTCCGCATGAAACCCGGTCAGGATGCCAGCTGTCTGAATCTTTTCCAGGCAACGGTGCCGACGCTGATTGGTGCGACGCCCGAATTTATTGAACGCGGTGGTTTTCGTTTTGCGGATACGCCGGTGGACACTCCGGGCGAAAACGCATGGAAGAAGCTTTCAAAGCCGCTTGAAAATTATCAGGCGTCAAAGGAAGCGGGCTCAATACCGGCGATCCCTGTGATTGGGGATGTGAACACGCTGCAGTTCAGTCTGAAGAAATCCATCGGTGATGTTGTTCTGGTGCCCGATGCGCAAAACCCGCAGTTCGCTCTGCAGATTGTCGGTATGCTGGACGGAAGCGTTTTTCAGGGCGTGCTTGTGATGTCGGAAGACAATCTGAAACGCGTGGCCCCGGAAACATCTGGCGCTCGCTACTTCCTGATTGAAGCGGCCGACCGACAGGCATCTGACAAAGCAGCTCTGGCTCTCGAAACGGCTCTGCAGCCATTCGGTGTGGATACCGAACGTGTCAGCCGACGCCTGGCCGATTTTCTTGCCGTACAAAACACATACCTGTCGACTTTTCAGATGCTTGGTGGGCTAGGATTGCTGGTCGGAACATTTGGGCTCGCGGTTGTCATGTTGAGAAACGTGATTGAACGACGGCCCGAAATCGCGCTGCTGCGTTCTCTTGGATTTCCCGGCCGCCGCATCATGGGCCTCATTCTGACCGAGAACACGTTGTTGCTGTTCTGGGGGATCGCAACAGGAACCGCTTCGGCTCTGATCGCCATGCTGCCGCATCTGCTCAGCACCGGAGCTGATGCACCGTGGCTGCAGCTGGGACTGACGCTGATTACGGTCCTGCTGATCGGCACACTGGCGGTCGTCTTCCCGATCTGGACGGCAATGCGAGTCAACGTGCGCGACGTTTTGACGGGCACTTAACACGGGCAGCGAATCGTATTACGGCTGAAGTGTTCGAGTCTCGAAACCGAAGTCGGCAACAACGGCGGTGACTTCTCTTTCGGCAACGCGTATACTTTTCGCTTGTGTCCTGATCAGTAAAGACTCCTGAGGTCTCGTAGTGATCCATCATCGATCGGTTCAAACGGGCCGCGACTGAATTTTCCCCGCAACTGAGTGCCCGCGTGACTGGTTCCTTTAACACCGAGATTCAAAGCGATGATGACAGGGAGCGGTCGCGACGACTGAGCCTGCAGGGGAATAAACCGCCGGCGGAGATTGAGGGTTACTCCATTGTGCGGCGTCTCGGGACCGGAGCTTATGGAACGGTCTGGCTGGCTCGCGAGGATCGCACGGGCCGAATGGTGGCCATAAAATTTTATCCTCACCGCCGCGGACTGAACTGGTCCATGCTCAGCCGTGAAGTGGAAAAACTGGCAGCCGTTTATACGTCGCGGAATATTGTGCGTCTGATCGATGTCGGCTGGAACGCCGAGCCTCCCTACTTCGTCATGGAGTACGTGGAGAACGGTTCCCTGGGAAATTTTCTCGCTCGCGGCGCGCTGTCGGTGGATGAATCGATTCGCATCATCCGCGAAATCTGCAGCGCCCTGATCGATGCTCATGGCGCCGGTGTTCTGCACTGCGACCTGAAGCCGGACAATGTGCTGCTGGACAATCAGCTGCACGCCCGCTTGTGCGATTTCGGGCAGGCGAGAATGTCGCACGAACAAAGCCCTGCGCTGGGAACGTTGTATTATATGGCTCCCGAACAGGCGGATCTGGACGCGTTGCCAGACGCGCGCTGGGATGTCTACGCTATTGGATCATTGCTGTACCACATGCTGACCGGCGCACCGCCGCATCGGAACGAGGTGACTCAAAAGGCGCTGGAAGCCGCAGAATCGCTGGATGTACGACTGAAGGCGTATCAGAACATTATCACACAGTGCGGAGTCCCTGCCGGGCATCGAGCCGTCAAAGGTGTCGATAACCGGCTGGCCGAGATCATTGATCGCTGCCTGGCCATCTCGCCCGGCGATCGTTATCCGAATGCTCAGGCGGTTCGTGATGAACTGGATACACGAGATCGTCAGCGAGCCCGGCGGCCGCTGCTGATGCTGGGCGTGGTGGCTCCTGTTCTGCTCATGGCGGCCATGGTGCCGATCTTTGTGAATGCGCTGACTCGAAATCTGCGAGTCACCGAGGAAGAGATTACGCTTCGGGCACTCGAAAGTGATGCCCTGTCAGCCCGCCTGCAGGCTGCGGCGCTCGAGGATGAACTGAATGATCGGCTGGAGGAACTGGAAACCATTCTTTCAAACGATGAACTGGCTCAATTGCTTGAATTGACCATGCAGAGAGATTCTGACGAAGTGCTGACCGAAATGGCGTCGTATGCGGAAGTCGCGTTTGCGTCCCGCCCACGCTGGATTCAGCTGCTGGATGCCGCCTGGGAACGCTCCAATGGCCCAACCCGATCAAACACACGCCGTGAGCGGGAACCGGACACCAGCTGGTTTCTGACCGACGGACGGGGCGTGCAGATCTGGCGCCGCGATTTCAGTGACCGTACGCTCGGCGATATCTTTAACTACCGCGACTACTTTCATGGACGTGGCTTTGATTACAGCCGTGAATCGGTTCCGGAAAATATCACGCCGTTGCAGGCTCCTCACGTGAGCGTTGCGTACAAGAGCACAACGACTGATCACCAGACAGTTGCAATGAGCGTCCCTGTTCGCAACAAGGCGGGAGATGTGATCGGTGTGTTTGCTCGCACCGCAAATCTTGGTGATCTGCAGTCACGTCTCGGTCGGCGTATTCAGGACGAAGAACAAGACAGCGTGCGGCGAATGATTGCCCTCGCCGAATTTCGCCGGTCCGACAGCCTGCGTCTCCTGGATCATCCGTACCTGACAGAAGAATTCGTGCATTCGGCGGAGGCGTCGGAACGCGATGAAGAACTGTTCGGTCATTTGAAAATGGACGAAAACATAGTTCGGCAGATTCAGAGCAGTCTGAAGTCCGGCCCGGGCGAGCGAAACGAAATCAAGCTGCCGGTCTATTTGGATCCAGTGGGCCAGCTCGCGGATCCTGCGGCGGCGGCTTATCGAGGTGAGTGGATGGCCGCGATGGCTCCTGTGCATGGCACCGGCTGGATGGTCATCGTTCAGGAACGCCGGGATGCGGCTCTTCGTCCTGTTCAGACGATGGCCGATCGAGCCAGTCGGCAGGCGTGGCTGGCGGTGCTGATTGCTGTCGTCATGATGGCCATTGTGTGGTTCTTCGTCTGGCGGGCTTTCGGTCGCACTAATAGCGCTCGAGCCAATCCGGCTGCCGAATAAAGGCGGCTGCCGAATTTCTGCGGGCGAAAATTTTCATCCGAGCAATTTTCAGAGCCCGCAGCGTCAGTTCTGACGTTGCGTTCTTTGACGTCGCGTGTGAAAACTTGTCCGAAAAAGACGCGTGTTTATCATAACCCGATGCGTCAGCGAGGGATTTTTGGAAGGACTTGCGAAACGCTGAAACGCGATCCTTCACTGACGTGTCGGGTTGGGATAGTGGGAAACGCACAACTGCAAAATGCACAACTGCAAAACAGTTCCGTGGCTCATCATACAAATTGGTCAGCGCTGATAAATCGGCAGGTAACCGTACTCAATCGCAAGAGCCAGAACCGCCAGGGAAGTGGAATACACTTTGCCGGCCTGTCGCTCGGTGCCATCTTCCGGCGTCCAGTAACCGGCCGGGTTCTGCAGAGCCAGCGTTGTGCGATACAATGATTCGCGACACTGCTGCCATTCTTCGCCACCAACTTTGAACATGCCCACGGTGCAATAATAGACGCCGTAAAAGAAGTAGTGTTCTCCTTTGGTCAGCGGACGCGACAGGATCAGTTTCGCCGCCGACAAGGTTTCGTCCGTCCGATGCTCACCACACACCTCGAGCGCCACGATACCCGTTCCCGCACGGGTGATAGTACTGCCGTGGCCGACCATGTATCCAAATCCGCCATCTCGCGGCACATGCAGCCGCCGCACATAGGCAATCGCCCGATCAATGTTCTCAACCGGCACATCGCAGCCGATATCCCTAGCAGCCCGCAGTGCCAGTAACTGCCAGGCGGTGACGCTGAGGTCCGAATCGCCGCTGGTGGGCTGGTAACGCCACCCGCCGTCATGATCCGCTGGCTTGGGATGATTCTGAGCGTCGACAATCAGCTTCACCGCTTTCTCAAGCACTTCGCGACAAAGGTCGGCCTGAGTCGGATTGACCATGCCAATCACTTCGGCCAGCATCAACGTGGCGATACCGTGGCTGTACATCGGACCGTGGCTTCGCTCGCGTCCCACCAGCAGACCATTTTTCTGCTGCTGCCCGAGCAGCCAGGCGACACCGCGAGTCATCTGCTGGCCAAATGGGCCCTCATCCGGAACATGCCCGGCCGCCAGCAGCGCCATGATCGCCAAGGAGGTTGTCGCTGTGGATTCGCCGAAATCGTTCGTCGTCCATGCGCCGGATGGCTGCTGTTCCCCGGCCAGCCACCTCACCGCTCGCCGAATGCTGGCGTCGATTTCCTGCTCCAATGGCTTCGCAACTTCCTCTGCCGCCAGAGCAACGCGAACACCCGCCGACGCCGCAGAAGCAGCAGCGACCAGGATCAGCTTGCGACGAGTCAACGAGAGGCGCATCAATTTCACCCGGAAGTCCGCATCAGGAACAGAGTCTTAGCCCGTCTGGATTCTATCGCCAATCGTCACGGGAACCAGCACTGCTTCAGAATTCATCGACTGTTGAACGCTCAGGTGTGGGCCGGTGAATCGAAAAAATCCAGCTGTCCGCGACGCATCGACCACGCAATTGAACAGCGTTATTGCCACGCCGGGACTTCCAGCAGCTTTTCGACAACCTTTCGGCGACTGCCCGTGGCTTCGTAGATTTCGGTCTGCCGCCGCGCTCCACTGGTCATTGGCATCATCAGCACAGATTGAAGTTCAGGCAGACAGTTCAGTTCGACGGCCGTCGGGGTCAGACGTTGAATCAGTTCGTCCACAAGCTGAGGCACCGAACGTTGCTGAAAATCCTTTGAGCTGACCAGTGACGCATCCGCACCGTAACGCGTCGCTCGCCATTTATTCTGTTCGACCATCATCGGATGGTATTCCGGAAGAAATGTGCCTTCATCAATATCGTTGGAGATCGTATGAACCAGACATTGAATCAGGGAGGTCAGGCCCAGGACATGATCAAGACTTGGTGGCACATCACAGACGCGAACTTCGACCGTTCCAAAATGATGGTGCGGCCGAATGTCCCACCAGATTTCCCGCATGGAGTTAATAAATCCGGTCGACATCAGATGCTTCACAAGCCATACGTATTCGCTCCAGTTGCGCATTTGATATGGCAGCCCGGCTGTCGGAAGTCCTTCCATAATCTTGGAGCGGTTTGACTGCAGCCCGGTGCTGCGAGCTTCCCAGAACGGTGAGTTGGCAGACAAAGCCAGCAGCAGTGGAAGATGGTGCAGCATGCGGTCACAGATCATGACAGCCTTGTCGCCCGAATCGACGCCGATGTGTACATGCAGACCGAAAGTCACCAGCCGCCGCACAACATCTTCCATCAGCGTAACCAGGCGATGGTAACGTTCATGGACGGTAATCTTCTGATGACGCCAGGAAGAAAACGGATGCGTGCCGGCCCACAACAATCGAATGCCCATTGGATGGATGATGGCTTCCAGATCGGCCAGCTTTTGGCGAAGATCGTCGCCCACTTCACGCACGGTTTTGCAGACGCGTGTGTTAATCTCGACATAGCACTGCATCAGCTCCGGCTTGACCGAATCGGCCAGATGCGGAGGCAGCGCAGCCATCAGCTGATCAATACAGCTGCACAGGCCCAGCTCTTTCGCATCAATCAGCTGAAGCTCAATCTCCACTCCAATGGTAGGAGTGGCATTGGGAGTGAATCGCATCACCGTCATCGTAGTTCTTTCCTGGACAACTCAAAATCGATGAAAATCCCTGGACGAAATCTGTCGGCCCTGAATCATTCGGGCGCCATCAGAGCCAGCACCAATGCGGCCCGCGCCACAATGCGTGCTCCAATCCCGATGGCTTTTTCGTCCACATCGAAAACCGGCGAATGCAGCATCGGCCATTCGCCCTCCGGTCCGGCACAGCCCAGACGGAACTGAGCCCCCCGGACATGATCGAGATACACTGCAAAATCTTCGCCCCCCATGCTGGGCTTATCGATGATTACCAGATTCTCGCCGCCCAAAACCTGAATCGCTGAGGCCTCGTAGGCGGACGTGACAGTCACATCATTGACGACCGAACCCAGCGGGCTTCGAAATGTGACTTCAATCACATTCCCTGTCGCCGCACCCATGCCTTCGCAGACGCGCCGCACAGTATCCATCACCGCCTGTCGATTCTTGCGATCCGTCGAACGCAGCGTGCCCGAAATTTCGACAAGATCGGGAATCACGTTGGAAGCTGCTCCTCCATGAATGGATCCGAGCGTAAAGACGGTGGGATACAATGAGTCGGCTCGTCGCGGCACGGTTTGATACAACGCACACACAAGACTGGCCGCAGCACCCAGCGGATCGGTCGTATGCTGAGGCCTTGCTGCGTGACCACCTTTGCCGCGCACGGTGATCAGCACTTCGTCCACCTGGGCCGTCAGCACACCATAACGAATCCCCACTTTTCCCGCTGCGATTGTTGGATCAACGTGCAGGCCCAGAATCGCCGCAACGTCGCCCAGCGCGCCGTCCTCCACCATCCACACCGCTCCCTCAGCCGTTTCTTCAGCGGCCTGAAAGATGAATCTCAGGCGAGCCGACGGGACTTCGCATTCGGGCAACCGAGCTGTCAATTCTGCCAGCATTTCGGCAACCGCCAGCACAATGGTCGTGTGCGCGTCATGCCCACAGGAATGGGCAAGGCCCGGACAGGCGGAGGCGTACGACACGCCTTTGCGATCCTGCATCCGCAGCGCATCAATATCAGCGCGGACGGCAATTAAGGGCGAATCATTGCCAGGGGAGCCCAGCACCAGATCGCCGATGACCCCGACTCCGCGAGCCGGAATGCGAGGAGAAATCCCCAGCGATTCCAGTTGACGAGCCACGTAAGCCGTGGTTTTGACTTCCTGACCGCTGGGTTCCGGACTGGCATGGAGCACCCTGCGGCCCTCAATCCAGCGGGCTCTGCAGTCATCCGCGATGCGGTCCAGCAGCAATTCGAAAGGGATAACTCGTTCCACATCGGAAGGCGAAATCCGCCATCCGGTTTCGGAAATTTTCCGCATCATGATCCCTGCATCTGAAAAGACTGGCCTCATTGCCGGTGCCATCGAAATCCGCCCGTTTCGATTTCCGTCACCTGCAGCCATCTTGACCGCCCCACAATTTGCGTCAAGCGGTTCGCTACAGATTTGCTGGCAAACATCCGCAGCCCAGATTTCCACTCACCCATCGTAGCGGCTTGAAAGCCCAAACGCCGAATTTCCCGGGAGACGCCCGACTGGGGCGCCCATGCCTTTTTTTTAAAACCCGTTCCGGTTTAAATCACAACTTCGCCAAGCGGAGCTTGCTTGAGACCGCCGTTTGCAACCTCGAACCCGCAGCGAAATCCGCAAGGCGAGCGGCTGCAGTGGCCAGATTGCGAATAGAGGGAGTTTCAAACGGGTCTCGTTGATCTGCAGATCCAACATCAAATAAGCCTGACCCCTTTGACGCTCTCATCAAATAAGCCTGACCCCTTTGACGCTCTCCCATGCGACATCCCGCTTTCGGTTCGCCTTGCGGCAAATCGGAAAATCCTTTCCGGCAGAAAGGACCTACAGAAATCGCCTAATCACACTGTCCTGCGGATTGCTTTTCCCATATGCCACACGGCGTCGCTCAACCACCGGGCTTCTTGAACAAATGCCTTGAGCTTCGGCTCGGCTGGCTTCTACCGCAACAACCCCACTCCGCTCGACCGTCAATCTTTTACAGAGGAATTCGTACGCACTCGCGAAGTCAAAGCCTTATGTGTTCTGTCTGTCTTCAATTGTTTAGGCGTTCCGGACCGCCGACCGCCCAGAATTGCTGACAATCTATGAATCTGCGTAGGAACGAAGTACGTGGCATTTTTTGCACCGATACGTAGTGATGGCAATTATCTTTTCGGGATCACATTTAATACTAGGGTCAATTCCCTTGATTCCAAAAAACGTCAGGCCCTCAGGCCTTCCAGGATGCCAACAGGTCTGCTTGACGTTAGCGTATGAAAAGTCAGGCACAAATCCATCCTCCATTTCCCCGTCACAATCTGGGCAAAGTCGCTTTGTCATTTGGCTTTACGCATTCTGGTATATGTAGTGGGTGTGAAAGACAGAACG
>JBDNHX010000408.1:0-8932 GCA_041688565.1 Planctomycetaceae bacterium
CCACGACGCGCACGGCGAGTTGAGCGGGTTCATCGGCATCCAGCGGGACGTGACCGACCGGAATGCCTCGGAAGCGGCACTCGCCCGCTCCGAAGAGCTCCTCCGCGCGAACCGGGATCGCCTCAATTTTCTCGTTTCCACCTGCCCGACTGTGATTTACACCGCGAGCCCTACCGGTGAGTTCCCCACGACGTTCATCAGTGCCAATGTGAAGCCTCAACTCGGGTACGAACCTGAGCAATTCACCTCGAATCCAGGCTTCTGGGCGAGCCGGATTCATCCAGAAGACGCGTCTCGGATCGCAGACCAACTCCAGGCACTCTTCGAACACGGCCACCACTCCGACGAGTACCGGTTCCGGTCGAGTGCTGGCGATTACCGCTGGACGCACGACGAGATGCTCCTGAAGCGGGATACGGCCGGTAACCCCACGGAGATTATCGGTTACTGGACCGACGTCACCGCCCGACACATCGCCGATTTGTCACTCAGAGAGAGCGAAGAACGATTGCGGATCGCGCTAACCGCCGCGGCGGCGATTGCCTTCGTTTGGGATGCGGCTAGTGATTCTGTCGTCCGCTACTTCAGTACGGAACCAGCCCTGCCAGCGAACACAGAAGCTCCCGAACCGGTTGCGGCCGTCCTAGCCCGCGTCCACAAGGACGATCGGTCTCGTTTTACGACAAGTGTCAGCGATTGTCTGGCATCAGGAACCGAGTACCAAAATAACTATCGAATCGTTCGGCCTGATGGCACGGTTTGCTGGCTCGAAGAGTACGGAACCCTCTCCCGTGATGGGGATGGGCGCCCACTCAAACTCACCGGGATCTCAATCGACGTTACAGAAAGGAATCAAGCCAGGGAAACAATGCAGCAAATCCTGGACGTTACGTCTCCTGCGATAGGGACGGAATACTTCCGCGCTTTGGTCGACTTCCTCAGTCTGAATTGCGGGGTGGAGTTTGCCTTCGCCGGAATCATCGACCCCAAAAATCCCAACCTAGTCCAGACGATTGCAGTTTCACAAAATGGAAAATCGATTGACAACTTTTCATACGATCTCGCGGACACGCCTTGTGAACACGTGTTTGGTCGCAAGCTTTGTTCATTTCCAAGCGGCGTCGCACAACGATTTCCTAAGGACCTGCTCCTCGTCGAGATGGGCATCGACGGATATCTTGGTATCCCGCTCTGGTCCGGAAGCGGGGAGCCGCTTGGTATAATCGTGCTCCTGAGCAAACGGCCAATTCCACACCCAGAGCAAGCGGAGGCTATTCTTAAAGTGGTGGCAGCCAGAGGCGGGGCCGAACTCGAACGCAAGCTGGTCGATCGAGCGCTCCGTGCAAGTGAAGAGCGATACCGACAATTGTTCGAGTCCAACCCGCAGCCGATGTGGGTCTATGATCTGGAGACACTGGCATTCATGGCGGTGAACGAGACCGCGATTGCGAAGTACGGCTACAGTCGGGACGAATTCCTGGCTCGGACGATCAAGGACATCCGACCCTCGGAGGACGTGGCGGCATTGTTAGATAAGTTAGGGAGCATCACCAGCGGCTTGGATGAAGCCGGAGTGTGGCGGCATCAACTCAAGAACGGGCAATTGATCTGGGTGCGGATCACGAGTCACACATTAACATTTGATGGTCGCCCAGCCGAGGTCGTGCTCGCCCAGGATGTGACCGACCAGCTGCGGGCCGAGGAGTCGCTGCGAGCCAGCGAGGAGCGGTTCCGCCAGGCATTCGAGTACTCGGGCGTCGGCATGGCGCTGGTGTCGCCGGACGGCCAGTTCCTGCGGGTAAACGCTTCGCTCCAGTCGATCCTCGGGTACACCGAAGCCGAACTGCTGCAAACGGACTGCGTCGCGGTGACCGCCCCGGACGACCGCGAGGCGGACAAGCAGTGGGTCGAGCCGATGCTCGCCGGGCAAATGGAACAGTACTCCCTGGAAAAGCGATACCTGCGGTCGGATGGCCGGGTGGTGTGGGTCCTGTTGACGGTGTCGATCGTCCGGGATCACGCCGGTGGTCCGGTCTACTTCGTGGCGCAGTTCCAGGACGTGACGGCCCGCCGAGCGGCCGAGGTGGCCGTCCGGGAGAGCGAAGAGCGGCTCCGCATCTTCGTCGAAAACGCTCCGGTCGGGGTCGCAATGCTCGATCGGGAACTGCGATACATCTCCTACAGCCGCCGGTGGTTGACCGACTACGGGCTCGGCGAACAGAATCTGGTCGGCCGTACTCACTACGAGGTTTTCCCGGAAATTACAGATCGGTGGAAGGAGATTCACCGCCGATGCCTGACCGGCGTGTCAGAACGGTGCGAACAGGATCGCTTCGATCGAGGGGACGGCAGCTTGAGTTACCTCCGCTGGGAGATTCAACCTTGGTACGACGCAGCCGGCGCGGTTGGCGGGTTGGTTTTCTTTACCGAGTTGATCACCGACCGTGTTAAAGCCGAAGAGAAAGTCCAAGCTTCCCTGCGGGAGAAAGAGTCCCTGCTGAAAGAGATCCACCACCGTGTGAAGAATAATCTTCAGATCATCACCAGTCTTCTGAATCTTCAAGCCGAGACCGTTCAGGATCCGACGGCCTTGAAATTGCTGCGAGCGAGCCAAAACCGGGTTCGGTCGATGGCCCTCGTTCACGAAACCCTTTACAGGTCGGGGGACTTTGGACGGATCGATTTGGGCCGTTATTTCGCGGCTATTTGTCATTTCTTGTCGCGAGCCTACGAGATCGACAATTCCCGCATTCGGATCGAGGTCCATGCGGACGACGTTTTCCTGGATCTGGACCGCGCGATTCCGTGCGGACTGATCATCAACGAACTGATCAGCAACGCTCTAAAATACGCATTCCCGGAAAATCAGAACGGCCGGATTACAGTTCGATTGGCCGCGAATTCCGATCAAGACTGTACTCTTTTTGTGACGGATGACGGCGTTGGCCTCCCGCCAGACCTCGACTTGGGCCGACTTCAATCTTTGGGTTTGCAGTTGGTCAATCTTCTGGTCCTCCAACTGCACGGTTCGATCATAATGGAGCCCGCCCCTGGGACAGGATATTGCATCAGATTCCCTGCAAAATTCAGACGGGAGCAACGGCAATGATGCACTCCGCACGGATTCTCAAGAATGCCGAAGAGATCGAGCCCGTCCGCTGTATTGCGATTGATGGGTTTGCGAAGAGCACGGGGATCCGTGAACCGCATTCGTTACAGAACTTCTGTGAGACTTCGAGCATTCGCGAGCGGCGGGAATCCGCAAAGATCCCGATCAGAGTTTCGCCTTCAAGGCAGCGGGTGGGGTTGGGGAATCGGCCCTTCAGGTCCACGAGCAGCGTTGGACCATGCCAACTGCACAGGCACCACACCATTTCCATTCGCGAGCGGAACTTCACGAAAGACAGTGCTCAGAGGAAGATTTGTCCGGAGGGGAAAATCACCCAACTCCAGGCCGGAATCAGAAACCCAGCCAAGATACTGTTTCGCGTTCTCATCCGAAGCGCGTCGCATCGCCTCTTCCACATCCGGATTGGTACGACTTTCGATCAGTTGGTGGTAAAGTGTGGCAACAACATTCTTCCATGGTTCTCTGAAGACCGGAATGCCATTGGTCGTCGCATTGGCACCGCGTTCTGAATACACACTCACAGTGAAATAGACTCGGTCGTTGCTGGCCGTCGCGACGGATCCATGATAGCCGGCGAGACCCGCTCGCGAATCACCCTCTTCAAACGCCGGAACCGCACTGCTCGACTGACCCGGCACGCTGCTGGTAACTTCTTCAGTCACCAGAATCGAAGCTCGGTCATCAACGGTCAGCACAGAACCAGCAGGCAGCAAAAGATTGAAGACTGTGTTCTGCAGGTCAAAGGATTTCAAAAACCCCTGACGGTGCAACCAGCCGACCATATTCTGAATGTCGCCGCGAGTCACAGTTTTGGGCGTATAGCCAACCAGTGGATGAGAAGGCAGCGGGGTCGATCGGATAGGCTTATTGTCGAAATACTGCAGCAGCACGTTATTCAGATGCCCATCCCGCATCGCCGCAGAGAGACGACTATCGATCTGTTCAACATCCGTTCGTGACCATCTCGTATCGCCACTGATGTACAGATTGACGTAGAACAGGTCGCGAATCGTTCTGCCGCCGTGATACTTAAGATCCGACTCTCCAGAAGTGCTGGTCTCACCAAACAGATCGAACTGGCGGCCGTCGCTGCGGTCCAGGGACGCAAAGCGGAACTCATGAGCTGCTTGGGAAAGCGGCAGGGCTTGCGAGCTTCTGTGCTCCTCGGCTGTTCTGCTCTCGGCAGTTCCGTTCCTTGTACGATCAGAATGGCGGACAGCGACAGTTGATGAATTCGCCCGAGGAGGAAGCGGCCATGGACTCCAGAAATCCAGGGAATTGTCTCCAGGAACTGCAGGCGCCGGCAGCGTGACCGGGATCGTTGGCGTCGTACCGGGATTTGGATTTGGGTTTGGTGACGGTGCGCCGGGAGACGGTGGCGGGTTCATTACAATCGGGATGTAGGGATTGCGGGGAAACCTTGGATATCCCACGTTGTACCACGGAATCCCGCCCGGATTGGGGATATAGGAGACTGGCGGATAGCCGCCCGGTCCTGGCCCGGGATAAACACCGGGAAATGTGCCCGGCCCGCTCATCGGGGCACACCCTGTCAACAGAGCTATTACGCAGGACAGCCCCAGATCATGCAGCCAACGTGCAGAAGAATTTTTCATGATGTTTAACGCAGCACGGTGAGAGGATGCTGCAATCCGCCTTCGCCCTGAGCAATCGAGGCGGGAGCCACGGTACTCAGGTTGATGAGATTCGGATCACATGAAGAGAGTTTTGCATCTGGCATCAGCCGCCGTAGAGAAATCAGGCGAATACTGCCAATTGCGAGAAGAGGCCAGCAGTGTATGCAGGAAGGCCCGATTGCCGAAAGGCCGATTCTGCCGGTCCACAAACGGCCCGGTTTTTTTCTCATCCGCCCAGCCTGCTGCTTGCGCATTTTGAAGTTGCGCACTCCCCCCCCATCACAACCCGACACGTCAGTGAGGGCTTGATTTGTGCCGTTTCGGGAGCGTGACAACAAATCCCTCGCTCACGCGTCGGGTGATTATAGTCCTCTTTCTTTTGCACCAATTCATCGCCCATGATTCGCTCGCGGGAACGGCGATCGTCGAAACTCGACTGATCTTTACCGAAATCACACGCTGCGATAGCGTCCGTCTCTGGACGAAGCACTAAGGACAAACATATGAGCCGTCGGGTTTGCACAACTGTCAGAGACGCAACGCGCCGAAACTTATCCATCTTTAGAGGATGTGTGGCTTTCGCCTGCTGCTGTTTTCTTCTGAATGAGCCGCTTTCCGCCGATCATTATCGACTTCGCGCGAAGTGCAGTGCAGAGAAGCGACTGTCTTCAGAAATGGTTCTGGTCCGGCGTGCGAAGTCGCACTTCAAGGGCATGTGTCGGGACGGAAAAGCCGTCTTTGAAGTCGCGGAGACTCAGGTTCCGACCGTGCAGACTATGGCAGCCCATGTTGATACCGACATTCCTCCCATCGAAGAGCGTTCCACTCGGTTGTTGATAAGCTATTCAGACTCGGACTCCAAGCCTGCAGTTGAGACGTTGCGGGCCGCCCGTTTGAAACTGGTTGAAGACTATGAAAGCGGTTCTTTTCTGATTGTCGAGCCAATTGCCGGCACTGTCACAGCAGACACCGTCGAAGCATTGATGGCCGACAACGCTGTGACCTATGCGGCTCCTGACTATCTCATGACGACATCGCAGTTCGACAAAGAACCGCCATCCACTTCAAACGGCCGACCCAACGATCCGCTTCTGGACCGACTCTGGGGTCTACAGAATAGTGGTGCGGTTAAAGTTTGGCCGGTCGCTTCCGATGCTTCAAACATCATCGTGGGTGTGATCGACACCGGGGTCGATCATCAGCATCCGGATCTGAAAGCCAACATGTGGACTCGAGCGGGAAAGCATGGCTACGACTTCTATGACAACGACGATGATCCCATGGACGAACAGGATCACGGAACTCATTGCGCGGGCACAATCGCTGGCGTCGGAAACAATGGCATTGGTGTGACTGGCGTCAGTTGGAACGCGAAGATTATGGCGCTGCGGTTCATGGGGCCGGATGGTTCAGGGGCCACGTCCGATGCCGTGCGGTGCATCGACTGGGGTGTTGCCAACGGCGCCCATATTCTCTGCAACAGCTGGGGTGGGCCGGATACTTCGCCGGAATTGTCGGAGGCTGTCGCGCGGGCCGAACGAAAGGGCGTGTTGTTCGTGGTCGCTGCCGGGAATACGATCAACTCCGGCAATAATAATGACCAGCGACCGAGCTACCCGGCGTCACTGCGACAGACGAACGTACTTTCTGTCGGTGCAATTGATGTGAAGGATCAACGAGCTTCCTTCAGTCACTTCGGCAAACAGTCCGTCGATCTTGGAGCGCCGGGAGTGAACATCCTGAGCACAGTCCGAAACAACGGTTATGAGTCAATGAGCGGAACATCAATGGCAGCGCCTCACGTTGTCGGTGCGGCGGCACTGGTCTGGGCTCGTACGTTTTCTTCGCCCGCACAGGATCCGACTCAGATGGCCAAAGTGCGGGATCTTCTCTGTGAGAATGCTCGCCCCGTGCCTGCACTTCGGGAGTTCTGGGGACATGCCTTTCCAGGCAGGATTCAGGGTGGTGTTCTTGATCTCACCTTTTTATTGAAGAATCCATCCGACGATACGCCGCCGGTGACTGGCCCGCCGATTGTCAATATTCCGAAACGACGGCGGCTTGTCGATAATCGAATGATTGTGGATCCGGCTCGATTTCGGTAGCGAGGTGGAACAGCGCGAGCCGGCCGGTCCCAGAAAAACACTTCCTTTCACACACTGAGACTTTCATGAGTCAGAGACTCCTTTCAATCAGCTTGCTTCTGGCAACAATCCTTTTCCTCCCTGCGGTCCTGACGGCCGATGAAGTGCCTCTGAATGAGGAAGTGAAGCAAACTTCGGTTTCCGTATTGTGCCATGGTCGGCTGCGCCACGGAGTTGTTGCGATCGGTTGTGAAACGACGGGCACCACGATCACGTTCCACCGCATGACCTGGGAACTTCAGTTGCCGGACGATGTCAGTCGAGAGCTTGCAGCACAGCACCACAAGGCCCCCGTCGTTGTGACCGGTACGCTTCGAAGAGTCATGGGAGCCGAAGACATCGTCCGCTGGATTGTTGACGTTGAAAAACTTTCGCCTCTTGATTTCCGAGACTCTCCCGAAGAGGGCGCGAAAGTAACCATTCGAGGCACTTTGCGAGCAACTCTGTCACAGACCGGCGATACTCCTGACTTGTCCGTCCGCGCCGACGACCAAAACTGGCGATTAGATTTTGCTGCGGATCGCGAAACTCAGACAGCCGCGGAATCGCTTATCAGTCAGCCTGTCCTGCTCACGGGAAGCGTGCTTCCTTTGCCTCAGGAATCAGAACGTAAAATAACAAAAACCTCAACCCAGGAAACGCCTACTGTGCGAGTCAAAACCGTTGAAGCGTTGGTCAACGCCGCCGCTGATTCACGTTTCTTCAGATGATGACGCGCGCAGTTCTAATAGCAGGTTCTGAAGATGTTTGGCTGGCTCAAACAGAGACGCCGCGCGAAGTTGCTGGCGAAACCGTTTCCGCTTCACTGGGACGAGATCATTCGTTCGAATGTGGTCCATGACCGTCACCTGTCCGCTAAGCAACAGGCAAGGCTGCGGCGACTGATGCAGGTATTTATCCCGGAAAAGAATTGGGAGGGCTGCGGCGGATTATCAGTGACCGACGAAATGAAAGTCACAATTGCAGCTCAGGCCTGTCTTCTGGTTGTGGGAATGAATCGGGAAGTTCTGTTCGATCACGTGTTATCGATCCTGATCTATCCGACCAGTTACGTAGCCGCGGGAACGCAGATTTCTCAAGCTGGTTTGGTCACGGTAGGCGGTCAGGCGCGCCTTGGAGAAGCGTGGTGGAAAGGGCCCGTAGTTTTGTCGTGGGCGGAAGCACAAGCGGGTGGTGTCATGGAAACGCCGGGACGCAATCTGGTTCTGCACGAGTTCGCTCATCAGCTGGACATGATGAATGGCAGGATCTGCGATGGAACTCCGGAACTGGAAAGTCGCGAAAACTTTGAACGCTGGCTGCGCAGCCTTGGTCCGGAGTTTGAACAGCTTGTCGAAAGTTGCCAACACCGTCATCATGGTTTCATTGACTGTTATGGGGCCACGAATCCGGCGGAGTTCTTTGCTGTGATCACGGAGACGTTTTTTGAGCGACCGACAGCCTTTCATGTCCATCATCAAGATGCCTACGACGTGCTCAGAGATTTCTACCAACTCGATCCTGCCAGCTGGTCAAATCAGACTCACTAGAACTTGAAGATCACGAAAGGTCGCCCAACAATTGAGTTTGACCAACGAGAAGTTGTACCAAGCCGACCCGCGTTGCCAAACAATAAACTACCAAGCAACACGTCGACTGGTCAGCGTGGCGACTTCTGCTTCCCGCTCTCGCAGATAGATCGATTGAAAATCGGGCGAAGCATAACCAGCGTGGCAGGAGAACTCTGTCCAGCCCTCACTCACTTCATTCCGCAGCATTTCCAGCAGGAACTCCGGGTTGACTTTTTCCAGATCCGTGACCATCCCTTCCCAGACGTCAAAGTGCAGTCCAACTGAAAGGTCAGGATTTTCCCGGGACAAGCGCACGGCTTCATCCACGGCTCGCCCGGTCGTCATGAAACGTGTGCTTGTCACGAATGGCGTTATCCACGGCGATTTTGCGTTTTGGCGACCGTGAATTGCCACGACCGTGAATTGCCGCGACCGCGCAGCGTTGAAGAACGCGATCCGTCGCGTTCATAA
>JBDNHX010000409.1:0-8797 GCA_041688565.1 Planctomycetaceae bacterium
AGCCCAATGGTACTCACTTTGTCGTTTGACCGTGAGCCGCAAGGCGCTAGCCGCGGGTGTTTTGTAGGCGACCAACCCGCGGCTAGCGCCTTGCGGCTCACAAAGTGAGTGCCATTGGCCGCCAGCCATCAGGTAATCAGTTCGTTGATCACCTTTGCAGGAAGCACACCGGTCAGACGCTGATCGAGCCCCTGATATTTGAAACTGAATCGCTGATGATCATAGCCCAGCTGATGCAGCACTGTGGCATGGAAGTCACGAATGTGAACAGGGTCGCGAACAATGTTGTAACTGAAGTCGTCAGTTTCCCCATAGATCGTGCCGCCTTTGAATCCGCCGCCTGCCATCCACATCGTGAAGCACCGCGGATGATGATCGCGACCGTAATTCTCTTTCGACAGTCCTCCCTGAGAATAAATCGTACGCCCAAATTCACCGCCCCAGATGATCAGCGTATCTTCAAACAGGCCTCGCTGCTTCAGGTCGGTGATCAGACCGTAAGTGGCCTGATCAAGGTCACGACACTGATCGGGAAGTCGGCCGGCTGCGTTGGCGTGCGTGTCCCAGTTATTGTGATAGATCTGAACGAAACGAACGCCGCGTTCGACCATGCGGCGTGCCATCAGCATCGTGTTGGCCAGAGTCCCTCCTTTCTTCGATTCTTCGCCATACAGATCAAACGTTGACTGCGGCTCCGTCGCAAGATCGGTCAGGTCCGGAACACTCGACTGCATACGGAAAGCCAGTTCGTACTGCTCAATGCGCGTCTGAATTTCCGGATCACCCAGTTGTTGGTAGTTCAGTTCATTCAGGCGTTTCATTCCGTCCAGAGTGGCTCGGCGAACATCAGAAGGAACACCTTTGGGATTGTTGATGAACAGAATCGGATCCCCTGCACTGCGGAATGATGTGGCCGCATACTCGCCTGGCAAATAGCCGGATGACCACAATCGTGCAGAGATGGCCTGAACCTGTTCGGTGTTGGTTGGACGCGCCACCATCACCACAAACGTCGGCAGGTTCTCATTCAGCGAACCCAGCCCATACGACATCCATGACCCCAGACACGGGCGACCGGTGACCTGATTGCCTGTTTGCAGCAGACTCACGGCCGGTTCGTGATTGATCGCCTCCGTATACATACTGCGAACGAAAGTCATATCGTCGGCAACTTTTTTCGTCCACGGCAAAAGCTCGGTCACCCACATTCCGCACTGCCCGGCCTGTTCGAACTTGAACTTCGACGGGGCAATCGGAAAGCGCGCCTGTCCGGATGTCATTGTGGTTAATCGCTGACCGTTGCGAATCGATTCCGGCAGATCCTTGTCGTACCACGCATCCATCTGAGGCTTGTGGTCATACAAATCCAGCTGCGAGGGTCCGCCGACCATGTGCAGATAGATGACGTGTTTGGCTTTCCCTGGAAAGTGAGTCGGTACGGCTCCGGCGTGACCGGTCATTTGACCGTCACTCAGAATCGTCCCGTCAGCGGCCAGAGAAGGTCCACCCATCAATGACGCCAGCGCGGCTGTTCCCATCAGGTTGGATCCCTGTGAGAAGAAATACCGGCGAGTCATGTTGCGTTTGAGTTCTTCGAAAAGGCTCATAATTCAATACTCCCGAATGGCTGATTGCGATTTTTACGTTCAAATCTTCGTGGACGATTGCGACCACGTTCGCATGTTGGCTTCTCATTAATCATCGTGCGACTTTTTAGAGTCGCCTTTCGATCTGAGGCTGCGAATTTATGTAGGGTGGGACAAGCGTAGCGCCGGCCCACCATGTTCAACTTCCCATACAAGCTCGAAGCCCCAGCGAGTGGGCCAGGGAGCACTGTCAGCCCACTCGCTGGCGCTTCGAGCTTGTAGAAATCCACAGCCTCAGAGCGAATGCGAACGCAGGCACACCGGCTGTTTATTTGTTCAACACTTCATCCAGATTCATCATCTGGTTACACAGCATCGTCCACGCCGCCAGAGTTGCAGCGTCCAGACTGGCGTCAGGAATGGATTCTCCGGTGCCGATCAGTTCGCCCGCCTCCTGCGGATGAGCCTGATAGAACGCCGCCAGCTGCTCAAGCGATTCGTTCAGAATCTGCAGTTCCTCACCCCGGAACTCGCGAGCCAGCAGATGTTTGGCCGCCCACTGCAGTCGCTGTTCATTGGACTGACCGCCCTGCTGCAGAATGTTTTCTGCAAACCGACGAGCCGCCTCGACGTACTGCTCATCATTCATAGTCACCAGCGCCTGCAGCGGCGTGTTGGTTCGTTCGCGGCGCACCAGACAGGCTTCACGGTTTGGTGAATTGAAGATATCAAGCGATGCGGGCGGTGCCATCCGCTTGATAAACGTGTACAGACTTCGTCGGTAAAGATTTTCTCCCGAATCACGCGTGTATCGCTGCGTCGTGCTGCCCAGCATGGCGATCGCTTCCCAGACTCCGTCCGGCTGATAAGGACGAACACTCGGACCACCAAGTTTCGACACCAGCAAACCGCTGACAGCCAGCGCATTGTCACGAACCATCTCTGCATCCATGCGATAGCGCGGACCGCGTGACAACAGACGATTGGCCGGATCTTTGTCCAGCTTCTCCGGCGTCACAACGGTGCTCTGCTGATACGTGGCCGACATCACCATCAGCTTAATCAGCTTCTTGATGTCCCAGCCGCTTTCGCGAAACTCAACGGCCAGCCAGTCGAGCAACTCCTGGTTCGATGGCAGTTCGCCGGAGACTCCAAGATCGCCCGTGGTCCGGACGATTCCCGTCCCGAAAACTTCCTGCCAGAAACGATTTACAGTCACACGTGTCGTCAGAGGATGATCGGGACGCAGCAACCACTGCGCGAAGCCCAGACGATTCTTCGGCGCAGTCTCTGGAAAGGCCGGAAACGCACTGGGAGTCCCCGGGAATACCTGCTCACGCCGCTGATCGTATTCACCGCGAAACAGAACATACGCGGTCGCTGGTTCGGCTCTTTCATTCATCACATGAGCAATCGTCCCGCGTGCGCGAATGTCGGCTTGTTCTTTTTCCAGAGCCGCGAGGCTGGCGGTTTTTTCATTGAACGCGGCATCAAATTTCTTAAGCCAAAAGTTATACAGTTCGCTGACTTCGGACTCTGAACGCTGATCGGCCGCTTTCACAAGTGTGGCCTGGAATCGGCTGAGCCGCGCCAGGGAGTCCACTTCCGCCGGCGTGAGAACTCGCTTCTGAATTCGCAGATCCTGAACAGCACCTGTCAGCTGTGACGCGTCCGAACGCTGACCGAGACGCCAGGGTGTTTGAGTTCGAATGGTGGAGTCATCCAGTGTGTCGTTCTCAATATTCTTCTCCTGAACGACACCATTAATATAGATCTGCAGACCAGAAGCCTTGCGGCTTCCGTCGTAAGTGACTGCGACATGCACCCACTCATTGGCTGGAATCTGATTCTTGCTGACAACCTTCAGAGCTTTTTCGGGCCAGCTGTGAATGATGTGCATACCTACGCGACGCTGCTGCAGCCAGAAATCCCAGCCACGATGACCGGGAGCTGGTTCCATGCGAGCCCAGATGGCTCCACTTCCGTCATTGGCCGGAACGTTGATCCATGCAGCACTGGAGAATGGCTGATCACTTTCAAAGTCACCGGCGGAAGCAGCATCAAACGCGGCTCCCTGCACGTTCAGAGCTTTTCCATTCAGACCATCCTGCCACTTCGCGGATTCATTGAGCGGCACTTCGACGGCTTGTCCGTCGAGATTCAAGTGGACGAGTTTCCCGTCACCTTCGTTGAGCCCGGCCTGCAGGTGCAGACCGTCTGGAGAAACCGGTTCTCCGAGCACTTCGGGTTTTGCTGTGGCCGCCCACATATCGAATTCCGGTCGAGCAGCCACGCGTCGTTCTTCGACCGCGGTCTTCGCCGTTGCGATCAATGGCGGCAGCATTTCGAACCGCGGACGATCGGCCTCCATCGGAACAGGAATGATGGGCGGCGTATCTTTGATATTGCCGTCTCGCACGGCCTGCGTCGTGTTGTTGAAGAACGCAGACATCTCATAAACTTCTTTCTGGCTGAGCTGATCAAACTTGTGGTTATGACAAGTCGCACAGCCAGCCGTGAGCCCCATCCAGACGGCTGAAACAGTTTCCGTTCGATCACGCGTATAAAGTACCGCGTATTCTTCGTCGATGATTCCGCCTTCGTTGGTCGTCATGTTGCAGCGATTAAAACCGGACGCAATCTTTTGATCGAGCGTTGCATTTGGAAGAAGATCGCCGGCCAGATTTTCAATCGTGAACTGATCAAACGGCATGTTCTGGTTGAAGGCCTTGATGACCCAGTCACGGTAAGCCCACATCTCGCGATAATTGTCGAAGTGAATGCCGTGCGTGTCTGCGTAGCGAGCGTAGTCCAGCCAATAACGGCCACGATGCTCGCCCCACTGAGGCGACTGCAGAAGTTGATCGACGTATTTTTCGTAAGCGTCCGGAGAAGAATCATTGACGAACGATTCCACCATCTCGGGTGTCGGCGGCAGACCGATAATGTCAAAGCTGGCTCGACGAGCCAGCGTGCGACGATCGGCTTGAGCAGCAGGAGTCAGTCCTGACGCTGCCAGATCTTTCAGAATGAAATGGTCCACCCCGTTCTTCGGCCAGTTCCCAAACGTCGTTCGGACAGATTCGGGAACCTCAGGCAGGGCTGGACGAGTCGGTGCGATGTAAGACCAATGCTGCTGATACTCGGCCCCGTTTTGAATCCAGTCGGTCAGCAGCTTCTTCTGCTCGGGGCTGAGCGTCTTTTTCAATTCCGGCGGCGGCATAATTTCTTCGGGATCGTCCGAAAGAATGCGACGGATCATTTCACTTTCGTCGGCATGTCCCGGAGCGATCGCGCCTTTTTCTACGGCCGCGTCGCGCACGTCGAGCCGCAGTTCGCCCTTGCGAGAAGCACTGTCCGGCCCGTGGCAGGCAAAACAGGCATCGTTCAGAATCGGACGAATATCTCTGTTGTATTGGATAGAATCCTGCGCCTGAACAGCGGAGCAAACCGCTGTCGCCAGCAGCAGGACTGCTGATTGACGAAGACTTGCCATGAGTGATCTCTCAGTCTTTGCGTGGGAAAGAAATATCTGTCGGCCAGTATGATTTCTGCGGACCATGAGCCGCAAAGCGCTAGCTGCGGGTGAGTGTCTTAAAAACACAACGAAAACACCCGCGGCCACCACCTCTCGTTCCAGGGCTCCAGCCCTGGAACGCAATGCACCGGAGGCTCCAGCCTCCACACAGAGTGATCATGCCCTTCGCCTCTGTCAAGCACCCGACTTCTCTTCGCGTTTACCTCGGGCGAGCCGACATTCTTCTCTTCAGGAACGGCACCCGAAATGCTGCCACCACCTTCCCGCCGCCCCAAACGCCCCCGAGTTCATCTTTTTGAAGTTGCGTTCTTTGAAGTACCGTGTGATAAACTGGTCGAAAAGAAGCGTAATTATCATAACCCGACGCGTCAGCGAGGGATTTTTTGTCGCGCCGTCGAAACGCCACAAGTCAATCCCTCACTGACGTTTCGGATTGTGACAATGGGCGACGCGCAACTTCAAAAGTTCATCTCAGGGGTTCAGACCGATTTCGCACTACAGCCCTCAGAATTGATAATCTGATTGGCCCCCTCAATCTGACAGCGGAATCGCGGGGCTGACTGGCCATGCGGATTGCCGACACATATGCTGTCAACAACCACCCGGCATACCTTTGTGCATCAAACAACGAGCTCATGAAATTCCTCTTTCTCTCCATTCTCTTTGCGATCGGCGGATTTGTAATCCAGACATTCAGACGCCCCACGGTCGAAGAACTGGAGTACCAGGCGTCTGTAGCATGGAATGAAACAAAACTGGCTGAAGCCGAGCAGCTGGCAAGACAGGCTCTGGGACGAAGTGAAAGTTCTTCGCGCGCCAAAGAGATTTTGAGCAAACTTGCGGGGCCTCTGCAACGCCCTGAGATTGAACTGGCACTTGCCATTGGCAATCAGAATCGATCAGAATTAACCGAGGCTCAGTTTACCGAAGCCGGTCGAATTGCGATGCACGGAAGCCTCTTTCGTATCGCCGATCAGCTGTTCGCGCAAGGGATAAAAAAGTATCCAGGAAGTTATTCTTTGCAGAGGCAATATGCATCGTTACCAGGGCTGCAGCTCAATGCCGAAGAAATGCAGACTCGGTTAATCCAATGGTCAAAACGGGGAACACTGCCAAAGGATCTCGTCGTGATGTTTCTCGGGCTTGCCTCGCTCGACAGTCGCGCAGCTTCAGCGGCCGAAGACTGGCTCAAAGTAAGTCTGGCGGCGGACGCAAATGATGTGGAATCTCGCCTGGGCCTCGCCCGATGTTTTCTGGCGATGGGGCGTTACCAGGAATGTATCCAACTTCTTGATACGCACTGCCGTGACTCTCGCGTGGCCATTCTGCAGGCTGTCGCACATGCCACAGAAAGGAACGTGAGAGCCGCCTCAAAACTGCTGCCTGCAACCGAGCCGACAGTCATGAAAGCAGAATTCTGGCATGCTACGGGTCTGATCTGTGTCGAACAGGAAAACTGGAAGGACGCAGAACACGCCTTTCAGAATGCCGTTCGCGAGCGTCCACTCAACAAATTGTTCCGGTCGCGATACTGCGAAATTCTTCGCCGATTGCAGAAGAACAAGGAAGAGATGATTCAGGCGGAGAAGCTGGAAAAGGTGATTCGAATTGTGCAGGTGTCCATTAATACTCCGGAAATTTCTGACCGAGCTTCTCTGCTCGCTCTCGCCGACATGTGCAGCGAGGTCGATGCGGCCGAGGCAGCGCAACTGGTGACCGCCGTTGCTGGCAAATAGGCACATCTCAATGCGGAACCGACATCTCTTTTTAATGATGATCTGTCTTTTCGGGATGACCGCGTTTGGTTTCCTTCTGGGACAATTCGAAGAGCGTCGTCTTGTCTGGGACGACGACCGCCAGCTGCTGGAGGAGCTTAAGATTCAGCCAGAACCGCTTCCGGTGTATCGGGGCGCGGAGGGAAATCTGGCTTCCGCGTCAGGTATTCGGTTCGAAGAGGCTGTTGGTTCAGGTGTCACATTTGCCTATGACAATGGTCCAGAGAATCAGTACCACCTGGCTGAGACTCTTGGAGGAGGCGTCGCCGCAATCGACTTTGACAGCGACTCAGATTTCGACCTCGTGTTTGTTGATGGCGGCAACCCCGTTGAATGGCCATCCAACCGCACTTCGCGTGTTTCACTGTTTCGATGTGAGAAAGAACTGCAGTACGCACCGGTGAAGAACGAGTCTGGCATCGCATGGACTGGCTACGGTCATGGCTGCTCCGTTGCTGACGTGAACAACGATGGGTTTGATGATCTGCTGGTAACGGGGTACCAGTCATCTGCGTTTTACCTGAACCAGGGGGACGGGACCTTCGAAGAAGCGAACATTGAAAAACGATGACTGCCGACCACTGGTGTGTCACCGGCTGCTGGAGTGATCTGGATGCAGACGGCGATCTCGATCTTTACATCGCGTGTTATGCAGATACGCCTCGAACTCTTCCCACCCCGGTCTGTGAGTCCGGTGGAGTTCGCATTCACTGCAACCCTCATTCGTATCGGGCCGTCACAGATTTATTGTTTGAGAACCTGGGGAATGGTGACTTCGTCGATCGTTCGGACTCGTCAGGTATTGCCGCCTACCGCGAATATGGAATGGGGGTTGTCGTGGCAGATCTGGATCGGAACGGTACGATGGAAATCTTTGTGGCCAACGATGGGGATCGCAACCTGCTTTTCCGGCAAACAGCCCCGTGGATTTATGAAGAGATTGCATTAACCAGCGGGGTTGCGTTCAATGGTCAGGGCGAAACGATGGGCTCCATGGGAGTGGCCTGCGTCGACTTCGATCGCAATGGTCAACTTGATCTGCTGACGACTAATTTCTCACACGAATCCAATGCCCTGTTTCATCAGGTCGGCCCCCTGACTTTTGTAGATACCACGCAGGGGACAGAAATTGATCGCAGCAGTCGACTGCGAGTTGGCTGGTCGGCGATTCCCATTGATGCCGATTGCGATCAATATATGGATCTGTTCGTCGCGAATGGACATGTGACTCAAATGCCGTCCGAAGACTGGGCGCAACGGTCCAGTCTGCTCAGAGGCGGCCCTGACGGCTTTGAAGAATCTCGCAACGCAGGAGCCTGGTTTGAAACGGCGTGGCACGCGCGCGGGGCCTGCCGCGTCGATCTGAACAATGATGGCAGGGACGATCTTGCGGTCAGCCTGATTGATGCCCCCGCCGCGCTGCTGGTGAATGATTCCTCATTGAGCGGCAACAGCATTCAGCTGCGTTTTTCAGGAACGCAAAGCTGTCGTTCGGCAGAGGGAGCGATCATCGAGCTGGAAACAGCATCCGGAACAACAATGCACGTGTTGATGCGGAATGCCGGCTATCTTTCTTCCAACTCGAACGTGATGACTGTCGGTCTTGGAGCAGATGCGGCGGCCAGCGTTGTGCGAATTCATTGGCCCAGCGGACTTACTCAGGAGTTACGGAACATCACCGCCGGGCAATCCGTCAATGTCATCGAAGGGCGGACTGAAAACTACCGGTGAGTGACTTGTTAAAGGCGCTCGCCCAGTGGCAGTCACTTTGCGATTCATAGTAGCCATCACTCTCCGAGTGATGAATGCCCTGGCCGCATTTTGCGGCCTTCGTCACTCGGAGAGTGACGTCTACTTTGTTAAACCAACCGCCATTGGGCGACGGCCCAATGGCAGTC
>JBDNHX010000410.1:0-2204 GCA_041688565.1 Planctomycetaceae bacterium
ATGTCCGCCCACGTCAGTCAGGCGGAATCGTCGGCCGTTGTACTTGTACGTCAGCTTTTCATGATCCATTCCCAGCAGATGCAGAATTGTTGCATGCAGGTCATTGATATGAACGCGGTTCTCAACGGATTTGTACCCGATGTCATCTGAGCTGCCGTAGCTGACTCCGCCTTTAACACCGCCGCCCGCCAACCACGCACACAGATGATGCGGATTGTGATCACGGCCCGGTTTGTCTCCCGTCTGAGCAATCGGCAGGCGTCCAAATTCGCCACACCAGACAACCAGTGTGTCGTTCAGCAGACCGCTGGCTGCCATGTCGCTGAGCAGTCCAGCGACCGGCTTGTCGGTTTCTCCGGCGAACTGACGATGATTGCCTTCAATGTCGCTGTGGCCGTCCCACGAACGCTGATTCTCCATGCCACCTGAATAGATCTGCACGAAGCGAACGCCCCGTTCCACAAGGCGTCGTGCCGTCAAACACTGGCGGGCGAAGTGGTCACATTGCGCATCACCAATGCCGTACAGATCCTGAATGTGTTTGGGTTCGCTCGCCAGATCCAGAGCTTCCGGAGCGGACGACTGCATTCGATACGCCAGTTCAAAGCTTTCAATTCGGGCGGCCAGTTCGGCATCCGCGGCATGCTGCTTTTGATGCAGGCCATTCAGTTGCTTCAGCAGATCCAGTTCATTTCGCTGAGCGGATTCCGTGAGCGACGCAGGTCGAATGAGATTATCAATCGGCTCGCCTTGAGGCCGCAGGTACGTTCCCTGGTAAACGCCCGGGAGATATCCGGCACTCCAGTTGGCCGCGTTACCTTTCGGCAGGCCTCGACCCTTCGGATCACTCATCACCACAAAGCCCGGCAGATTGGCACTTTCGCTGCCCAGACCATAAGTCACCCAGGAACCGACACACGGAAAGCCCATGCGTGCGAATCCGGTATTCATCGCAAACAGAGCAGGGGAGTGATTATTCGATTCCGTAAACCCAGACTGGATGACGGCCATGCGATCAACATGTTCGCCGAGGTGCGGAAAAATATCGGGCACCATCTTGCCGCATTCTCCGCGCGGCGTGAACTTAAACGGCGACTGCATCAGATTGCCGACAGCGTTCTTGAAGAAGCCAGTCGTATCCTTGAATTCCGGATCGAATTCCCGAATCGATTTGCCGTTCCACTTCGTCAGCTCCGGACGATAATTCCAGGTATCCACGGCACTCGGACCACCGTTGATAAAGATCCAGATGACTCGCTTTGCCCTGGATTCAAAATGCCCGGGTTGTGGAGCGAGCGGATTCAGCGACCGATTGCCCAGGCTGTCGTCCGCGAAACTCGTTTCAAGCAGACCTTCGTCTTTCAGCAGCCCCGCAAGCGCCAGCATCCCCAGCCCACAACCGGTCTGCTGCAGAATTCGGCGACGCGAAAAGAAATGTGAATTCATGTCAGACTCCCTGATTGGATGGACCTGGTCATTGTTCACTTCGAGGCAATGAGTTTTTATCGAACCGACCTGGCCATGGGAAGACGGTGCGTCAAATTTCGAAGTCCTGTTTCGCCGGTTCGGCGGGCACAACAGCGAAACTATTTCTTCAGATCTCTCACATAGATGTTCGCAAATTCCGCGGCACCGACCACGTACAGCGCGAACGGAGCGGACTTTCCCAACGGATTCCCTGATGTGACTTCCTCGCCATTGATGCTGATGGACATCATGTCATTCTCGATGATCCCTTCCACTCGGGACCACGCACCGGGTTTCGTCAGCTGTGTTGGCAGCATGCTGGAGCCGATACCGACACCGTCGAAACCTTCGCCTGGCTTGATGTCGAACAGGAAACCATGATTGTTCATTCGCTCACCGCTGACGATCATCCTGGCTTCCACGGACTCTGCTTTACCGTCGTAAGACAAAATCCAGTCGTTGACATGCCAGTGCTTCTTACCTTCTTCCGTGACCTTCCAGTTGTCGAGATTCAGTCCATTGTAGATGCTGCGATATTCGCGGTTTGAAATCGCCACCTGTTCTGGTTTGATGGGGGTCTCCGGCAGTTCGCGGATCTTCATGTTGCGATAATGCACAACTCCGCCTTCGGATTCGATGCAGATGTAGCCCTTTCGAGGGCTCGCGTCTTTTCCCTGAGTCACCACTTTTCCGTTCACGGCCAGGCTGATTGTTCCGTCGTTGCATTCGATGCGATA
>JBDNHX010000411.1:0-9626 GCA_041688565.1 Planctomycetaceae bacterium
CGAGCAGATCCTGCACGAAGGACTGAAGATTCACGACGTGGAACTTTACGCCTACCAGTTGATGTCGAATCACTATCATCTAGTACTGAGACCGCTGGTTGATGGTGAGATGAGTCGATTTATGGGCTGGATTGGCGGCACTCATACGATGCGTTACCACGCCCACTATCACACCGGCGGCATGGGCCATGTCTATCAGCAACGTTACACGAGTTTTCCGATTCAGGATGACGAACACTTCTTTGCCGTGTGTCGTTACGTGGAACGAAACGCACGACGGGCTGGCCTCGTGAAACGTGCGGAGGATTGGCGCTGGGGCTCGCTATGGCATTGGCTGCAAAAACCAGAACCCGATCTCAAACTTTTGTCACCATGGCCATTGCCCCGGCTTCCTGGCTGGATGGGTCGCGTCAATGAGAGCCTCACGAAACAGGAACTGGACGCGGTTCGGCTGTCTGCTCAGCGAGGCAAGCCATTCGGCAACGAAGCCTGGGTAGAATCGATGGCAAGACGGCTTAACCTCGAATCCACCATCCGTCCCCGAGGCCGACCACAAGTTCGCTTTCCAAAGGATGAGGCCTGACCTTTGATCCTTTACGCAGACGGTTCATTACAAGGCGGTAGATTGTTCTCCATAGGGGCATCCTGACTACCCGATTCTACGGCAGCAAAATCAGGGGCAGCACTTTTTCCATGTGAATTGACATGACGGACCACAATACCGCACGTACGAAAGTAAAAACCACTTCTGTCGCTTACTTTGTCTGTCCAATCCCGGGAAAGGATTTCTACCTCTCCATCTTGCGGCCCGCTGTAAAAGATCGTACCGGCGAAGCGACGACGGACCCAAGATACGCTGCGAACTGGAGAGAACAGAACCTTTGCGGCAGAGAGTTTTGCGCATGAAAAAACCATCGAACAATCTCGAAAGACTGTTCGATGGTGTGTTTTCTCGACGTGGTCAGGTCGCCGAGGCCTCTCGTTGGTTTCTCAGGCCAACTGCTTTCGGCGATTAACGAGCGTTCGAATGCGTTCGGCGAGCAAAGCTGCGTCGAATGGTTTTCGGAAGGTTTCGTTAAATACCGAACGGTCGAAGCCGGATGCGTTATCTTCGTCGCTCAGAAGACCAATCAGAACGGTATCGGTGAACTCTGTGTTCTTCCGAAGGTTCTGAGCAATCATCAAAGCTTCTTCACGCCCCATAGCAAAGTCCACCACGACACAATCGGGGTGAATAGACTCTGCCTGGATTCCAGCTTCAAAGCCACTGGCAGCAATTTCGATCTTAAAGTCGTCGTTGGAAATCATCTCATTCAAACTCGATCGAGTCATCAGATCAGAACCAACGAGCAAAATTTTGCCCATCGCTTCGTCTTCCAGCTCGCCGAGCGGCATTCCGTGTTCTTTGAGGAACCGGATAAGATGTTCGCGTGGTATGCGTCTATCTTGTGAGCCAGGAATGCGATAGCCTCTCAGTCGTCCGGAATCGAACCACTTTGAGACAGTACGCGGGGCAACTTTACAGATCTTTGCTACCTGACCAGTAGTGAAGATCGTCTTCATGGGCGGGCTCTCCAATCAATTCTGCACCATCCCGATTCCCGTCCTAGGAACCCGGATCGCCATCGCCTGGATGTTTCGTTTCTGTTGAATTTCCGGAAGGAAAGTCGCTGTTGGTACAGTCGAAACGAAATGCGGGTCCAGGACAATAACAGGGGTCGTTCTTTGGATTGCGTGCGGCGCAATCCCGTGCCTTGCACAAGGCACTGGGAAGCAATTCACTCTGCCTATCAGTCAAGACGTGCAGCGACCTTGTCCGGACATCCCTTCCGTTACGGTCAGATGCTGAATTACCCCCCTGGCAATTTTCACCAATTGTGCTTCCTGGCCTCCCCGAGTAATCACACTGAGTGTGTTTACCGCCACAACCGGATGACAATCGCCTGCTTTATGTTCGTCGTTTCGATGGGAACGACTTTAAGCTGTTTGACAGAGCTGCATTAACTGCCTGGAAGAACCCGTGCGACGGCTGGAGCGGTTAACCATCGGAGACGGTCGGTTTTCAGTGTTCAGTGTTCAGTTTTCAGGAATCTCAACAAGGGCAGCGAGCGACACTCCCTGCCAACTGCCAACTGACAACTGCCAACTGACGACTGACGACTGCCAACTGCCAACTTGCAGCGTCTACGCTGCTCTGTTCTTTTTCGCGGCTGCGATGAAGTTGCCGTGCTCATCAACGTCCTCGAATCGCAGCGAGAGCCGTCGGGAAATCCCGGACTCTTCCATCGTCACGCCGTACAAAACGTCCGTGACAGCCATGGTGGGCTTGCGATGAGTAATCATGATGAACTGCGTATTCTGCTGGAACTCACGCAGGACGTTTACGAACCGTCCGATGTTGGCATCGTCCAGAGCCGCGTCCACTTCGTCCAGAATACAGAACGGACTGGTCCGGCTTCGGAAGATCGAAAGCAGCAGAGCCACGGCCGTCAGAGTTTTCTCGCCCCCACTTAACAGAGAGATGCTGCGCAATTCTTTGCCAGGCGGGCGTGCCACCACATCAATGGAGCATTCCAGCACATCTTCCGGGTCTTCCAGAATCAGGTCGGCCTCGCCACCACCGAACAGTTTTCGGAATAACTCGCGAAAAAAAACACGGATCATCTCGAACGAATCGAGAAACATCCGCTTACTCTCCACATTAATACGTCGCACGATATCGCGCAAAGTATCACGAGCTGACTCCAGGTCCGTCAGCTGCATGTGCAGACGTTGAAATCGAGTTTCCAGCTCGATCAGGTTGTCGAGACTTTCCGTCCCCACGTTTCCAATTTTCTTCAGCTGCCGTCGCAGTCGCTCGACCCGTCGATCAATCTCATGCCGGATCTCTGTGTATTGGGACTGGTCCACGATGACAGCTTGCGCCGCTGCGTCGAACATTGCAGCCGCGGGCGTGGCGAATGACACCGGCTTCCCGGACGTCTCGGCATCACTATCCGTTTCCGAATCTCCGTTATCTGACGTCTGCTTCTGCAGCCAGATTGCGACGGCCGAACGACCGTTCGCGACGGCTTCCCGCACTTCAAGCTGAAATTCTTCGCGAATTCGCTCGGCCGTGGTCGTCAGCTGATGATCAATTCCTCGAACCTGAAGTTCCACTTCATGATGTCGAGTTTCATGTTGTCGCAGCACATCACGAATCTGTGTCTCGGCTGCCGTCACCGCATTTCGATTGACTCGCAGCGTGTTTCGCGCGGACGCACGCAGATGGATTTCGCCTGCCAGTTGTTCGTCCGCCACGCTTAGTTCAGCGATTTCTGCCGATGCGTTCAGACGGGCCATCAGCAAATCGCGCTGGCGTTCAGCCGCCGAATGCAGGCGGCGATCGGCTTCCTGCTGCTGAAGTTGACGCTGTTCAAGGTCTTCACGAACACGCTCCACGGCTTCCTGAAGCCCCAGCAGGCGTTCCTCCGAACGAGTCAGCTCAAGACTGGCGGCCGTTCGATCTCGCTCAATGGCTTCCAGTTCGTGTTGACGTTCGGCGAGCTTTGCCGTCAATTCCGCAATCAACTGCTGCTGCTGATGCAACAGTTGCTCGCCGGACAAGTGGTGCTGTTCGGCATCGTCAATCTGAGCCAGCAGTTCAGTGATTTCGTCGGCCAGTTTCTGACGCTGAGATGTCAGGATGTCAGACTGTCTCTGAAACTCCTTCAGCTGACGGCGATGTTCGGCCAGCTGATTTTCCATCGTCCGACAGCGACTGGAATGGTTATTCACAAGCGCGCGTGTCTGATTCAGCCGCTCATCCGTTGTGGAAATATTTTGTCCCAGAGATCGCAGCAGCATCTCGCGCTGAGCAATCTCATGCTCAAGCCGATGCAATTCGTTCCGCAGGCGACGGAGTTCACTTTTTCGCGACAGCAGCGCCGACTCGTTGCGAACCGTGCCCGCAAACAACGTCCCATCGCCTTCAATCAGTTCTCCCTGCAGTGTCACAAAACGGCACTGACCGCCTGTGGCCGCATGCAGTCGCAACGCATCGGCCAGCGTTTCCACTACCCATGTATCGGCCAGCAGATGGCTGGCGAGACCCGGCATGGATTGCGGCGGACGCGCCAAACCATCGGCACGGCCGATGACTCCGCGTTCACCAAACAGCAACGGCGGAGCCGCATTACCCTGTGAAAACACGGAGCGAACAACAGCGCTTTCTGTGCGTGGATCGACCCACGTGACCTGCATCGGTTCGGCTGAACCTGCGGCCGCCAGCATCCGCTCAATGGAATCACTTTCGGACCGGCCCGTTTTTTTTCGTCCCCACCAGCTGTCCGCCTGGTGTGTTGTTTCGGTATTGCCGTCTGTCGAGGCCCAGATGTCATCATCATCACGACGCAGACTGCCACGCAACTCGCTGAGATCGCGGTTGGCGTCGTCGGTGTTTTCGATGGAAATGAAGCCGACTCGGTCAGTAATTCGACAGCGACCGGAGTTCAGATAATCGATCAGCGGCTTCAGACGCGTCACCACCAGCAGCTGAGCGCGTCCTGAAAGAGCCACTTCCAGCAGCGCTGCGTTTTCCATGTCGACATCGAGCAAATCCGCCACGCTGCCACAGATCAGATTCCACGGCTCTGAATCGGCTTCATCCGCTCGTCGCAGGATTTCACGGACGCCGATCCCGAAACCTTCCTGGCGGTCTTCCAGATCTTCCAGAACCGCGCGGCGTGCGATCTGAGCACTGCGATGTTCACGCAGTTCGGCCAGAGATTTCTGAGACTGATTCTGTTCAGAAATAAGCTGTTCGCGACTTCGGAGCAGACTGTCCGCATCGTTCTCAACAGCAATCAATTCCTGCTGAGCCTGCAGCATCTGTTGCTCTATGTCGGGCGAAATTTCGACCAGCTTCAGGATGTCCGCGTCCAGCGTTTCGGCTTGAGCTTCCAGCGTTCTGCGACGCTGAATGGCTGTCTGATGCTGAGTCCGCAGGTTGCCCAGAGTTGAAGCCGCTTCGGAATTGGTCCGAACCTGTGTCATCAATTCCTGACGAGCCGCTTCGATGTTCTCATGAGACCGAGAAAGCACCTGATGAAGTCCGCTGACCTGATCATCGCCCGACAACAGTGTCGACTTCCGACGTTCAAAAGCCGCGCGTTCAAGCGACAGCACGGATTCCAGATGTGTCTCTTCGGCCTGCGCTTCAGCAACGCGATTTTTCATCAGGTTCTGCTGGCGAACAAGTCGCTGCAGATCCGATTGTAACTCAGCTTCACGCGCCGCCTGGTGACGCACGGTCGTATCCAGACTTGCAATGCGACTGCGAAGATCGCTGCGTCGGCGTTCCACGTCCCGCAGCTGATCGTCGACGTCGGCCAGAGCAGCATCGGCAGCGGCAACTTCGGACTCAGCGGCACCCTGACGGCTTCGCAGATCCTGGACAACGCCGGCCGATTCATGCATCTGGCTGACGAGCGCATCCCGCACCGACGATTCACGACGAAAATCGTCTGCCGCCAGACCAACCCACAGCTGTTCCAGTTCGGTCGAAACAGCACGGTAGCGAGTGGCCCGCTGTGCCTGAGTTCGAACGGTGCTGACCTGTGTCTCCACTTCATCGACAAGGTCAGAAAGACGTACGAGATTGGTCTCAACTCGCTCAAGCCGCTTCAGTGCTTCCGTCCGCTTCTGTTTGAAACGACTGATGCCGGCAGCTTCTTCGAAGATCAGCCGACGATTGGCGGCGTTCGACTGCAGAATCTGATCAACTCGCCCCTGTTCAATAATGCAATAGGTGGCTGCACCGGCTCCGGTACCGACGAACAGCTCACGAACGTCCTTCAGACGGGCAGTGTTTCGATTGACCAGATATTCAGAATCGCCCGACTGCCAGATGCGACGACCGACCGATACTTCATCCATATCCACAGGGATGAATCGGCTGCGGTTGTCAAACACGAGCGTCGCTTCGGCAAACTGAGAGCCCCCACGGCTGGCCGATCCATTGAAGATGACATCGGTCATGTCCTTGCCACGGAGACTCTTGGCACTCTGGTCGCCGAGAATCCACTTGATGGAGTCCACGACGTTGCTCTTTCCGCTTCCATTTGGCCCTACGACGCCGGTGATGCCGGCGGCAAAGTCAAAAATGGTGCGGTCGGCGAAACTCTTGAATCCAAAGAGTTCGAGCGACTTGAGCATTTACCCCTATCCTTGGACCGATGTCGTGGCAGCGACATCTGTTCTGTCAGCTCTATTCAAAAACACCCTGAGAAAGATATCACGAGGGCGAAGTTCCAGCGAGGTCAGTGGCCGCTATTCTGCGGGCTCAGACAACGCTCCGAACGACGGTTTTCGGAAGCCTCCAAACAATCGTTCCCTGAGGCTGGGCTTTGTGGACTCTGATTCTTTGGATGCTTCTGCTTCGGTGAGTCCAGGCTCTTTAGGATCTTCGGATTCCATCGGTTCGTCAGATTCATTCACCCGTTCGTCCGACGGTTCCCTTAATGAGTCTGCAGACGTCGCGGCTGTCGAGTCGTCTGCTGCGTCTGTCGAGCCGACGGAGTCTTCCGCGTTCTCGCTGATCTCAGCATCTGCACTGACGCTGCCGTCTGTGTTTTCAGAAGCTGCCTCAGAGTTCGATGGTTCGGTGGAATCAGAAGACTCGGAATCCTCGGAAGTTTCCGACCCGTCTGCGGCTGTCGGAGTTTTCAACTTGGCGTCGGTCTTCTCATCCTGCTTCATGACTTCCTCGAAGTTCAGCGACATCAGCTTGTCATTGGATTCATGTTCCTTCAGCTCTTCTTCATCAAGTTCGTCGAAGAGTTCGGGAATCATCCTGGATGTGCCGATGCGTTTAACATCTTCCTCATCCTCCAGTTCGCTGTTTCGAACATACAAACGGCCGGCCTGGGGAAGTCGATCGATTCCAAACTGCCCGACGAAGTTGTGTTGTCTTTCAGCTTCAATCATCATCTGCACAATGTCGGGATACGTGGCCCCCATTTTGCCGCACGCTCTGATGATGTCGATCAGGCGGTTGGCGACCTTCTGCCTCTGTGGTTCAGCATTCAGCTGGTAGAAAATCACGTCGACCTCATGCTGTCCGGACTCACCCATGATTCGGATGTTCCGGCCGGCGTTCAGAACCGCTGGCAGCTTCAGCGACTGCTCGGCCCCAAAGACCACAATCTCCGGAGCACGACGACGCGTGACGTGAACCATCGGCTCACCGGTCGAATCCACCACATACATGACAAAACGATTTTCAAACGAGACCGGGTTCAGCGATGGATCATTCGGATCCAGTTCCTTTAATGCGCGGAACGCCCCATATCGAGTTTCGAGAGCTTCTTCGTTCATCAACTGTCGCAATGCCAGGACGGCATCTGCGTCGTCGATCACGGACAAGGCGACTAACGCGTAGACTCGAAACGCAGGCTGTCCTTTTGCGGCTTCATGAAGTATCGAAACTCCGGCCGCATTGCCCAGATAGGCCAGTGACTGGGCGGCCTGGAAACGAACATCGAAGCTCTCGGATTCCAGAGCGTCTGTCAGGAAGGGAATGGCTTCATCACCGATGGCCTCCAGCTGCAGTGCCGTTGGGCATGCAGCCACACCGGCCACGACGTTCTGACATTTTTCCGCGTCCATGATGTCGCGAGCCAGTTGTTCCATTCGAATCCGACGGGCGACATCGGACTCATTCAGAGCGATGCTGCGAATGACGGCCTGATAGCGCGGAAAGTTGTTGATGTAGTTGTCGTGAGTCTTCAGCGTGACCATCGCATCGGTCTTGGCTTCGGCACACGAGATTCGCTGACCGTATTTGTTGTATCGATGAAAGCGTGTGGAAACAGCATTGGCGACACGTTCGCTGTTGCGGCTTCCACGTTTTTCGGATCGCAGGACGATGCTGAGATCGCGATCCGTCAGAGAAATCGCCCCGCCAGGGATCGTCCCGGACATCAGTTCCGCCTGCCGTTCTTCGCGATTGTCCTGAACACCAAGGCTGGTCAGAATCGCCCCGCCGGCCACCGCATAGTTGTGACCTTTCAGAGCTCCCTGGCCTTCCACATTCTGCTCTTCAAACAGACGGGTCTCCAGCAGCCATCCACCTTTGAGACTGCGAGCGTTGCTGTTCGGTGGAATCGCCACGCGGACATCGAACCGCTGATTCTTGCGGACCATGGCAGGCAGATACGCGGTGACAACCACCAAAGCCGTATCGCGCGACGCCAGAATCTTTTTGCCGTTCTTAACGCCGCGGCGAACGATCTCGTTCTGCAGCTGAGTTCGCAGAGCCGAAGGTGCAGGGTCACCGCCGGTCCCATTCAGGCCCGTGACAAGTCCAACTCCACGCAACACGATCATTGTGTTGCCCTGGACGCTCATGTATTCCGAAAGCAGCGGCGTATCAATCTTGTTCCCGAAATCGTTGTCTTCTTCCTTGCCGCGTTTTCCCTTTTTCTTGCCCTTTTTGTCGGTCTCAGCCTCTTCTGTTTTCTTGTCATCGTCTTTGGAAAAACGTTCCGAGAGCATGGCAGCTCCCGGCATCGTCATCAGACCAGATGCACATCCGCACAGAACGCATGAGATCAGCAGGCAGCAGACGGACGATCGCCACGCGGGGTTCGCGGGGTTCGCAGAAAACAATGGCCGTGGCGTCCTTAGGGAACGCATTGAAACGACAGTGGTCGCATTGTTCGACATAGGAAACTCCGTCGACGCAGCAGCTGATCAGCTCTGGGGAAAGGCTGGAAGAATTCTCGCCCTTGCACCGCGCATGATTACCGAGGCCTGTCTGAAACAGGTCTGAAATCTATTATTGCGGGAACGCAGGCAAAGAACATCGCATTCAGACGATGCACGAGATGCAGGTCAGAACGGCGTATAAAGACAGGACAACATCATCCGGAAAATCAGTTGCGAAGGAATCACAACGGAAAGCCGACAGGATGCTGTATTCAACACGGAAGGAGAGGGAAAGGATTGGCAGGGGTAGGAGACGCGTTCAACGCGACTCGTCCCCCGTTCGATAAATCACTTTTTCTACACATCTGCCGCTACACAGTTTGCTTCTCACTCATCGAATCAGAGGTCAGGTCCGATTCGCAGAATGATAATGCCTGCTGCAGGCGGGAAGTACTACAAGGAAACATCTGGCCCGATGCAGCTCAAAGATGGGAGGACGCCCCGACCGGCGACGTGATTGGAAACGTCGCGGACCGTTTTATCTTTGGCAACATCACCGGAGGACAGGACAGCTGGGATGAAGCTGATACCGAACTCCGTAAACCAGAACATTCCGTTGCAGAATTCTTCGTTCACGGCACAAGTTACTTCGCGCCGACTTTTGCCGTCAACACGATTCAACAGGCTCGGAACACTTGTCTTTTGTAACTTCAAAAAAAAAATCACTGTTCGGCAGGAAGTGCTTCGGCCGACGGACGTTCTGCAGAGCCGTGGTCTTGATTACGGCAAGGAACGGCAGAATGTGCCGGTTTATGCGACCCTCACCATGCGGTCCGTTTTGCTGGCCGACGCGAATCGCAGGTCTGCATTCTGCACATCTGCAGGATTCTCCCAACGCAAAAAGGGCAGAACCTTTCGGCCTGCCCTTGTGCAATCTC
>JBDNHX010000052.1:0-4148 GCA_041688565.1 Planctomycetaceae bacterium
AATTCGGGCATTCGCCAGGAAACGATTCCGAAGTCTCACGACTTCGGCTACCAAACCCCGCCTGTTGCCTCTGGCAGGAGCAGACTCGTATCGGGCGACGTGTTCTTCGCGTGTTCTTCCATCTCCGAGAGCATCTGCTGAATCGTGACCGGGGCAACGCCTTCAAACGAAGGCCGGACGGGCGGCGATGTCAGCTGATGAGTCCGTGTGCCACGAAACACTTTATCAGAAACCTGAAACTGCCAGACCAGAAACAGCACCGCCCCACAAACACCAAGCCCAATCCAGGTCAGCCATGGATTCATCTCGTCGGCATGCGTCACAACGACTCGATGCGGCACATGGCGAATCGTGCCGGCCAGCAACAATGGAGTCAGTGCAAGATCACCTTCTCCGTTCGTTCCTTTCGCCGCATAGCCTTCGCGTTTAAAAAAGTAACCGGTAACTTCCACAGCCGGAGCATCTTTGCCAGTGTTTGCCAGACGAGGGAGAGCGGCATCAGCAGACAAAGCGACGATGTGTATCAACTGGTTCCCGGAATCCCGAGTAGAAATCCACGCATCATACGCCATTCGGATTCCGAACGTTTCTGCACTGCGAGGCAGCGGGGCTTTAATCAGCCGCCGCAGTTGACCGCGGACGACATACGGCTTGCCGCGACATGACTGCGGAGAATCCATAAACAGAGTAAACTGTCCATCCGGCACCTGATACTGATTTCCTCGAGGAATCTTTTCAGCCAGACGCAGCGTACCGAACCAGGCTTCTGCTTCTGTGGACAGAACACCGATGACGTCGTCGCGAATCTCTCGAGTCAGCCGTGGCGGGACATCTCCAATGAGCGAGGTATCCTTCCGAGCCACGGATTCCATTTGTGCCGCGCCAGTCCGGTCGATCATGGATGCATAATTTTCGGCTTCGGCGACCGAATCCGGTCGAACAAATTCCATCTCATCGGGCAACAGATCGCTGTTTCCCATCAATGCGTCCGATACCACCGGAGCTTTTTTCACCGCCGAGGCGCGATCAGAAAACATCTCCGTCAGCCACCGCGATTTTCCCGAGATGGTGAGCAGCAAAAACAACAGTCCGCCACCGATAATGATCAGCGTCACTCGCCGCTGTTCGCGGGCCAGCATCTGACCTCGCGGTTGTCCTTTGGATCGAAATCTCACGGCTCATCTCCTGGTGATCGGAATCGACAATGTTCAGCGGTCACCGAACGATCCGCAACTGACCGACCCTGCTCCTTGCCGAAGTGTACGAGCATTGCGCGTGGGGACTCAAGTGATTCTGCCTAATTCGCCAGCGCCACGCGGCAGATCACAACTTTGCAGCCATTATGTTCTTCGCGCTGCGGACCTGATCCACGTTCAGGCGTCCTCGAGCATGGGACTCGGTTCGCTTGCTGTCGAATGGCTGACGAACCCGAGTGCAGAATAGTCCCCACGCGACCTGCAGGATTTCAAATCTTAAATTTCAGATTTCCCCTACGATTCCAAATCCGCGCCATCCGCGAAATCCGTGGTTAAAAATGTCCTGCACTTTGAAATCTCAAATTCCAAATCACCCCAGCACCGCATCCGCTGGGCTCTTCACCGCCAGACCCGGCTTGTTCATGACGTGCAGATAGATCATCGTCGTCCGCACGTCTTCGTGACCGAGCAACTCCTGCACGGTGCGAATATCCGCTCCGCTTTCGAGCAGATGAGTCGCAAAGCTATGACGCAGAGAATGTGGCACCGCGTTCTTGGCAAGGCCGACCCGATCGGTCGCCGTCTTGAAAAAATCCGCGAAGAACTCCTCGCCCACATGATGCCTTCGCCGCTCGCCGCTTGTCGGATCTTTGGCCATGCGATGCGACGGAAATACCCATTGCCATCCAAACTCCTCCAGAAACATGAGTCGCCGCAGACCACGAAATTCCGGAAGCACTTGTGCGATCTCTGCACGGCTCAACACCACCGGAAGGCGTTTCGGCTTGTTCGAACGTGTCACATCCAGAAACGCGAGTTCCCGATTGAGAACCTGCTGATACAAGAAAAGCAGAGCCGACTTCGCCTGGTCCTGAGTCGATACCGCGACGTTTCCTTCGACCGCCAGTTCGGTCAGAAAACTCTTGATTTCCGCCTCGCCAAAAGCCTGCAGATCCTCCGAGCCGCAATGGCGAATAAACCGCATGATCCAGCCGATGTAAGCCCGTTCAGTCTCCAGCGCCTTGTGCCGAAGTCGCAACTCCCTTCGCATTTTCTGAACCAACGCCGGTTCCGACGGATCAATGATCCCAGCAATCTGCTGCTCATCCCGAAGACTCGCACTACCGGAGTTTCGTTCAGCCGCCGCAAATCGCCCCAGAATAGTTTTCATATCGTTCAGGCAAGGCTCGGAAGTGCCCAGCACCAGATCCCGATAAGCTTCGACGGCCCGGACGCCCTGCAGTCGCTGCCATGCCGGTGTCTCGGATTTCAGCAGAGACTTTGAAAATTCCACGACAAGCGGCGCAGTCACCGGCAATAACCCATTGTCTTGCGTCTTCCCATCAGCGTATCGAGCGAGCCACTTCGGGAACCATTTCTTATCGTTCTCTCCGAAAAATGCCTCATGCATCCGTTGCCGAAAAATTGCCAAACTCATGACTCACCCCCATTTACAGATGCCACAGCCACCTGTAACCTGCTTTTTGTACATTATCAGGGTGTGGCACTCAAGTCGATTGCGGTAAATTTCACATCGTGATAAAATCAAGCAGCCACCGAGATAAAAACGCTGATATGAACTATATCTGGGTTTCTAACCGGGTTAATTAATGAAGTTCGCTTTTAACTTAGGCGATGATGAAATCATGCGTTTTCGATTGCTGTATTCTTGGAAGACTATCGTTGGAACGTTTTACATCGGCCAATCTGCCGATGGCCGATTCCATCCAATATACGACGACGAAAGCTACGGAAGTTATGCAAACGAGTGGCAGGCGTCAGAAGACCTTGCGATGAACGCGACATTTTCGATAAATCATTCCATCACTGGAGAACTGCTTGATACATCAACACTCGGAATACCTGAGCACACATCGGAATGGGAACGTATCAGGTCAGCCAACTGAACAGCATCCTGCTTCGACAATCGCACTCTACTCGTGACATCATCATCGCCATCAAATGCAATTCCAATAAACTCACCATCACACGGTGTAATACATCGCACGATCGAGTGCTTGTAAATACGTGGGATTCGAGACATGAGACTCCATAAAAATCGCAAAGCGAACTTATAAACCATGAAATGCACGGGAGGACGGGTGGTCTGTTTTCTCGTCTGCTTGCAAGTCGTTCGCCCGTCCCCCGTGATTTCTACCGTTATGCCTCAGAATCCAATCTCTCTCGCTGGCAACATGCAATGACAACTGCCCGCAAACGTCCCGCAGTGTTCGTCGGATCCTCTCGCGAAGGTCAAAAAATCGCGCGCGCGATGCAAGTATTGCTCGACCAGACATGCGAGGTTGAAATCTGGGATCAAGGCATCTTTGGCCTCAGTCAAGGCACGCTCGAATCCTTAGTCCTCGCGTTAGGGCGATTCGATTTTGCAATTCTTGTGCTAACCGCAGATGACCTGACCATCAAACGAGGCGAAGCACAATCTTCTGCCCGTGATAACGTCGTATTTGAATTGGGACTTTTCACGGGTGGCCTTGGTCGGGACCGGACCTACATGCTGTTTGACCGCAGCAATCCACCACAATTGCCGAGTGACCTTGCAGGTATTACAGCCGCAACATTCGAGCCACACGCGTCTGCCAATCTCAATGCGGCTCTTGGTGCTGCCGCCACGCAAATTGAATCTCAAATCGAACGCTTAGGTGTTCGTGAACAGGAACGCTTCAAAGGACTCACTGAGGCCGCAGCCAACGTTCAAGGCGTTGGCTCGCAAATGCAACAACTGATTCGACTGCTTGCGCGTTCGCGCAAGGTCGAACTCGACATAATTGCCAGTCAATTTGGGACAGTGATTGCGTCAGATAAACTGAAACAAATCAAAGACGATCTTCAGGAATTGCAAGGCGTCTTGGATGCTCCCAAAGAGGCATAACAAGATCGGGATAGGGACCCGGATTGCTCCGAGGCCCCTCCCACACCACCCGGCATGCGGGT
>JBDNHX010000412.1:0-3649 GCA_041688565.1 Planctomycetaceae bacterium
AACAGAGGTGCTGGAGGAGAATCGATCCCGTATTCGCTGCAATCGCGATACAGTCCAGCCGACGGGCTGCGATAGACCGCAATCGATTTACTGCTGGGCAATACGATCCAGTACTCTTGCACACCTGCGGCGGCATAGATCTCGGCTTTCTGCCGATCCATCGCTTCGCTATTCAATGCCACTTCAATGACAAGCTTCGCAGACGACGGATGATGCGAACGGTACTCGTTCAAATCTCCAGTAACAACTGCGAGATCGGGTTCCGGTTCGGAGTCACTCAAGGTAAGCGGCTGCTCAGAACGGATGTGCAAACTGCGATTGACGATCGTTCCCAGCCATGCTTGCAGGAATGCGACCATCCAGGTATGCAGCGGTGACTTCGGCATTTTTTCAACCAGGATTCCGGATAACAATTCAGTTTTTTCTGGAATGACGCCCATTTCATAGAGTCGATGATACTGAGCCGGCGTCAAACGAACCGCCGCCGCTCGCACTTCCGGCACATCCAACACGTTTGACATCGGGAAACCTTTCGCTTTTCGAGGACTGCTCACCAGTATAGCAACATAACGAATTGACGGAGTCTTTGTCCAACTGTCATTTCCTGCAACTCACCAATGGTCGTCACGTCCCATGTCGGACAAGCCGACATGTGGCAAAGCGCATCAAAGGCCCCCTGCTAGCTTGCCCAGCAGGATCCAACGTTTTGCAATGAGCATCATCGCTCCCGAATTTCGCTCAAGCAAAGATAAGGGGACCAACTCACTTTGAATCAATGAGCTGCGTCCCATAATCACCATGTTTGGAGTTGAAACATCGCACCCGCCGACCGGAGGTCATTACGCCTCGCCGTCGCCAATGGAAGCCGCCGCTCAAGGAACGGAAATGGCAAGGAACGTCAGGGGTCAGGCTTCGTTGATGTGACTCCCGCCTGAGAAAAAAAGATGCCTGACCGTTTTGATGCCTCACGCGTCATACGCGCACTTCGTCATTGGTGGGTTGCCCTTCCCCTTGATTTCGTTCCAGTTCCCGTGAAGCGATTGCTGATTCACCATAACTCAACGCAGTGTATTGCCAATGGACTCGTCGTGGAAATTGTGAGTGGCCCGTATACGAGCCACTTGAAAGATTGTCACGCAGAGAGTCGCAATATCTGCCACGCAACGCCAACTTCCCAACATAGTGATTTACGAGCGTTGAATGACGTCCGTATTATGGCGTATGGCAGTGCTGCTGACTTCGATTTCGAACACGACACCTTGAAGTACTGACGTTTCGAGTCGTATGGACGGAGATACCCCAACCATACTGGCCGGAATGGAGTTTCCATGGACCGCATGTTCAGGAATTGCTGATCCCTTTATTGTTCGTGGGACGGTTCTTTCCGACTGGCGTAGCGATGGGTGTTTTGTTTTCGGACCTCCTCCCGGTCCTTCGTCTTTGGTCGATCGACGGGATCAATCTTTCGCTTCTGACGGTCTGCCTGGTCTTCTCCGCGATTCGTGCGATTGGTGCGATTGGTGCGATTGGTCATATAACTACCTCCGAAGTTGGGACAATGCTATCGACGAGACAAATCAGTGACATGCGTCCCTGAGATGCGATTCCTGTTCCGTGTCACGAAGTCAGATATGTTGATTGTGATGAATCGAGTGGAACGCAGCAAAACGCGGTTCAGGAAGAGTTCATGACCAGCTGGGGGACGGACTTGACGCTCTCATTGCGACAACGTTGACGCTCCACTGCTGAGCCGTGCGCTGAAGCAAGTAGACTCAAGGCTAAAGAACGACACGTCTTCGAAGTCGCGTTATTCGCAGTGATGGCACAGAACATGCCTTTCGGTAAGGGGTTGAGTTCAACTGTTTGATGCGATCATCTGTTTCCCGGGATTCGTGTTGGCCCGTTCCAGCTTTCGAATCCGCGTCCGCATTTAACGGGGATCATGCGTTTGTGTGGATCGCAGTTCCAGGTTCTCAGCAGCCGTGAGTATTCAAGGTCTGAATACGCGGCAACCGTAAAAGGAGTTAGAACATGACAAAGTTGAGTCTGTCCGCATTGCTGTTTGCCAGCATCGTGTCTGTCGCTGCCGCACAGGAGACGGCCAAGCCCGATGCAAAACCGCCGCGTGCTGATCGAGACGCCGCCGTCGAAGGTGATCGGGATTCCAAACCTGAACGGGATCGGAATTCCAAATCGGAAACTGGTGCTGTTGATCAAAAGCAGGGCATCAATCAGGCGCTGGCTTCCTGCGTGGCGATTGGAAATCAGCACGAGATCGCGTTAACCCAGTTCGCTTTGGCTCACATCGAGCACCCGGAAGTCAAGAAGTTTGCTCAGATGCTGCACGACGAGCATACCCAAGCCGCCACGAAATTGGGAAAGTTCTCTTCTGAAGAGGCGAATATGACATTTGCAGCTGTGGAGGAAGGTGGCAAACGTGAATCAACTCGAACGAATCAGGCAGAACCAAAGATCCGTCAGACGGGATTCAAAGGCAACGCGCCCACGGATCGCGCGACGGATAAATCCGCTCATAGTGACAATGGGAATCAGAACCACATGCTCACTTTGGAACGCGAGATCACTCAAAAATGCCTGATGATGACCGAGAAGGAATTGACTGAAGCCAAATCTCGCGGCGAGTTTGATCAGGCGTTCCTCGGTTGCCAGATAAGTGGTCATATCGGCATGATCGCCAAGTTGAGCGTCTTCGAAAAAGAAGCCGACGGAGAATTGGCGCAGGTGTTCAAGGATTGTCATGCGACCACTGAGAAGCATTTGGCGGAAGCCAAGCGTCTCATGGCGACTCTGACAGGCGATGCTAAGAACAAGAACGCCAAAACGGCCACTGACAAGTAATCAGAGACTGAAGAATCAGTCCGTGGAGGGGCTTCGAGCCGCTGGATCTTAAGGTGCAGCGGCTCGTTTTCGTACCAGACGATGTACCTGCTTGATCGCTCACTGACGCGACGGGAGCGCATCGATATCTAAGAGGCTCTAACAAAAGTGGGACAGGCACCCTCATTGCGAATTTTTCTGAGCATTTTCCGCAAGATACGGAAGCCAGTCCGAGTTTTGTTAGGCCTTCTCAGCCTCAAACCGCAGAGTGCCTAAATACCACGCAGCTCCGCGTGGTAAAATCGTTGCCCATGTGAATTCGTTTTCCGCACTGAAGTGGTCCGATTTGCAAGCCGATCTCCATCCGTGGATCCTGGACCAGCAGATATGCTGCAGGCGAGGGGCTGCCACTAAAGGAAGCGTTGTTGAGGTGGCCACATGGGTTCGCTGTTGACTGACAAACGAGCCGCTTAACGCGAGACTTTTTCCTGACTCTGGTATGTTCTGTACCAATCGCACACACAACTCCCAGGGCCGGAATGCCTTATCGCAGATCTGCACTTCACGTGCGTCGGTCCGACACGGCGGAGGCAGTTTGGTTCGTCCCTTTCCTCGCGTCGGTGGCACACACCGGAGAAGTGAATAACGCACGTTGGACGCTTCAGTTCAGGGCGACCGACGCGCGCTCGCGATATGTGTTTTCGCAGCGTCAACAGCGTGAAGTATTGCGAACATGGAAAATCAAATTGATCTCATCTCAGTTGGCCGGTGGACTGACGACCGGGTGAAACCGATCCAGCATTCTTTGCGA
>JBDNHX010000053.1:0-27151 GCA_041688565.1 Planctomycetaceae bacterium
CAAGCTGGAGCTGCGAACTTATAATGTGGCCGACCTGGTCATTCCGGTCAGCAACATGAAGGACATGCCAGCCAGCGGAGTTCAGACACCACAGGGAATTCCAAATGGCGGGCCGGGAATGCGTGGTGGTGGGCTGTACCAGCTGAATGATGAACTGTCCATCGGCATCAACGGTGACGGCAGAAGCCGGACTGAGAAGCCCAATATGTCTCAGAATGGAGCTGATTTCTCTGGTCTGATCGAACTGCTGACGACAACCATCGAACCTGGAACCTGGGACGTGGATGGCGGCACCGGGACGATCGGAACAAATGAAAACACCCTGAGCCTCGTCATTCGTCAGACAGCAGCCACTCATGAACAGGTTGCCGATCTTCTGAAACAGCTGCGTAAGCTGCAGGACCTTCAGGTTACAGTCGAAGTTCGTTTCATCAGCGTGACGGACAACTTCTTTGAGCGAATCGGTGTTGACTTCGACTTCAACGTTCAGGACTCACTGGGTGATCCAGCGGGTGTTCCTGCCTTCGGTTCTCGCCAGCTGACATTCCCAGGCGGCACAACCGCTGGAGGTGGTGGCGGTGGACAGCAGGGTCAGGCAGGTGACCTTCGAGGTGGCCAGCAGCAAGGTGGAGGTGGAGGTCAACAGGGACAACAAGGCGGTGGCGGCCAGCAGGGTGGAGGCACCAATCTGTTTGACCGAGTGAACCGCGTGAATTCCCCAAGAGACGACTTCCGACGGACCACGGTTGGTCTGGCCAGCCCTGGTCAGTTTACTGAAGACTATGACATTCAGTTCCGCCAGGGATCGTTTGAAATCGGTGTGCCCGACTTCGGTGGCTTCCAGCCAAACGCTGGTATCCAGGTTGGTATGGCAATCCTGAGCGACATTGAAGCGTTCTTCTTCATTCAGGCGGCTCAGGGCGACTCTCGATCGAACATCATGACGGCTCCAAAGGTCACGATGTACAACGGACAGTCTGCAACAGTCTCCGACAATATTCAGCGAAACTATGTTCAGGGACAGATCCCGGTTGTTGGTCAGGGTGGTGTGGGTTTCCAGCCGCTGATCGGCACGATTCCTGACGGGGTTTCTTTGACGGTAAACGGAGTTGTCTCTGCCGACCGACGTTATGTCCGACTCTCCATTCTGCCACAGTTCAACCAGCTGCTCGACCTGCAGACCTTCACCAGCGTCGGTGGTGGCCAGGCCTCTGGACAGCAGGGTGGCTTCGGTGGTGGTGGCGGCGGCGGTGGCGGCCAGTTCGGCTTCGACGGGATCGGTGGCGGCTTTGGCGGCGGTGGTGGTCAGGGCGGCGGTGGCCAGGGCGGCGGTGGCCAGCAGGGCCAGCAGGGACAGCAGGGACAGCAGGGTGGCGGCGGAGTGGCTGGCACACTTCAGCTGCCAGTGGTTTCCCAACTGACTGTGACGACCGTTGTCAGTGTGCCGGACGGTGGCACAGTGCTTCTGGGTGGTATCAAGCGATTGCGTGAAGGCCGAAACATGGCCGGTGTTCCGATTCTGAATAAGATTCCATACATCAGCCGACTGTTCAAGAACAGCGGTGTGGGTCGAGAAACGGAAAGCGTCATGCTGATGGTCACACCTCGAATCATTATCCAGGAAGAAGAAGAGGAACTCATCATCGGAACTGCCACTGAATGATATCAGAGCGAATTCAGCCGATACACACAGCATGCTGTGTGGGTCAGCTGTCCGAATCAGGTGCGGTCTGACCGGACAGCCGGTGTTGAACCCAATTTGATGTCCTCACTGCAGTTAAGCAGTTTCGGGGTCTGAGCCGTCGCGAAGTGCGGGTTTCGCGACGGCTCTTCTCATGCGCCGATCACAGTTTGTGATCTGATCCGGTGCTGCGTCCATTCCGAGTTTACCAATTAGCCGGAACGCGCTAGCGTCTGGTTTCATCGAGAGCTCAACTGTGCAACTTCAAGCCTCAGATTACTGCAGGAACGTACGTCGCAACCAGGCGTTTTTCCGACGCTCCAGATCCATCACACGACCAAAGAACGACGGCTGAGAACGGCGAAAGGGCTGGAAAAAGCCGCTCGACTGAGACACTTGGGTTACGGGAACTGAAGCACGTGATGTCGATGCCGGAAGCAAATGCACAGCGTTCTCACCAGCCGAAACCACTGACGACAAACCGATCACGGCCATCGTGGCAACACAAACAACAAGACGCATGGATTTAACCTTTCACGAAAAATAGAGACGCTTCCCGAAGGAACTGCCATTGCTTATTCCACCACTATTCCTTGGTTCGGATTTCCAGACGTCTGAAGTTTCGGCAGAATTTGCCCACTCGTCTGTTTGTTTGTCATTTCCGCCGGTTCTGCCACACATTCGGTGTGATAACGCAACACTGGCAAATCGTGACTATCAAGCAAAGTCGTGTGGCTTCTTCCTGAGCGTTGAATTTTCCGCAAAACTGAATGCATTCGACAAATCAGTCGCAAAAATTATTCAAGATTCCGGGGTTGTGAAAAATCGCACTGACCCGGGAACCGCAGATCGCAATTCCGGGCCTCTGGCATGCTTTGCAGGCCGCTGTTCTCCGTGTTCGTCAAATGCCATCAATAAAAAAAGAGCCCCGCGTTTTACGCTGGGCTCTTCCTGAAAGATAAACATAAGGCCGTTTTCTGGGCCAGGCATTTAGTGGCCAGACAGGCTTTGCGCCTTGTATCCGCCCTTTGACTTGAAGTAGAGAAACAGCGCGATGTAACAGACCAGCATGAATGCCGGGAACATCACCATCTTCCCGAGCGCCTCGAAGTTGCCGCTCTTCTTGGCATTAGAAAGGTGAGTCCGTCCTGCTTCATCGGTCACGGCCTTTTCTTTATCTGGATCAATGGCCTCATACTTAATCCCCATGAACTCCTTGTCGGCAGAAATCACAATATTGGCAACCTCCGCTGACTTTTCTCGCAGTACGGTGCTGGCCGTTTGAGCCTGCACATATCCGATGAACGGTGTTCCCAGAACGCCGACCGCAATCATTCCGATGCCGGAGATCGCATTCAGGGTCAGGGCTCCACCCTTCGGACACTGTTCGGCGGTGACACCGAGCATGGTTGGCCAGAAGAACGTCTTGCCAAAGCCGTACAGTGTGGCAGCGGCGAAAATCATTGGGAGTTCAGCATTGCCACATTTTGACAGAGCAAACAGTCCCGCGATCGCCAGAATCGAACTTGCGATCAGCAGACCGATCGGTGACAGGCTGTGAACGATCGGACCTGCAAAGAAACGTAACACCATCATAATTGCAGACGTGTAGACAAGTACCCAAACAGGATTTCGTCCGGCAGCCTCCATCGGCTTTTCCATCAGACCGCTGATCCATGAGTCCGTTCCGATTTCCGTCGTGGCGAGTGGCATCATGATAATAATCAGGAACGCGAGAATCCCGCGTCCGAGGCTGCGAGTGTAGGCACCGAACCCAATCGTTACAATAGCCGTGAGAATTGGAGCGTAGTAGCGAGCGTTTCCTTCTTTCCATCCGAAGACCTCGCCGAGCTGCATAAAGATCAACCCAAAGCCAACCATGGCACCAAAGGCTCCAAACTCACCCAGCATTTCGCGGTACGACACACCAGCCGACTCCTGCTCACTCTTCGGAAATTTTGCTCCGATCAGCATGAGCAGGTAAACGACGGCCGGGATTCCGACCAATCCGATAACAATGCGCCAATCGCCGGTTTTGAGCGTCTCTTCAAGGTAAATCGTTGCGATACCGCAGAAGACAAGTCCACCTGGCCAGCCTGCGTGAAGAATGTTCAGCCACTTCGTCTTTTCTTTGTTGAACATCGTCGCCACGACGGGATTGATGAATGCCTCGACGGTCCCGTTGCCCAAAGCCAGAATAATGCTTGCGAGATACAACAGATCGTAGCCTGATTTTTGAGCTGCGATTAGTGCTTCTCCTTCAACGCCATGCACTTTCGAGTACGCCATGCACGCGAGAGTCAGGTACACCGCAAAGCAAACGAAGGAAAATAGCATCGCGACTTTGTAGCCGATGCGATCAATGACCAGACTGAACAGAATAATGGAGATTGCAAATGGCCAGATCCCGGCCCCGATCAACTCCCCGACCTTCACCTGGTCCAGATTAAACTCGGACCCAAATCGCACCGTGCACAGCGTGATACGGCTGATGAATGCAAAGGAGGTGGTCACGAGGGCAATAAAACAGCCCCAGAAGACCAGTTTTTGGCCCGCGACTGAGGATTGAGCAACGTTCGGTTCCGCCATTACGAAAATCTCCACGGTGACTTGAGAGAAAGAAAGTGCCGAAGAACTCAGATTGATTGCAGCTGTTCATTCAAACGGAAGCGTGCTAATTCATCGGAGTTGCCCGAATTGCAGGCATTTCGCTGGCATGCTAACCAGAGTCTCCTCACAAATGCAATCACTCCAGTCATTGTGTCCGAACGAAACTCGTCGCGAGTCGGCCCAAAACACATTATTGCGGTCTGGCATACCCGCCGACGGCTTCATTCTGATAGTCGCGCCGAGAAATCCATCGAGAGATGGTGACTCATACGTTTGTGATCAACACAAAGACCGGCCATCCGTAATCAGGAACGTTCGGCCAGAATTCTGAAAAACTGCGACTGGAGCGATGACAAGTCGTCCGAACGATCACAGCGCAGGCACACGACTGACTCAGTCAGCGGTTGTCGTGCATCTGCACGTTGCAGCATTCACGCTGCTTTCCGCTTTCTTTGGCGCGTCGCTTTTGCCAGTCGATACACGACCGAATTTCGCTGTTTGCCGCAGATCTCAAAGAACTCCATTCTTTGAAAACACCATGCCGCCTTCTGGGCCAGCCAGCGTGGCATTTTGCTGGCGATGACCAGATCGGCCGTAGTGAATTCCTCCGGCACGACCACATCAAGCGCCTTCCACAGGTCACTGGCGGTCCGCAGTTTTACATGCTGCTGCACCGTGACCAGAGCCCTTTCTTCGACGCTGTATTTCTTTCGCCACGAACTACGCTCAGTAGGCGGCACACGGATTTCTTCCTGAACTGTCAGCAGGATATCCAGCTGCAGGCTGGGATGCGGAAACACGCCGAAGTGCACCAGCTCCAGAAACACATGAGCCAGTGACTGGCGCACGGGGCTGAATCGCGAACTCACGACATCACCACCGCGGCGATGCAGGGTGACAATCTTTTTGCGAGCCGCAAGTGGCTTTACAACGATGACCTGATGCGTGTCGACCAGCGTTCGGATCTTGTTCCGGATCGCAGACAGCGAGGCACACTGAATCTCGATCAGTCGACCACGCCGATCAACAGCGTCGATTCGAAAGTTGCCGACGACGACCTCATGTCGACCCGCGTCAGAGACATAATGTTCTTTAAGCTGCTGATGCAGCATTGTTGCCACAGTCGGACCTCCCTGCCGAACCGTTAAATGCAAAACCCGACAAGCCAAAGACCTGCCGGGCCTGAAGAGTCTGTTTTTAAAACTGCCTGACCCACGTCGCCCGATCAGCGCGCGTCCTTCATGCAGTCAAGGCCCATATAAACCACCAGCGCCGAGGCCAGAATGAACATGATGTCCAGCATCATCTGGCCACCGAATGGAAATCCCAACGCGAGGTCCAGGATCGCTGCCAAACCCATCAGAGCTGCAACGCCCATCGAACCCACCACGATTCCCTGGGACTTGCCCGCCATTTGCTCTCTCCCAAAAACGCCGATGTTGACCCAATTTCACCGAGTATATGCCACGGAAAACACCTCATTCCAGCCTCTTTGCTGCCGGATCGCCTGGTTCACGGATTGTTTTTGCATCCGTCTGCACAATCCTGCGAATTTCCCACGGCTTATGCTGCGTTTGCCTGCCGCTGCCGACGAGGAATTCGGATCTGAAAGGTGCTGCCACATCCCGCCCCGTCACTCATCGGGGTCACCGTTCCGCCATGGTCTTCCACGATTCGATGAGTAATGCTTAATCCCAGGCCGGTGCCCTGCCCCGTTTCGCGAGTCGTAAAAAACGGATCAAACACGTGCTGCAGCGTTTCTGAATCCATCCCGCAGCCATCATCACAAATGGCAAGAATTACGTTGTCGACCTGTTCCTGCAAGCGAATGGTGACGACTCCGCCGGCCTGAGTCGCCTGCAATGCGTTGGCCACAAGATTGAGAATCACCTGCTTGATTTCGGCCGGGTTAACATCCGCAGTGACACACTTGTCACAGGCAAATTCAACGCGACGATCCTGATACCGGCCCAGATGATGAACCATCACAAGAACTTCCCGCACCAGCTCTGCGAGATCCGTGAGGTGTCGCGTGCCTTTGTCACCGCGGGAAAAATTGAGCAACCGTGCCGTAATGTCTCCGCAGCGACGGGACTCGCGACGAATCATGGCGACTCGCTCCATGACCTCACGCCCATCCTGCGATTGCATTCCGACAAGGTCATACAGGCGAAATTCCAGCGACTCCGCGGCCATCGAAATGGCACTCAGAGGATTGTTGATTTCATGCGCAACTCCGGCGGCAAGAAATCCGACGTTGGCCAGCTTCTGAGACCGCACCAGTTGTTCGCTGCGTTCTCTGACTTTGTACAGCAGATCTTCTTCCGCCTGCTGAAAACGGTCGGCGACACAATTCACACCGGCAACGAGATCCGAAAATTCATCGTGCCATCGCGACACGGATGGAAGCCGATGAGAAATATCACCGTTCGCGATGCGTGTGCAGCCATGAGCAATTGACCGCAGTGGAACCGAGATCCATTGAAAGCCACAAACCAACAGAGCCAGGAAAGCAACGACGACGATCACAGTTCCCCATGACAAAATCTTCAGCAGTCTCGCCGAGCGATCACGTTCCTTCTGAAGTGACAACTCCACCCAGTTCTTTGCCTGATAGGCGGGGAGCGTCTCGAGACCTTTCTGAATTCGTGTCACCGCACAGCCCGCTCGAAATCGCACGCTGTCAAAGGCCCGCGTATCCTCCTCGGCTTTGAACAGCTTGAACTCAGCGGTCAAACCGCCGAGCAGCAGAATCTCGCCATAAATTTTATCCAGACGGGCCAGCACCTGCTCGCGCTGCTGCAGAGTCAGCTCGATGGTCAACGGAAGAGATTCGATGCGGCGACGAAAATCAAAGAGCGCCTCTTCCGCTTCCTTCACGTGGCTGTCGTAGGAAGTTTTAAGTTCAAGCACAGACTCTGACTTTTTCAGGTCCAGTGAATTGCAGAGACTTTCATAGACTCGCCCGACGGAACGACTCAGCTGCTCTCGATTGGGGCTGCGATGAAGCAAAAAATCCAGATCGTCCACGGCCTCCTGATGCCAGACGAGGCCACAAATTCCGATCACCGCCATGCCGGTCATCAGCAGCAGCGCAACGGCGAACATTGTGAGCAGCCGTCTGCGAATGGTGCGAACCAGAAACACGCCGACCTCCCTGTCGATTTCGCGTCTTTTGGGTGATTACGTTTTAAGGCCGCAGAACAGGCAGTTTCTGCCGCTCTCCGACCAGCGGCAGTTTAGCCTTGGGCGAAAATTGAAGCCAGAGAGCTTCCAGCGGCCTCATAACATGCGATTTTACAGTTATTCGGCGTACCGCCGGCATCTGCCGGATACCCTATTCTGCCGTATCACTCGAAATCCGCATGCTCCCGCAGATCCAGGCTCTCGTCATTCAACAACGCTGCTGTTGTGTCTGTTGCTGGCTCAGAGCAGCGTTGTGAGTCCAATGGCGCTCATTTTGTAGCGGAATGCGCCAAGCGTTTCGGTTGTCTGCTTGATGAGCCAGCCTTCCGAAAGCCTTGGCGGCTTCCGCTACGACGATGCCCCGTTAAATCGACTACCATTGGGCGTAAGCCGATCACCACGCATCTGCTGGCGCGGCGGTTTGCGAGTACAGACCGTTGCAGCTGTCATCAAACAACCCGACCTGATTCCATGGCTCAATTGCCGGCTTCAGCCAGTTGGCAAATTTTGTCTCTGCCGATTTCCGCTCAGTCTTCGCAGCGTGTCGTGCAATCCCCAGTCGCTGCCTGGCGGCACTCAGCATGGTGCGAAACGGTGTGTCATTCGCCTGCAGAAAGCTGACGCTCCGCAATCCGTCCGACGCCGACTGCTCCATGCTCGTCGACGCTGCAAAATACAACATGCCCCACAAACACCACAGTGGAAACGAAGGAATCGCTTCGTAACAACCTTCCACAAGTTCATCCACGCAGCAGATCTCGCTGATCAGTGATTCCGAATACTCATGCAGCAGTCGTTTGCGATCCCCAACATCGGTTGCCGTCAACAGGACATCGGCCAGTCGTGAAACCGAAAACAAGGTGTGAGCTATTCCCGAACTGTGTAATGGATCGACGAACCCGGCCGTGTTCGTGATCGCGGCCCAGTTGTCACCCGCGGCCTGTGATGTGAGTCGCTGAATGCGTTTCGTGCTTTGCAGACCAGAGTGCGGCCTTACGATTGTTGCTTCACGGAACTGCTGGGCGAGGAACGGTGTTCTTTCAATTCGCCAGTTCCATTCTTCCGTCGGAGCTTCAAACGTCTGAGGTGCGCGAGCCGCCGTCGGGCGTTCGTCAATCATGAATCCGGCACTGAGGGAATTGTCATCGTATCTGAGCTGCCACATCCAGCCATCGGGCAGAACCTGATGGACGGCCGCATCGTCGCAACGATACGGAAAGTCATTCGTCTCAATTCTCTTGCTGTCCAGCAGCTGCTCGCTCGTCAGCGTTCCTTTAAAGTGCGCGAAGAGTGATCTCGAGTTCGTCCGAAGACGATCCGGCTGATCAGTAATGCCGAGATACCTCAATACTCCATTTGCCGATCCGGTCGCATCGACCAGGAAAGGGGCCTGCACTTGAAGCGGTGCAGGATTTTCTGACAGCCGCGCCGCCTGCCGCTCAGTTTCACGCGCAGCGTTGCCTTCTCCAGCCAGAATCCATTGACCCTGCTGCTGACTGAGCGTGTACATGCACTGCTGAAACGCGGTGACTCCCGATGAGATCGCCAGTTCAAACAAGAACTGATCCACATCGCTGCGCAACCAGTGAGTGTCGGAATGCTCGTCATCCACACTGGCGGAAACCAGCATCCGTCGCTCTGCGAAATTTTCTGGCGATAGCTCCTGAGAATCCGTCTGATCGAAATACGTGAAGCCTCGTTTCCGGCCGCACAGTAATTGTGGATGAGCCCGTTTCCACGATCCCCAATGGCAGAATGGACGAAGCTCGGGAATGCCATAACGATCCGCCAACTGGGCCAGTGTCCGATCAGCCAGCGGTGTTGAGGATTCGCCAATCGCGAACCGCGGATGCTGACTGCGGTCGACCATCAGGACCGACTTGCCCGCGCGAGCCAGAATGAGCCCCAGCAGACTGCCGCCAAAGCCAGAGCCAAGAATTAGAATGTCGGCGTGTAAATTCGTCATGCGTTTAATGTCATGGTCATGGGATTGGTCGCGAAGCTCGGGAGGCGTGGCTTACTTCATTTCGTGTGCAACGGACCGTGGCTTCAAGAAATCTGCTGAGTGAAATTCAGCGCCACAAGCCGGTTAAGCTGTTCATCGGCGAAGTCACGGTCATCAGCAAACTGACGCGCGTCCCAGAGGTCGGCAAAGACACGCCCGCGTTTCCATGAGAGCGTCTCGTTCAGCACAGATTCAAGCGACGACAGTCGAGGCGGAGAAAATTCGCCGGCCGACTGCAGTTGTTCCATGATGCCATTCCCAGCCCGCACTGGAATGACGGCGCAACAGCTGACTCCGCAATCGAATGCAAATCGCACCGAATCGATCGCCCGGACCACCCCCTGCTCTTCCGAAGTGCCGGGCGGCTTCAGCAGCACAAAGGCACGAATCAGGATCTGATTCTTCAACAGGAAGGCACACGCTCGAGCAAAATCGGTAATGGTCATCTGCTTATTGAGCTTCGACAGCGTCTCCGCATGTGCCGTCTCAAGGCCCAGAGCGACCTCCAGCTGCGTTTCACACAATTGCTGAAACTCGGCACACGAATCTCCGCAAAGATTCGGGTGGTTTTCCACGATCACGGTGTCGAAGTCACGCAAACGGTCGGCAATGGCAGGCCAGTCTGCCAAAGGGATGGCCTTCGGATCAAAAAAGTTTCCACTGTTATAGAGCTTGATATGTCGAGCCGGGGGAAGTTGTCTCAGAGCCCAGTCGATCTGCGATGGAATAGCCCCAACCGGCACCGTCTCGTCTGTCGTATTTTTCCAAAGATCACACATCAGACAGCGAAATGGACATTCGCGATTGGTCAGAAAGATTGTCGCAACATCCTCCACGCACCCAAAACGAGAAAATTCCGGTTCGGATAGATAGTGGTACGGCCGCCAAAGATCTACGGCATTCTTTTGCCCGCGTGCCGCGACGATGCCAGCTGTGACCTGATTCACTCGATTACCTCTGTCAGAGACGTCTGCAATCCCCACTTCAGCCGGGGAAACCAGTTGTTACGCCCTATGATTGGGACCCAACCTGCGGCCGTCAGAAAAAATAGCAGTAAAAATCTGCAGCCGCCTCGCGACGGGATTCGACCGAATCCGTTGGCCTAAAGCAAACAAAACAGGGCTTTTCTGCATTCAACAGGGACGAAAGGTCGTCTTCCTGGAAAGACGCCCAAGTCACACCTTTGTCTTTGTCGAAAGAACGGCAGCAATCGTGATTTGAACCAAATGGGAAGGCTTGTTATCCTTCGCCCCTTCCGAAGTGGCATTCAAGTTCGAATTCCGGAGATTATTGGCTCATGGGTACTAAGAAGACGGGTAAGGGTCGACGAAAGATTGGTCGCAAGAAGCGTCGTATGCGAGCCAAAATTCGGCACCGTAAGGGCTAATCGTAGTCCTGGGGCCTGGTTTTTCCAGAGTTCCTGTGCGCTGACCTGCAGTAATCCCTGGTTGACGAATGCAGCCGATCACATGATCGGCCATTGTCTAAACGGAGGTTTTTGCTGCGCGGTAAATCAAATACAAAAAAGCTCGGTAAGCCAAAGCTGCCGAGCTTTTCTTGTTTACTGAATCTGCCATTTCCCGCATCCTGAACGATTATTCCGGCTGAGGGATTTGCTTCATGCTGGAGTTTGCGGATTCCGTGAAGCTTGACACGGCAGGGTTAAACCTGAATCCTAATGTTGAATGTCCTGTTGCATTTTGGCAACAACGGCATCCCGCCCGGCATCAACAAGAGGACTCTCCATGCCTCGTTCAACATTTCGCCATTCGCTTTTAGCCGCCCTCCTTGGGTTCTCACTCACGGCAGTTCTGCCCGTCTCGCCCGCTGTTGCAGTCGAAGTTCCTGCATCCGGTGCCGCTGAGGCTCGCCAGTTGCTTGAGAAGCAACGTCTGATGAAGCAGGAGTCTGAAAAGGAACTCACTCTTCGCCAAGGTGCCGCAACCGTCGCCGATCAGCGAGTCCAGGAAATCCAGAAACAGCTTGGCGAAGCCCAGACTCGGATGGCCGCAGAAACAGCCGATGTCCAGAAGCTTCAAGAACAAACCGTTGCCCTGGACAAGCAGATTGCGGATCTCACAGCCTCGCTCCCCCAGCACGAGGCCGCGGATGCGCTTGTTGTTGTGGCGGACAAAGCCACGGCACGACTGGATGCATTGAAGGATGCTCAGCGACAATTACAGAGTCAACTGGCGACTCTGCGAAAATCGTCTGTCGAATGGCGCAGCAAAGCCACCGATGCCGAACAACAGATCGCAGCAATTACAGCGCAGCGTCCTGAACTCGATAAGAAGATCGCGGAAACGAAAACAGCCGCTGATGCAGCCGAGGCCACAGTAACTGCAGCTCAAACAGCGGTAGCCGCCGCTGAAACCACCACGACTACAGTCACCGCCGCAGTCGCTCAGGAAGAAGCCCGTCTGACCGAAGCAACAACGGCTGTTGCCGGCCTGACAAATTCTGTCGCGTCGCTCAGCAAATCCCTTGAGACTCTGCAGGCCGCCTCTAAATTGACAGGCGTTGATTCGTCCGCTGCGATTCAGGGGCTTGAAAAATCCATTGCAGACTTCGCGCCTTTGAAAGCGAATACCGATGCGTTGATCGTACAGGTGACGACTCGCCGTGATGAGCAGAATAAGCTGCTCGCAGCAGCGAAGACGGAGTCTGAAAAGAAAACCGCCGAACACGAAGCCGCAGTCGCTGCTGCTGAACCCATGCGTGCAGCCTTTAAGGCGGCCACCGAAGCGTTGGCCTCGGCGAATAGTCGGGAAACAAGTTTGAAAGTTGTGAAGGTCGACGGCGAAATGTGGCAGAAGGCCCTTCAAGCGCAGCTGACTGGCCTTGAGCCATCGCTGCAAAAGCTGAATGCAGAAATGCAGATTGTTTCGAATGAAGCTCTCGTGGCGCGTCGTGAGGCCGAAGCGACCCTCGAACCGCTCGGACGGTTTGTCTCCTTCTCCCAACATGTGGCACCAATTTTTGCCGAACGCTGTATCGCTTGTCACAACACTCGCAGCCCCGGCGGTCGTCTGAATCTGGATTCGTTTGCAGCCATGCTGAAAGGTGGCGAATCGGGAGCTGCTGTGGCAGCTCATAAGACAGCCGATTCTCTGCTGCTGACGATGATTGAAGATGGCTCAATGCCCAAGGATGCCGATCCTTTGAAGCCTGAAGAGATCGCAGTCGTTAAGCACTGGATCGAAGTGGGCGCGCCATTGGACGCCGGCATTGCCTTGAACGCAGACCTGTTTGATGTCATGCCCGAACGATCACAGCCGCTGCCTCCCGACGAATACCGCGTCGCGATTCCAGTGACTGCCGTGGCTTTCAATGCCGATGGCTCACAACTGGCTTCGTCCGGCTATCGTGAAGTGCTCGTCTGGAACACGGCCGATGGTTCGCTGGTTCGCCGCATCTCCAATGTTGCGGAACGCATTTATGATCTGGAATTCAGTGCTGACGGAAATAGTCTGGCCGTTGCGGCTGGTACCCCCGGTCAGCTGGGTGAACTGAAACTATTTTCTGCTGCCGACGGAAGTTTGCTTCGCACGCTGGTGCGATCGCGCGACGCGGTCTTTGCTTTGAGCTTCAGCCCGAATGGTCAGCAGCTGGCTTGTGCTGGTGCCGATCGATCCATCTATGTAGTAAACGTCTCAACCGGCGAAGAAGCCACTCATATCGAAGATCATGCCGACTGGGTGATGGACGTCAACTGGTCTCCGGATGGCACTCGCCTTGTCAGCAGCAGCCGTGACAAAACCTGCAAGGTCTTTGATGCGGCGACTGGTAACCCGGTTATCACTTTCCCTGGCCATGGTGAACCGGTCTACACGGCTGCGTTTCTTGCCGACAGCAAGACAGTCGTCAGCGGTGGTGGTGACAAGCGTCTGCGAGTCTGGAATTCGGCTGATTCAAAGGAAATTCGAGCCATCGGTGGTTTCGGTGGTGATGTGTTCCGAGTTCAGATTCTTCCGGATGACATCATCCTGTCCGCGAGCGGCGATCGGGCTGTTCATCAGAACAAAGCGGCTGATGGAGCAGAGATTCGTAAACTGACCGGCCACAATGACTGGGTTTATACACTCAGCGCAAATGTCGGCCGCAAGCTGATTGCTTCGGGCAGCTATGACGGTGAAATCCGCTTGTGGAATTCCGAGGACGGAACGATGACGACTTCTTTCATCGCAGTTCCCAAAGGGCAGCTGGCCGTCGCAACCACGGCAGCTCAGTAGTGCAAACGTCGATATTTTGACGCACATCAGTGCTCTGAAGCCCGGCTCCTTGACGGGTTTTTTTTGTTGGCCGTCACTCCTGCGGTCTGACATCCGGCGAAAGTTCTGCCTGTCCGCACCAAACTCCATTCAATCCGACTGGACACTGGGTCATTCCTAAACGCTAAACTGCGGATGAGTAAATCCTGTCTGACTTTCAACAAGGCGAGTGACGTGATGAGACAATGGCTTTGTATGACCGTTATCTGCAGCATCCTTGTGAGTGACTGCGATTCGACAGCAGCACAAACGGGAAAGCGAACCAAAGGCAATAAGTCGACTGCGGCAATGCCGACCGGCCCTGAAGCGGGCGACTGGAATCAGTTCCGGGGCCCGAATCGTGACAATCTTTCCCCGGAAACCGGCCTGGCGGATAAGTGGCCAGAAGGCGGACCGGAGCTGCTTCAAACAATCTCCGGCATTGGCGAAGGCTACGCATCTGTTTCGCTGGTCGGCAATCTGATGTACACAATGGGAAATGTCGACGGCGGGGAGCAGGTCATTGCCCTCGATCGCAGCACAGGCAAAATTGTCTGGAAGACTCGGAACGGCGATGAGTACACAGAAGGTCAGGGCAACGGCCCTCGCGGAACCCCGACCGTGATCGATGGCAAGGTTTATTCGCTCGGAGGCAACGGCGACCTGAGCTGCCTCAATGCCGCCAGCGGTGAAGTGTTCTGGCAAACCAATATTCTGAAGCAGTTCGGTGGCGGAAACATCACCTGGGGTATCAGTGAGTCCGTGCTGGTCGATGATGGCAAAGTCATCTGTTCTCCGGGAGGCCAGGATGCCACGGTGGTTGCGCTGGACGCGATGACTGGTAAAGTGGTCTGGAAAAGCCAGGTGCCCGAGCAGCCGGCCGCCTCGTATGCATCGCCCGTGGTCGCCACCATCGGCAAGGTGAAGCAGTATGTGATCTTCACATCGAAAGGCATCTGCGGTGTTCGAGCCAGTGATGGAGAACCTCTGTGGGGCCAGAATGCGTCCTCGAACGGGACCGCCAACTGCGCAACGCCTCTCGTCGTCGGCAACTACGTTTTCAGCTCATCCGACTATGGCACGGGTGCTGAACTGGTGGAACTGAAAGCCCAGGGGAAAAGTATTGCGGCAAAACAGGTTTACTTTACGAAGGATATGAAAAACCATCACGGCGGAATGGTCTTCCTCGACGGGTATGTTTACGGATCCAACGGCGACATGCTTTCCTGTGTGGAGCTAAAGACCGGGAAACCAACGTGGCGTGAACGCAGCATGAAGGGTTCCGTTGCGTACGCCGATAAAAAAATCGTATTCCGAAACGAACAGGGCCCCGTTGTTCTGCTGGCAGCGAATCGCGGTGAATACAAAGAACTGGGCCGCTTTGATCAGCCGGACCGCAGCAATCGCCCCGCGTGGGCTCATCCTGTCATTGCGGAAGGGAAGCTTTACCTTCGCGACATGGACAAGCTGCTCGTTTACAATCTTAAGTAACTGGCAGACTTAATTCGCAACCTCAATCATGCAAATCTTTGAACACCAGACCTCGAAGCTTCTCGGGACAGGAATCGTTCTGATCACCGCTGTGATTCTGTATCTCATGGGTCAGCCTCTCTGGTGCAGTTGTGGTTCCTGGCGACCATGGTCATGGGATATCTGGTCGTCGCACAATTCGCAGCATCTGGTGGATCCGTACTTTTTTACGCACGTGCTTCACGGAGTTGTCTTGTACGGGATATTGTACTGGCTGCCTCGCAGTGTACCGGAGACAACTCGATTCCTGATGGCCGTCGTTCTTGAAGCAGGCTGGGAAATTCTGGAGAACTCGCCGGCTATTATCGAACGCTATCGAGCGGCCACGATTTCGAAAGATTACTTTGGTGATTCCGTCATCAACTCGGCAGGTGACCTCATCGCATGTATTGTCGGATACATGCTGGCTGGTCGGTTGGGGTTTCGTCGTTCGGCAGTGTTCTTTCTGCTGACGGAGATGAGTCTGCTGCTCACGATCCGAGATTCGCTGTTGCTGAATGTCCTGATGCTCGTTTGGCCGCTTGAAGCGGTGAAACAGTGGCAGATTGGATCTGGTTGATTATTCAAACAGATTCCGGACGAGCACACTGAATCCGGGAAGCTCTTTTTCGGCAGAAAGCGTCTGGCCTTCCGCGAAGAATTCCGGGGCCATCGAAGGGCGATGGACCGTGATGGTGCGAAAGTGAGGATCGGCGATCCACACGAGCTGTACACCACAGGCGAGGTATTCGTCAATCTTCTGCGCAATCGCTTCCTGAGTGTCGTTGGGTGACAGAATCTCAACGGCCAGTGCCGGCGCGCCTTCAATCAGGCGCGTTGCGTCCGTTTGACGGGCCGCATGTTCGGCGGTGATGTAGGCGACGTCTATGCCAACCGTTGAGGAAGGGGCGTGCCGGAGGATGCAGCCAACTTCGCCGGAGAAAACCTTGCCATCGCCATGACGTTCCAGTTGTACCCAGTTCATCAGGAAGTAAGTAATCTTTGCTTCAGTCAAAGCATGTCGACGGCTACGACGAGTCATGACGCGTTCCTTCACTTCACCGCGGATAAGATCCCGTTCAATATTTTCGTCGTCCGGGATGGCCAGGAACTCTTCAACAGTCAATAACTTCTGCCGAGGTGGTTCAAGAATCTCGGGTTCGTTGGCAGTGATGATGCTCATGGACATCCTCCGAAAGTTACGATGGGTCTGCCTTGATCCAAGCAGACAAAGATTGAATCTGAATCATAACAGTCCCTTCACTCGAATCTCTACCGAATTCTCCGCAGGCCATCACAAAAAAAGAGCGAGCTTCCGGGGGAAAGCTCGCCCTTTTCGGGAGGAGGGAGGTCACTTCATGGCAGCGTAAAACTACGCTGCTCGGCGTTGTTCCCCAGCGATTGAAGCCGCTGCTGGAACAACAGTACGCTTGATATTCGAACCCGGGCCGCCTCGTGGAGGGTAGCCGTATTCTCTGAGCTTTCCGGACAAAGTTCGCAGACCAATCTGTAGAATCTGAGCGGTCTTTTCACGGTTTCCGTTGCAGCGAGCGAATGTTGATTCGATCAGCTTGCGTTCCATTTCAGCCAGCGTCATTCCAACGCACTCGGCACCTTCTTCGATCGAGTCATTCTGCAACCAGGGTCGCAGATCTTCAGGACCGATCATTTCAGTCACATCGACAGTGCAGCAGCGTTCGACAACGTTCTGCAGTTCGCGAACATTGCCCGGCCACGGATGGCTTTCGAGCACTCGAACGGCTTCGGAACTGACCTGTCGCGGTGGGCGACCTTCCTTCAGCGAGATCTGGCTGATGAAGTGTTCGACCAGCAACGGGATGTCGTTGGTACGGACTCGCAGCGGAGGAGACTGCAAAGTGATTCCGCTGAGGTGTTGCAGCAGATCATCACGGAACCGGCCTTCCATGGCCAGTCGATTCAGGTCGCAATGCGTTGCCGCAATGAACCGGATGTTGGGTCCATCCATCGTTCCGTGAAGAACCGCAGCGGCTCGCTGTTCAAGCAGTTGAGCCAGTCGTTTCTGGAATGGAAGAGCGACCGTGTCGACATTGTCGAGCAGGATCGAACCGCCATCACCCATCTTCAGGTAGCCAGGGAAGCCTTCGGCCGTCGCATCACCAAACAGTTGATGCTCCAGTGTTTCCACTGAGTGCAGACTGCAGTCGATGCGAAGGAACGGCTTGGCCGCTCGGCGACTGCAGCGATGCAGGCCTTCGGCAATCAGCGTCGTTCCGCTGCCCGGTTCGCCTCGAACCAGAACAGTTCGGTCATCATCAGCCGCGATGCGAATGGATTCTCGCAGAGACTGCATGGCTGGCGTGCTGCCAACCAGATCCATCAGATTGCGGTTGAGCAGCTGGCGTCGCAGCTTTTCATTTTCGCGGATCAGTTCACCGCGTTTTAGAGCGTTCAGCAGAGCTGCGCCGAAGCGAGATGCTGAATAAGGTCGTTCCATCACTTCGCATTCGAAGGTCGGAACAGTTTCGCGTCCCCATCGGGAATCTTCGCCAACGATGCAGATGATCTGAGCCGCTTTCGAGTGGCTTCGGATCGCAGCGTTGACTTCCTGAATGCGGGCAACAGTATCAGCATCATCAATAATGCAGCAGCTGAATTCCTGACGGCTCAGGTGAAACAACATTGCGTCCGGGCTGTCTGTTTCACAAACCTGCATGCCTCGCTTTCGGACGTCGTCAGCAAGCAGCTGACGAGCTCCGGGTCGAGGAGAGAACACCAGAACCGTGCGGTTTGGTGCTTCCTGTGTTTCAGGTGTGGCTGCCTGTGGAGATGCAGGTGCAGCGGACGTTGGCTGGGGGAACCGCAGAATATGCGGCTCATGATGAGCGCCGTTTGGGAACTCGTTCATGATTTCCTCAATCTGAGAGCAGAGGGAGAGAGACAGAGGGGAGAGTGACGAGAGGAAGGCTGAAAAATTTCTGAAACAGAACAACGTCGGTCAGTGTGAGTCACCAACCGGGAAGTGCAGAATCAGAGAACAATTCAGTGGCCGGGTGTAGCTCAGGTCCCGGAGAAATCCGGGGCCGGAAGAAATCCGGAAGGATCGAGAGGAAGAAGTGACAGGATTCATTTGGATTCAGGAGGTGAATCCGGGTTGAGAGGCCGAGTGATATCGCCAGGCGGTCGAATGAGTCAACACGTGTTCTTAATGATTCTGCGCAAAACTTTCGCCCATTCAAAAGAAATCCTTGTTTTCGGCGACGGAGGTGATTTGGGTTATCAAACACTCGGCATTTTCTGCCGAACGAACTACTCCACAGCAAACGATGCGGACTTTGGGTAATTCATTGACGACCTGCTTCGGCGATCCGCTGCACAAAACCACTTGGGTCGGCAACTGTGACAACTGGTCGCAGAAATCTTTAACACCATTATCTCGCGTCTGACCAAACTTTTCCTCCGCTCGCATTTGGTCTTTCGCCTTTCGTAAAAAAGAAACAGGGAGCACCAGTGACGAGTGCTCCCTGTCGAGGGTTGGATTTTCTTTTGATCGGCGAATCAATATTGGTTGGCGAATCGCAGCGGATCACTGTTGAACAGGGCCATCGTTTCACGCGATCGGAACAGATACAGACGATCGCGATACCACAACGCATAGTCCAGCATGCCCGGCTGTTCTTCACCGCTGTTCACCAGCAACACCACATCGCTTCCGCCTGCGGCCGGAGAGTATCGTGATGGGTCCGCTTCAAATGCCGTCTTTGTAGCCGCTGACGAGAAGGTATAACTCTGCAAACCAAAAGTTGCAGAGAATTGTGGGTCAGTCTCGACCAGTTCCCGACGATCACGCAGTTCCACCGGACAGAATCCCTTGAAGCCTGCTTGACCAACTCGCGACTGAATCACTCGCTGCTGGCGAACTCGGCGATCCTGCTCAGCCACCTGCTGAAGCTTTTCGGTATTCACACTCTTCAGTGCGGGTGGCGCTTCCACAGTTTTGACAGTTTCTTTTGCCGGATCGAAACCGTCAGTCCGAGCTGAAGCTGGAGCTGGCACGGGAGCCAAAGGCATTCCGGCTTCAGCAGCATCCGCAGCATCCAGATCCGGTAGACCGAGGTCCGTCTGAACCGGTGCGGCTTCTTCAGTCTGCGTCAGATCTTCCACGGCAGGCAAATCAATCGCTGGCAGGCTATTTTGGAAATCCGCTATCGGCGCACCCGCATCAGCTTCACTTGCCACGGAATCCACACTCGGAAGCGTTCGTAGTGCATCGGGCGGACCAAACAGATTTTCATCCGCTGATTCCAGGCGAACACCAGTCAGCGGATTGTTTTCTGTCGCAGCGTCCAGCGATTGCGTTTCGCTCTCGCCAAACGGATTCTGCTCGCTCGCGTTTGCAGGTGAGTCCGTCTGCACAGACTTAAGCGTTTCAGTGACCTCCGCAGGTTCTGAGACTTCCGCAGGCTCCGTGATTCGGGCGGCTGGCTTTTCAACGAGTGAGTCCAGATCCAGAGTGTCGTCCGCATCCGCGTCGGCTTCATTAAACAGGTCCTTGAACTGGTCTTCTGAACGAGGACTCGCGACAACAGCAGCCTGAGGTCGGGGTTCTGCTTTTGGAGGATTCTGCACAACAGCGGCCGCCGCTGAGCGTGCGGATGGCATAAATCCTGGCGCCGCCCCCGGCTGCACATACTGAGGTGTTTTGACCGGGACTTGCTGCGGGACAGATTTTCCAGGAGTCCTGACTATGTTCGGCACGGCAGGCACCGGCTGACTGGGCTGACTGGGCTGACTGACCGCTCGCACTTGGCCAGCTGGAGGTCCGCCCTGCGACGTACGAACCGGCGCGGCAGCAGCTGTGCCGGTGTTCGGTTGCGGCCTGCTGTTGACAGGACTGCTCTGACTGCTGGAGGCGGGGCGTGCGGCCACGCCCCGAACACCAGATCCCTGCGGCTGGAAATTATTCCGCTGCCCGTTTGGATTCATCCTCTGGCCTCCGGGATATGTTTGAGCCATGCCCTGCTGACCCTGGGCAGGTGTTCCCTGCCCAGCATTCTGCGTCTGAACTTTGCTGACACCGCCCGATGGTGGAGCCGTCGCAGGTGCGCAATATCCAGGCGGAATCGGAGGAACAACGGCTGCTTCCGCCGCTTTTTTTTCCTTCCCGGTGACCTTGCTCATAAATCGTTTCAGTATGTTTTTCTCAGCCGGTGCCTGCGGCTTTGACTGCGATTTCGGTCCACTCTGAGTCGCCGCTGTCTGAGTTACTCTACCCTGCTGCATGCCATTGGGCTGCATGCCGGGCCGCTGAGTGGGACGAATTGTGCTCGCCTGCTGACCCTGAGCGTTCGGCAGATCTTGAGGATTCATGGATGGCATCGGCTGGCCATTTTCTTCGAACATACGCTTCAGCTCGGCCGTCACCGCTGGATTCGGCTGGCTGTTGACGGGAGGACTCTGGCCTGGCTGATACTGAACCAGTTGAATAGATGACCCCGACGCCCGCATTCCAGACTCGAATGCGATTAAATGCGAGTTAACCGACGGGACCAAAGACGCTGTTGACAGTGCCGCTGTAAAAAATGCGCGGCGAACAAGCTTGCGAGTTTTCATGAGATCCACCCCTGTCTCAACCGTTGGCCGGAACTGGCAAGGCGTTCCGGAAAGTGTCGTTTCTGTTATTGAAGGATCTGCTCGCAGCTATGGCGACGGCGGGCCTCCTGCTTGTCTATCGTCGCTTCCGAAAAGGCCGGTTGTTCCCGTTGATGCGCTTTTGATGACGTTAAGACAATCAGGACGGCTACCATATGCACAACCGGAATCCCCGGCAGACTTGCCGCAGGCCGCCTCTTTTCACAAAGTGCGGCCCCGGCATTCTTCACTTACGACTTCTGCGGCAATTACTGCCGCTTCTTGAAAGGGATGGGTAATCATGACTGCAGAAAAAATTGTTCACCCGGGCGAATCTGCTTCAGCGAACTCTTCCACAGTCGTGGTGCGTGTCGAATCCCCTGGTTCCACCAGTGCCGCTCGCTGGCTGCGTCGATTGCTCCTGAGCCTGCTGCTGATTTCGATCGTTCTGAACCTTTGGTTCATTCTGGATCCACTGTCCTATTCAACGCCTCGAATCGCCGAGCAACATCTGACGGGCGACAAGGGCGCCAACGATCGCGTTGCCGTGATCAACTTCACTGGCACCATCAGCCCACCCTTCACCGAACGCTGGCTCAAGCAAATTAAGCAGGCGACTGAGGACAAAACTGTGAAGGGCGTTGTCATGGCCATCGACAGCCCGGGCGGCTTTGTCGCGGACAGCCATCAGCTGCTGAGAGAGATTCAGAAGATGGCAAAGGTCAAACCTGTCTATGTTGCGATGAAACGCATCGCCGCATCAGGAGGCTACTACATCTCCATGGGAATTGGTGAACAGGGCCGTATCTTTGCAGAACCCACCACATGGACAGGTTCGATCGGAGTCATCATCCCACGCTTCAATGCCACGGAGCTCGTACAGAAGATCGGAGTCAAATCGGAACCGCTCATCACCGGTCCGCTGAAAGATACGCTCAATCCATTCCGTGAGATGACTGAACAGGAAACTCAGGTCTGGGACGCAATCCTGAAGGACTCGTTCGATCGCTTTGTTTCCGTGATCGATGCGGGCCGCGTTCAACTGGATGACGCCGCCATTCGCAAACTCGCCACCGGCCAGATCTACACGGCCAATCAGGCTCTGGAAAATCATCTGGTGGATGAAATCGGCTACGTCGAAGATGCCATCGCTGCACTGGCCAAACAACTTCAACTGCCCAGCTATGACGCCTTCGAATATCGCTCCACGCCCGGCCTTGTCGACACTTTGATCGGTTCAAAGTTTTCAGCAGCTGACGTCGTTGCCGATCAGATTCTTCAGGCCAGCGTCCCCAGAGCCATGTACTACGCCAGCTGGAATCCCTGGGTGCCGCAGCAGTAGTCCGCATCAAATCCGCATCGAATAGGCGATGGTGCCGTCCGGGTTGCGTTGCAGCAGCTCGTGAAACGGATTGTGGGATTCGACCAGGCGTGTCCGTCCAATGATCTACCAGCCCAGGGCGAACGCGTAAGACAAGGATTCGCCGCCCAGCGAGGTGTGAGTTGTCAATTGCAGCGTCTGTGTCTCAATGCCCATCCGCTGAGGCGTAACATAACCGGTAGAATGAACATGAAGCGGCTGCACTTGAGGATGCTGTTCGACACATTCCTTCACCAGAACCATGTCCTGGCCCCATTCGATGTTGCTGCAATCGAGGTGTTTCCAGCCGTTGATTGGGCCTCCCGCCGATTCGTTGAAATATGACAGCCTGTGAGGATACACGCTCAGACACGCATTGAGTCGTGCCGGTGGAAGGTACTCGCTGATGTAGGTCCTTTCTGCCGGAAAGGACTTCGCAGCCCCGCTGCGACCAGACAAGTTTCGATTCCAAAAACATGTCGCCGGAGATCACGGCACCTCATTTTGTTGTGCCATGCGACATCTCGCCTTCGGTTCACTGTGCGGCAAATCGGAAAATCCTTTCCGGCAGAAAGGATCTCCAGAAATCGCGGAAACGCAGCCTCCTGAAATTGCTTTTCCCATACGCCTCCGGGCGTCGCTCAACCGCCGGGCTTCTTGAACAAATGCCGCGATCTCAGGATCGACGAGCTTCGGCTCGGCTGGATTCCAGCGTCACAAGCCCACTCCGCTCAACCACCAATCTAACTCCGCGCCATTCCTATGCACTCGCGAAGTCAAAGAACACAAGTAGTGAAAGTAAGAGCTCGGCAGCGAGCAAGAATGTGATTGGAGACAAGATGACGCCCAAAACAATCATAACGAATCCGGCAAATCCGAGAAGGAACTCGACAAAGTCTCGTGAATCAGTGACCGGTTCCGTTTTTTTTCGAGCCATCTGCCAACTCAGGAGGCCGCAGGCAATGCCAAGTGGCAGCAGCAAAATCATCGCGCAAGAGAATGCAACGATTCCTAGCCGTCCAAGGGCTGGCAAATCAGCGAGAATGCCAATTGTACCGCAAGCTTCACCAATGATTGCAAAAAGTGGACAAGTAAGAACCGCGAGCAACCTGAGCCGGTATGACTGGATGAATGTAAGCATCAAAATAGCCGCATCATGTGGTATGTTTTGAGATTGATCTGTAACGAATTGCGATCTATCCGTCTGGCGATTAACCGGACGTATAAGATCGTGCGTTGAACTTTTCCGCTTCGTGTGGGGAGTGCATGAGGCTGCAGAATGGCAGGAGGCAACTCTGCGGAATCAATGCGACCCGCGAAGCGACATGCTGAAGATGATACACCCTGAGAGAATATGTGTCACGATCAATGAAAAACCGTCAACATTATCTGCGCCTGACCTCTTTGTCTTTGGAGTCGGTTAACAGCGACACTCTCCAGGTGATTCGGAAAACTCAACCATCAGGATCGTCGATCAACTGCTGCAATCGCCCAGCCTGCTGCGGCAATAGCCGATCCATCCAGGTCGCGTCGATGAGGCCGATGTTTAACATATCCTGAAGATGAACCTGATCTTTGCGGTGAAAGGAATTCAGTTTCATGCGTACCAGAGCTTCCAACGGCACAACATCAAATCCTTCTGCTGGCTCCACGGTATCAAGGTCGGCAGTGGGTTCCGCATACTCCGGCCGAACCTTTTCCGCAGCATACAGCAGATGCACAGCATCACGCGGGCTGCCATCCGGGCCATCAATAAAGCAGTCAACACCCATCAATTCATGGTGAGTAAATCCTGCCGCTTCCAGTGCCGTCTTCACCGAATCAAAGTCGATACGCCGCACCAGGATATCAACGTCCTGTGTATTCCGAACCGCTGCACTGTCAACTCGAGCTACCCAGGCCGCCACGGCGTTACCGCCCGCGACTGCATAAGGAATCCCAGCGAGCCTCAAAGCTGCGGTGGCCCGCAATGTACGTTCACGAACGGCTTCCACAGCTTCGATCATCCTGTCCCAGGAAAAAGGTTTCAGTTCGACCGCCACGAATGGGCTCCTGTTTGTCTGCGAATCTGTCAGCAACGCCGTCATAATACCAGCAACATGCTACAGAATACACTGCGTATTCGCATTACTTCATCTTCAGATGCTGATCAAAAAATTTGATTGATCTTGTTGACGCACACATTGGTTGAAAGTTTTCAGCAGCGGACGTCGTTGCCGATCAGATCCTTCAGGCCAGTGTCCCCCGAGCTATGTACTACGCCAGCTGGAATCCACGGGTGCCAGGCTCCTGAATCCATGTCGCCCAACGGCATGCTGCCAGCCATTTCGCCACGGAACAATATTACCTAACTGGACAGCGCCCTGTTTCTGATGATGCCTGTCGTAAGTCGTTTAACCGCAACGCCATCGGCGTGCGCGTCCACTTCCCGTTCACAAACGAAGAGAATTCGACGTAACGCTCGCAGCCGATTGGGCTTGCGGTTAAACGAAGGCAGGAACATGGCGCTGTCCAATTAGAGTACGTCGAGCAGCTCTCCAGAGACCAGATCAGCGATGACGTCATCGGTGGCTCGGAAGAACCAGTCGGTTCCGGCCCCGCCAGACAGCTGGTCATCCTGACCAGAGTCATTCACGACGTTCGACTTCTTGACCAGCGACACTTTCGGCGAGCCGACTCCGGCGCGAAGAGCCGCCACACGAGTGGAGTAGGATGTGGACGCCAGCCAGCCCGTCAGCAAGGTCGACAAGTTCGCTGGATTCGCATCGCTGGTTGTTCGACCAGCAATAACAATGTCGTCATCATTGCCACCAGAGATTGTATCCAGGCCTTGACCGCCGATCAGAATATCGCGTCCATTGTTTCCAATGAGTGTGTCATTCCCCGCATTGCCGACCAGGACATTCGCAATCGAATTACCGGTCAGCGTATCGTTGCTGGAACCGCCAATCACATTTTCAATGACCGCTGTTGAATTCAGCCGGAGCGTTCGATTCGAATGAACCGACTGCACTGTGTTCAATCCCAGATTCAGCGTCAACGCCATCGTCAGGCTCGAAAAGTTCAGCGTGTCTGTTCCGCCGCCCGCCAACTCTGTGATCGTGTCCGCTTCGGACGAAAGCGACGACCGGAAGACGTAAGTGTCGTCGCCAGTTCCACCGGCCAGCGCATCGTTGCCACCGCCACCGGTCAGCGTGTCGTTGTCGGCGTTGCCGTTGAGTGCCGTGCCGGTCGTGACTCCCGCTGCGACGAACAAGGTGTCGTTTCCATTGCCCCCGTTCGCCGTGTACGACTTGCCGCTGGGCAGACTGTTGACGGTGATCGTGTCAGCACCATCGTTGCTGTTTACGGTGATCGCGGTCACCCCTGCGAGTTGCGCAGGGGTGAAGTCCATCGAAAGACCGTTCAGAGTTACCTTGAGGTTTGTGACAGTAGAGATTGTCACCGTATCGGCAAAGGCTGATCCAGTGACTGTCAGATTGCTCCCGGATAACAGCACACCACTCCCAGATCGCGTGACTTCCACACCCAGCGTTGCGGCTCCCCGCGTGAACATGTTGTAAACGACCGTGCTGATGGTCTGGTTGGCTCCCTGAGTCCAGCCGAGGCCGATGTTCACGACATCACCCGCATTGCGACGGACGAGCAGTCGGTTGGACTCATCGGAAATGTTCAGGACTTCACGCACGTTCAATGTCAGCGTGTTGTTGCCGCTGCCGGTGAGGTTGATCTGCTCGATCCCCAGCAGGCGATTGTTTCGCAGCGTGGTCAGGTTTAAGGACAGGCCACTACCGTCCAGTCGCAGGGTATCGTTGCCGGTTCCACCCACGATGCGTTTGAACGACAGGTCGCTAACGGCCAGCACATCATTGCCTTGACCACCGGTGAGCACATCCGCCCCGCCGTTGCCAATGAGTGCATCGTTACCCCGGCCGCCAATCATCACATTGGCTGCTGCCGTGCCTGTCAGAGTTTCACCGGCCCCCGTGCCCGCATGCGTGATCGCTGCCGTGAAGTTACCGCCGAAGATCACGTAGCTTTCACCCGCATTCGATTTGCCGTTGCCCGACGCATCGGCAGCGCGTGCACCGATCAGCAGGTCGCCGAAACCATCCCCGTTCACGTCCCCCGCGCTGCTCACCGATTGGCCGCTCTGGTCACCCGCGTCCGCGCCAAAGAGCACGAACCCAGCCGTCCCCAGGTTGGCTAGGTCAATCGTCGTCGGCAGCGACGAACCACCGAAGATCACGTAGCTCTCACCCGCGTCCGATTTGGCGTTGCCCGACGCATCCGCAATGTCGGCTCCGATCAGCAAGTCGTCGAAGCCGTCCCCGTTTACGTCCCCCGCGCTACTCAGCGAATGGCCGCTCCCGTCATCCGCGTCTGCGCCGAAGAGCATGATCCCGGCCGTCCCCAGGTTGGCTAGATCGATCGTCGTCGGCAACGAGACACCGCCGAAGATCACGTAGCTGTCACCCGCATTCGATTTGCCGTTGCCCAACGCATCGGCAGTGCGAGCCCCGATCAGCATATCGTCGAAGCCGTCCCCGTTCACGTCCCCCGCGCTGCTCACCGAACTGCCGCTGGAGTCACCCCCGTCCGTGCCGAAGATCGTGATCCCGGCGGTTCCCAGAGCCGCCAGGTCGATCGTCACCGGCAGCGACGAACCGCCGAAGATCACGTAGCTGTCACCCGCATTCGATTTGCCGTTACCCGACGCATCGCCACGCCAAGCTCCGATTAGAATGTCGTCGAAGCCATCCCCGTTCACGTCCCCCGCGCTGCTCACCGAAATGCCGCTCTGGTCACCTGCGTCCGCACCGAAGATCGTGATCCCGGCTGATTCCAGAACCGCCAGGTCGATCGTCGCCGGCAGCGAAGAACCGCCGAAGATCACGTAGCTGTCACCCGCATTCGATTTGCCGTTGCCCGACGCATCG
>JBDNHX010000413.1:0-4003 GCA_041688565.1 Planctomycetaceae bacterium
GTCCGACTTCAAAAAGGTCCAACTGTTCCGTACACTGTGTCTTCGGCATCGATCCGCCTCCCGTGCGTGTTAAGTGATGATTCTACAACCACTTATACGCACGAGGAGGCTTTTTCGTTGGGGCGTGGTGCGCAATTGAGGATAGGGTGAGGGGGCTTTGCTATTTTCATAGTTGGGTGGATCGCGGGAAATCGCAGAGACCCCTCATCCGGCCTGGCGGCCACCTTCTCCCCTGCGCGGCAACGCTATGACGGATGTTTCTTTAAGAGGCTCTCACAAAAGTGGGACAGGCACCCTCCCGGCGATATTTTTCTGAGGTCTTTTCCCAAGATACGGGAGCCAGTCCCAGTTTTGTTAGGCGTTCTAAATCGACAACCTGCAGGAGGTGATGCAGCGGGTGGTCGAAAGCAAACGGGGTGGTCAGCCGAAGAATAGTTCGGCGTAGTTGGATTCACGCTGCAGGCGGCGTGAGAGTTCCCAGGCGGGGCGATTGATCTGGACGGTTCGCGTGTCCGCAGCGTCGATTCGAAAGGTTCGACGGCCAAGATTCTGAGGCACGCCACGGTAGAGAAAACCGGGGACGGAGGCTGATTCCTTCAATGCGTCAAACGTGTCTCCCGGGGCTGGGGATACTGCAAAGTATTCATCGTTGTCGTGGTCAGGGCGTTGCATAATCATTCTGGAAACTCCGGAAAGTCGTGCGCAGCGCGCAACGGTAGTACAGATAAAAGGTGACGGATGTTGACCGCCAGACATCACGCGATGATTCCGGCAGGTCGGTGGAAGGAGACAGAGCTCTACACGGTCGTTGATTTTTCAGCCAGCGCTTCCTTGCGGGCTTTCATCCATTCGAAGAGAACTGGCAGGGCCGAAACAATGATGATTCCCAGAATGACCAGCGAAAAATTTCTCTTGATGATCGGCATGTTTCCGAAGAAAAAACCGGCTGTCAAAAACAGGCCGACCCAGCAGATCGCTCCACTGACATTGAACATCCAGAATCGCAGCTTGTCCATTTTTCCAATGCCCGCCACAAACGGAGCAAACGTCCGCACAATGGGCAGAAAGCGAGCCAGAAAAATGGCCTTGCCGCCGTGTCGAACATAAAACGCTTGCGCCTTCAGCAGGTGCTTTCGGTTCAGCAGCCGTGATGTTTCGCTGCTGAAGACTCGCGGGCCCAGACTGCGACCGATGGAATAATTGACGGCGTCACCCAGAATTGCGGCCACTAGAAGCAGTCCAAACATTAAAGGAAAGCTCAGGTTTGTTTCTGGAACCGCCACCAACGCGCCCACGGCGAACAGCAGTGAGTCGCCTGGAAGAAACGGCGTGACGATCAGGCCTGTTTCGCAGAAGACGACTGCGAACAGAATCACATACAGCCAGCCGCCCAGAGAATTAGAGAGACCGGCCAGGTGCTTGTCCAGATGCAGCACGATGTCGATCAAAAACTGGATAGTGTCCATCACTGCGATAACTCCCAATCCCTGCCTGGTATCGTTGATCAAAAGGGAACATTCGGTGAAACAGAAGTCGAGCCTCTTAAAACTAGGTCACCGGCCTGTCCGTGTTGAAAAAACGCATCATGTGTTGCCTGTTTGCAGCGGACCATCGGTACATTGTGCGAATTGCACGGATTGCATCACTTGAGTCCTGCCGTCGATTTGTGTCCACTGCGTTTATCCGGAGTGCAAAGTTACAGGCACTCCCCCGGCGCGGCCAACGAAGGTCCGCGTGTTTCTGTTAATAGTGGACGGAATTTCCGATGAGTGATGAGGAAAAGAACACGGTTCGTCAGCTGACAAGACTTCAGCGTCGAGTTCTTGGCGTTCTGATGGAAAAAGGATTTACAACTCCTGACCAGTATCCGATGACCCTGAAAGGTGCGATGACCGGATGCAATCAGAAAAGCAATCGCGATCCGGTGACGGAGTATTCCGAAGCCGAAGTTGCGGATGCTCTGGAACAGCTTCGCCATCTGGGGCTGGTTGCCGAAGTCTTTACCGATGGTGGTCGAGCGGCCCGCTATCGTCACCATGTGCGGCACAAATTTGACTTCAACGAGGCTCAGTATTCCATCATGTGTGAGCTGCTGCTCCGCGGTCGTCAGCAGCCCGGCGAACTGAGGACTCGGGCCAGCCGCATGGTTCGAATCGAGAGCCAGGAGCAGCTGAGGCTCGATCTGCAGTCGTTGCAGGAAAAAGGATTTGTTCAGAGCAACGGTCCACTGGAACGGCGCGGTGTGGAAGTTGACCACACATTCTATCTGCCCAAAGAAAACATGACGATGACGGTCGGCAATTTTCCGGCCGAGGAAGAACCGGTCGCGGTCCAGTCGGCCGCGTCGCGTCCAGCCGCAGCGTCTGCAGCCCAGTCGTCGACGGCGATTGAGCCGGGTCTTTTGCGCGGCCTGCAAACTCAACTGAGCGATTTGACTTCTCAGATGGAAGCTCTTCAATCAGTTATGGAATCTGTCAAGCAGCGGTTGGAGAGGATCGAAAGAGATCTGGGCGTTTAGGCTCGTTGGATAAAAAAATTGTCGCATTTCGCTCCGCGAAAGTAGCGTTCTTTCGCGGAGAGGTTGTGAAATAGTTTAGTTCCCAGACCTGAATTCCACCGGCATAAAGAGGGTGTTGATTTAGTGAGCCGCAAAGCGCTAGCTGCGGGTGCGTGTGTTAAAAACACAAGGAAAACGCCCGCGGCTAGCGCTTCGCGGCTCAGGTTGTGACTAGGTCAACACCTCCATAAAGCCGGTGGGGGATGTTTTGTGCAATGAATGTCAGGCTGGAAGTTTGACCTACGGGAAATTTTGATGGGCAAATCTGGTTTCAGCAATCATGGGCTATAAAAATCTTCAGCAGTGTGTTCAGGATCTGGAACGGCACGGGCACTTAGTTCGGCTTCGGACAGAAGTCAGCGCCAATCTGGAAGCTGCTGAGATCCATCGCCGAGTCTGCGAGCGCGGAGGTCCCGCGATTCTGTTCGAGAACATCGCTGGCTGCGAATTTCCGATGGTCAGCAACCTGTTCGGAACGATTGAACGGGCACGTTTTATTTTTCGCGATGCCCTGAGGAACGTCGAAACGCTCGTTCAGCTGAAGAAGGATCCGGCTTATCTGCTGCGACATCCCGGGCGAATTCCGGGCGCAGTCCGAACATTGCTGTCGATGCGTTGTGCGACCCGCAGCTCGGGCCCGGTGATGGAATGTCGGACGACTCTTGAGCAGCTGCCGCAATTGAAATGCTGGCCGAAGGATGGTGGAGCGTTCATTACTTTGCCGGAGGTCTATAGCGAACATCCTGACCGGCCAGGTTACATTCATTCCAATCTCGGGATGTATCGCGTTCAGATCAGCGGCAATCAGTATCGTCCCAACGAAGAGGTCGGGCTGCACTATCAGATCCATCGCAGCATTGGTTTTCATCATGCGGCCGCCATTGCCAAAGGCGAATCTCTGCGTGTGAATATCCTTGTCGGCGGCCCGCCTTCATTGGCAGTTGCGGCTGTCATGCCGCTGCCCGATGGAATTCCGGAAGTCGCCTTCGCCGGTGCGTTATCACGTCATGCGGTTCGCATGGTTCGGAATGGCAAAGGTCCGATGATTTGCGCAGAGGCGGACTTCTGCATCAGCGGAACGATTGACCCGCAGCGGCAGTTGCCTGAGGGTCCATTTGGCGATCATCTGGGCTACTACAGTCTCACGCACGATTTTCCGGTTGTGAACGTGGACGCGGTCTACCATCGCAAAGACGCCATCTGGCCGTTTACCGTGGTGGGTCGGCCGCCACAGGAAGACAGTATTTTTGGCGCCTTGATTCACGATCTGACGGGCCCGGCGATTCCCGCTGTTCTGCCTGGCGTACACGCGGTGAATGCTGTTGACGAGGCGGGCGTTCATCCTTTGCTGCTGGCCATTGGCAGCGAACGTTATGTGCCGTACTCTGGACATCGACAACCTCAGGAACTGCTGACCAATGCCAACGCGATTCTTGGCCAGGGGCA
>JBDNHX010000414.1:0-6415 GCA_041688565.1 Planctomycetaceae bacterium
ATTTGCGATTATAGTAGCCATCACTCTCCGAGTGATGAATGCCAGGGCCGCGCTTTGCGGCCTTCGTCACTCAGAGAGTGACGTCTACTTTGTCAAACCGAGTGCCATTGGCCGCTGGCCTGGCTATTGGAACGAATGGCCCATTGGGCCGGAACCGCAGGGAGTCGCATCATTGCCGTTTCTTCTCTTTTTGAAATCCGGACAATTCCACCGCATTTTACGGGAGAAAAATCCTTCACGGCGTTGCCTTTGCGGCATTGTGGTGCCGAGCGCGACAAAGGACAAAAATGGTTCGTCAGCTTTCGTTTCTGAAACGTCAGCGAGACTCATTTCCCACTTTGAACCGGAAGAATTCGCCCTTTCACCAGCACTAAATCGCTGCTCGCAGCCGGCATGTTCCACAGTTGAACGTCACCGTCTGGCCATCTGACTTCGAGTTCTTCGACGACCTCCCCGCTGGGAACATTAAACACATATGTCTGGTCATTTGTGGTCAAATAGCCGCCACCTGCCACTGCCAGTCGAAAATGATCACGTCCGGAAATTCTGGCTCGGATCTCCGCTCCACTGCCGTCTCTGACCCCTGCCATTGAAATTAAACGCACTCCGACTGGAGTGCTGGACGGTTGCGTTCGGTTCGTCACCAAAGCGAACGGAGCGTGCAGATTCGAGACGGCAAAATCTATTTTTCCGTCTTTGTTCCAGTCAAGCCTGACAAGCCCTCGGCCAAGGTATTCGTGCTGAAAAAACGAGCCCAGCAAATCAGCCGGAATTTCCGTAAACGAATGCCCCTGTTTGTTCCGGAAAAATTGTGGCCGCATACGATCCCGCCGGGTGGCGTCCGCAGCTTTGTCGACATGTCCGTTCGCAATGATCAAATCTTCCCAGCCGTCACCATCAATGTCAGCAAATTGCGTCCCAAAACCCAGCATTCCGTAACTGGGATCACGAAGTGCGTACTGACGCGTCAAATCCAGAAATAAACCGTCTGCACTCTGGGAATAAAGTGTATTGGATTCGTGTTCGAAATTCGTCACGAACAGGTCAATTTGTCCATCGCCATTCGCATCGCCTGCGGCGACTCCCATCGATGCCTGCGCATTTCCGTCCGCGTCAAATGCGAGGCCCCGAAGTACGCCCTCTTCAGTGAATTGAGGAACTCCCTCTGCGTCAGTTTCATGGTTGTGGAACAGAAAGTTGGCACTTGTGTCATTGGCGACGAACAGGCTTGTTCGGCCATTGCCAGTGAAGTCCCAGGCAATCAATGCCAGTGCTCGACCAGATGACTCGCGGATTTGCGACACATCTGTCACATCGCGAAAACGACCATCTCCGAGATTCAGATACAGCCTGTCAGATTCAGCAGTCAGAACGTCCGGAGTGCAGGCCATCTGTTCTCCGTTGGAGCGGTGGCATTCCTTGCGAGCAGTTTCGTCAAGCTTCGAATAATTGCCGACGTATAAGTCCGGCAAACCGTCACCGCTGAAATCGGCAAATAGGCTGGTGATGCTCCATTCATTTCCTGCGACGTCAGCGATGCTGGTCGCATCCTCAAAAGTTCCATCGCCGTTATTGTGAAACAGGCGATTGGCTCCGAGATTCGAAACAGACGCGTCGGGGAACCCGTCCTGATCGAAATCCCCTGCACAAACTCCGTGAGAAAAGCCCGGCTCCGTGAGATTTGCGACCGTTGCAACATCCTCAAATCGAATCCCGTTTCGATTGCGATAAAGGCTATCGAGTACCACAGGCTGTTTATCACTAACTCGCCAGTTATTGGCCTGCGCGATATGAAGATCCGGCCAGTTATCCAAATCGAAATCGATAACCGCCATGCCGCCTCCCACAACGTTGAAAATGTGCTGCAGGCGAGTTTCTTCAGTTGTCCCTTCGAAGTACGTAAAATTAATTCCGACTGCTTCCGCATCTTCAGTGAACTCCCAGCTGACTGGGCTGTCTGGAACTATGTTTTCCTCTGGAGTCAATCGGACTTTTTTGGCAAGCAGCAGCCCCCAGTTCGGCTCAGAAAACCGACCAATATCCAATAAGGCCAGTTCGCTCATAAACGTGGCATTCTGATCGGGAGAATTGATTGCAATTCGAACTGCCTGCTGGGGTGACGGCCCTGTGGAGTCGTACTCAAAATCAAGTTGGGAATAAACATAAAGCCAGCCAGCGGCTTCCCAGTAACGTCCGAGTTGCCTGAGCCGGTCGGCAGCCTTTCGCATCATTTGATAGTTGACTTCGCCTCTCAGCAGGTTGAGGGTTGCTTCCAGTTCCGACAGCAACTCCGCCCGTCGCTGGAAAAACTGAGCTGCTTCAGATCTTCCAATGGACTCCAGGCAGCTTGCAATCTGTGTATTCGCTGGCAGATGATTGGGAGACAGTTGAACGGCTTTCAGAAAACAATGAATCGCGCCCTCTGTCTGTCCGATGCGACGCGCCTGCAAACCTTCGACAAACCAGACTTCCGGATGATTTCGAGCAGCGGCCGGAAGGCTTCCTCGCCATTCCACGAATTCATCAGAACTGCCGCGTTCGACAATGATGCGGCCCAGCCGTCCCTGCGCTTCACCAAGGTGCGGAGCAGTCGAAATTACTTGCCGCAATAGTTGTTCGGCTTCCTCATTTCGATTTTCGAAGAGCATTCTTCGCGCGGATCCAAGCACTGCCACTCCGGGCTGCTCAGGATTGGAGTTGATCGCCGTGCGTTCAAAATCTCCATCTTCGCGACAGAATCGTTCCGTCGTGGCGACTCCCATGAGTTCGTCGCCACGGCATTTTCCGCGCCGCAACTGCATCATGAATGGTTCTGCCGACTCCCATGTGCGTCCCTGAACCTGCAGCAGATGCCCCAGTCGATGGTTGGCATCGCTGTGCATCGGATTGAGCTGCAATACGTTACGCAGATGCTCTTCTTCATCCAGCATTTGGCCAAGTACACGAAATTGCATCGCAATTCCCAGCTCACGTTGTAACTGCCAGTGTCCACCATCCTGCGGAAGTTTGCTGTAGTGTTCCATCGCCAGCAACTGGTCAAAGTCTGCGACAGCAAGTTCAGCGGCCATGAAGATGGCTGCCGGATCATCAGGAAATGCAGTCAGATGAGTTTCGATACGGCCTGTTACGTCAGGCTGCTGCTCATTGATTGCGGTGCGCAAATCGCTCAGCGAGCCATCGCGGGCGGACGGAGAAGACAACGGAACCAACACTGTCAGAATCCCGAATACAAGGGTCAAAAGACAGACGCCGCGCATTCCCAAATCGACAATCCTGGCCTTTCGTGTTGGTGGCAGGTCGCTGGTCATTGTCCGGTTCCCGAATCCGCGTTATGTCTGCTCTTGTCACGAAGCACCGTTTGACATTCCGTCAGCAGTCCCCAAACCATGCACAAGGTACCGAGCACCAGCATGATGAGACTGACCGGAATCAGCACGGATGATGCGGCGTCCTGATTTGGAAACTGGATAAGTTGTGCGTGTGCAAATGCCTGCTCGGCACCGACCAACAGGACGGCTCCACTGAGAAATTTCATCGACTGTCTTTCGTTCCTGATGGAGATCGTACTTTAAATGTTCAATCGCAGTTGATGTGCTGCTCATTGCTGGATCGACGTGTCTATGGTCACTATTGGTTTACGTTTCAGCAAGTCAGTCCAGGTCTCACGTGATTCTGAAATGCTCGCAAGACTTTCCGACGGCGTTTATCGCTCGACCAACCGCACACATTCGCAAAAAACACAGAACGTTTTGAATGGGCCGGAAACTTGCGTCCGTCTGAACCGAAGCGCCTATCGATGTTCGTGCAGGTAATTTTGTTTTAGCCTGAGAAAAAACTGGGTGGGCTGGTTGCACTAGATATGTATGGGAGGGTGACTCAACGGTCATCTTAAAAGATATCGCGCCGCTGCACCCCCGTTTTTGCAGGGAAAACCGAAACTCTTGACGAGTTCCGCTACAAGAAAATACGTTAAGTCCACGCTATTGACCCTAATCCCAGTGGCGTTTAGTCGTAGTCGTGCGGTGATTTCGGGACGCTACTCGCCGCCGACGCCGCCCAGTTCGCTCCAGTCGACAAGTTGAATGTCCGGCTGAATGAGTTCCACAAACCCTGTCCGCGAACTCGTTTTCACGCCTCGTCCGCCACGTGACGTGACCTGGTATTTTGTCTGTCCAAAACTCAGCACGCTGTCATTGTCGTTTTTGACACGCAGGGCATCGCTGGGACGCGAGAACTGAGCCACACCCAGCAGCTCGTCGCCCGCTTCCAGCTTTAGTCCGCGGACTCCCTTCCCTGCTCCGCCCAGCACGGGCACTTCGTCGATTCGGAAATGCAGAATGCGCGCCTTCTTTGACGCCATCATCATCGTCTCGGCTTCGCGAACCAAATCCACGTAGGCCACCTGATCGGCCTTTGCAAGCCGACAAAACTTCCGGCCGGCTTTCGTCGACGGCGTGCGAAACAATTCGAAAGGCAGACGCATTACATTGCCGCTGCGTGTGGCAATCAAGAGAGTCAGTCCGACACCATCGTCAATCTCATCCAGACCAGCGACAAAGCGAGTGTCCGTAGTCAAAGCGGCGATCAGGCTGGCCCCGTCACTCATCTTCGCTCGCTTCGCCAGCGGCTCGCCATAACCCGATGACACCGGCAGCTGATCTATCGGCAACGTGTAGGCAATCCCGTCGTTTCCAAAGAACACGACATTATCCAGAGTACTGCCGGGCACGACTGTCAGCACGGAATCGCCTTCACGGACGCGAGTTTTTGCCACGCTGCTCATCTGGCCGACACGTTTAATCCATCCTTCGCGCGTCACGACGACGTTGGTGTTTTCGCGAACGATGTAAGCCGCCGGATCGAATTCCACAATTTCTTCGGCCGAGCCCAGTTCACTGCGTCGGTTGTCGCCGAAGTCCGCGGCGACCTGCTCAAGTTCCGTTGTGATCAGACTCCACATCTTTGTGTTGGATTGCAGAATCGCCTCAAGCGCCGCCGCGTCCGCTTTCTTAGCCGCCAGCTCTGTTCGAATGTCGTTGATCTCCAGCTTTGAAATTCGATAAAGCTGCAGTTCAAGGATGGCATCGGTCTGAATCTCATCCAGCGGAAATTCGGCCATCAGCCGTTTTGCCGCATCCTTTTTGCCATCACTCGCGCGAATGATCCGGATCGCTTTATCAAGTCCATCAAAGACTATCGCAAAGCCTTCAAGGATGTGAATTCGCTTTCGCAGCTGAGCCAGCTGGTATTCAATGCGGCGTCGCACCGTTTCGAAACGGAATTTGAGAAAATGCTGCAGCAGGTCCTTCAGGGGCAGCACTCGCGGAACCGTCAGCCCGCCTTCGGCCGGAATCAGACAGGTCGCGTTGTAGCCGAAGTTCTGTTCCAGGCACGTATGCTTGAACAGATACGCCATCACCGCGTTGGCATCGGCACCTGACTTGAGTTCAATCGCGATGCGCAGACCATTCTCTTCGTTGGTCTCATCGTTCACGGATTCCAGCTGCGGCAGTTTTCGGGCTGCGATGAGTTCGCCAATCTCTGCCATTAGCGGACCGGTCGTCGCACCATAAGGAATGGTGTAAACGATAATGCGGCTGGTGTCCGGCTTCTTGCCCTGCTGATCGAACTTCCATTCGCCGCGAATTTTGATTGAACCTTTACCGGTCTCATACATTTCGCGGAGTTCGCCGCGGTCCGTCATGATGCGGCCACCCAGCGGAAAGTCGGGACCTTTGATGTATCGCATCAGCTGGGCGACCGAAGCATCTGGATTTTCAATCAGATGAACGGCCGCTTTGATGCATTCGCCGAGGTTATGCGGCGGCATGTTTGTCGCCATACCCACGGCAATTCCGGAGGACCCATTCACAAGCAGAGCCGGATATCTGGCCGGAACCACGACCGGCTCTTCATCAACGGCGTCGTACGTCGGGCGCATGTCGACGGTCTGGTACCGCAACTCGTTCATCAGGTTTTCAGCGAGACGCGAAACCTTGGCTTCGGTATAGCGTGACGCGGCAGCTCGCAGCCCCATAATGGAGCCGAAATTTCCCTGGCCGACAACGAGCGGATATCGCAGCGTGAAATCCTGAGCCATTCGGACCAGCGCTTCGTACACGGCGATGTCACCGTGCGGATGGAAGGAGCCGGTTGTGTCCCCGCAGATTTTCGCACACTTGCGGGTCTTTTGATCAAACGTCAACCGCAGACGGTCGTACATCACATACAGGATGCGCCGCTGCACGGGCTTCAGGCCATCCCGGACGTCGGGCAATGCTCGCGACGTAATCACCGACATCGCGTAATTCAGGTAGCGTCTTCGCGTCTCTTCACTGATCGGCACAAACTGCACGTTTGCGTCCGGAAGAGCATTTTCGTCAAACAGGGGACTTTTTGAATTTGAAGATTTCCG
>JBDNHX010000415.1:0-22667 GCA_041688565.1 Planctomycetaceae bacterium
CGCAGCAATCCAGCCGATTGTGCCCCAGACTCGGATTTTTGGAAACTGATCCTGACTCGGGATATGGCTGAATGCGATCGTGTTCCCAAGGCCCAGCGTCGGCATATAACAAAGCAGGTGCCCAAGAATCAGCCACACAACCGTCGGCCCGCTTTCCGGACCTTGTGCTGCGACGGATGGAACGGCCAGCAGGATGGCTCCGCCCACAAGCATCAGCACACCCATCACACGTTCAGAAGCAAAAAAACGATCTGCGACCAGACCCAAAAACAACGGCGCAAGAATTGCCGCGATCGGTGAGCTGGCATAAGCGCCGGCAATGGCGGAGCTCAGTCCTGCAAAATCCAGTGCTGCTCCAAGCGTCGCGAACCATGTTCCCCAAGCAAAAAACTGCAGAAACATCATGATCGAAAGTCGCGGAACGATGTTCGAATTCTGGTTACTCATGCCCTGGCACCTGTGCTCATTGGATGGACTGGATGAACGTTCGACGAAATAATGACAAGCAAGCTTCGTTCGAGCAACCAATGAACGAGCAGTGTTTATTGAACTCGGCACGCAACAGGATGTTCCACCTGACAGACCTGAATGTCCTTGCGATCGGGGTTCGCGGGCCAGCAACAACCTTTTCCCAGTCAACCAAAATGAATGGGAACCCCCAGGCGGCGAAGATCCAGTGCGTCCACATGAATCTTTACCTGAGTGCCGACTTCGTGCTAAATTGCGTCCCTGACAGGCAGGACGCCTGCAGGATCCTCGGGCCCGGATCACCATTTTTCAATGGTTCTCGTGCGACGAAGTCCCGGTACGGATTCTGATTTCCACGGATGGAGTGATTCACTCATGCAACGATACGCTCGCAATTTCGCCATTCTGCTGCTGTCCGGATCGGCCTTATTGTCCACCGGATGCGGCTCGTCGGAACCCGCTGCTTCCGGCACAGACGCGGCCATGATTGATGAACTTCTGAATTCCAATGGTGACCCGCAGCAGGATCCTGCAGAGCCCGGACAGTCTTCAGACTCCAGAAGCAACTCAACCAGATCTGTCAGCCGATCACTCAGCTCTGACGGAAACGGTTCCGGCAGAACGGCTCGCGGGGACCGGCTTGAATTGCGGCTTCGGGAAGGCGATCGTTTTCCCCTCGTGAAAACCATTGAACAGACTCTGCATCAGAAATCGGACGTGGCTCCGGCCTTTGCTTTCACTCGGCTGGAACTCACGCTGGCGATCACCGTCGAAAAAGTCACTGCGGATGCCATCCTGTTGGGAGTTCGCTACTCACGCGTGCTGTACGAACACGATGTGGCCGGGCAGCGGCTGGCCTTCGACTCGTCCAGTCATCAAGGGGCCGTTCCGTGGGATGCGATTCCCTATGCCGGTATGATTGGCAACGGCTTTTCATTCTGGCTTGGTCGAGACAACAGTATTCGCGAAATGGTGGGCTATCGCGAGTTTCTGGAACGATGCGTGGCTCAGGTGCCGCTCGAGCGCCGTGAAACGTTGCTGTCAGAAATCAGCAGCCGCTTCGGTGATGACGGTGTGGCCAATTTCGTAGACGATACGATCGGTCTTTTGCCCTATGATTCGAGCGTCGATCGTGAATCCGCGTCACGCGTTCTGACCGGCGACGTGTGGACTCGCGAGCGACGTCTGATGCAGCCGGTCCCCGTGCATCTGACAACCACTTATCGTCTAACGGCCATGAATGATCAGACGGCCGAAATTGATATCATCGGTCGAGTCGCTACGGGTGATGCGGCCGCGACAAACACTGGCGGACGACTGCGAATCTCCGGAGGCCACAGTCTGGGCCGATGTATCGTTGACCGAGCCACCGGGTTGCCATTGGAGATGAATCTGACGCGCCTGATTACGATGCGACTCACAACATCGGACCAGCAGGAAGTGGTTCAGGAAAAACAGATCATCACCACGATTCGCGCCTTCCCCGAAGCGCGTGGTCCGGTTGTCAATCAAACGCCAGTTTCGCCCATTCAACAGGTCTCGGGGTTTGAAGGGGCCGCGGTCCCGGGCAACTTGAATACAAGTCCGCCGGTTCGAATTCGCGCCGTTCGTGCTGTGTATCCTGACTAAACGTGGGGCGACTTTTCTTTACGTGTGTTGCCACTTACCACTTGTCGACGGGTCCGTGCGGCACCGGGATTTCCACATCGGTCAGGACGCCGCTTCGATTTCCATCCACGGGTCCGGCCGCACGAATCTCGGCAATGGCCGCATCCATGTCGGCTTGCGTCTGCACTTTCTGAAAGTCGCCGCGCAGGCTTTTCAGGATTCGCATGCCCTTCAGGTACCAGTGAGCCATCTTGCGAAAAAGGATGATGGCCCGTTCGCATCCATAACGCTCTTCGAGACAGGAAAACTGCTGAAGCATCAGCGACAGCCTCTCGTCGAAGGTCCCGGCTGGCGAATAACTGCCGGTTTGTTCCCACTCGTACAGCTGGCGAAAAATCCAAGGATTGGCGAGCGCCGCCCGGCCGATAGAAACACCATGGCAACCGGTCTCACGGATCATACGCGCCGCATCTGCCACATTCCGAACATCGCCGTTGCCGATGATCGGAATCTTTTCAACGGCCTCCACGACCGCCCGAATCCCGGGCAGTGAAACCGTGCCTCCAAAGCCCTGCTCACGAGTTCTGCCGTGAATCGCAACGGCAGCGACGCCAACCTGTTCAAACTGACGAGCGAACAGCGGAGCAGTGAGACTGGTGGAGTCCCAGCCGAGTCGCATTTTGACACTGACGGGAATGGAGACCGCTTCGACAACCGTCTGAACGAGGCGAATTGTGCTATTGGTATTGCACATCATTCCAGCGCCAGCTCCGGAGCCGACGATGCGATTGACCGGGCAGCCCATGTTAATGTCGATTGTGTCGACACCCAGCTCCATCAGCAGGCGAGCCGCATCGGCCATCACCTGAGGATCACTGCCAAAAATCTGGACGGCGAAAGGGCGGTCTTCCGAGTGGGTTTCCACCATCTGCATCGTTCGCTCGCTACGACTTAGCAGAGCACGCGCGTTGACCAAATCTGTGGTGGCGAGCCCAATGCCTCCAATGCGGCGAACGATTCTTCGAAACGGAAGCGTTGTAAAGCCAGCCAGGGGAGACAGCAGATAACGGCTTTCTAGTTGAAGCGGTCCGTAGGCCAGCGGCTTCTGAAACTCAGGACGCGCGACATCCGTTCGCGCGGTTGTTGGGGCGGCTGAGGCCGGAGCGGGACTTCGGAAAACATCAGGGATGGCGCGGCGAATGGCTGTTACTCTTCTGTGCGGGTTGCGGAGGACACGGACTGTGGTGCTAAACGAAAAGACACCGTTTGGAAACTGCCGGATGAACGTTCTTAAAATTGCCAGGCTGTGTTCTCTGCCGGCATTTTCGGATGCCGGCAGCTCTGAACCTTTCTTCACGGCTCCGTGTCTTCATCGCAGATTAACGGTTTTGGTTCCTCTGACGCAAAGACTACAAGGATGCTTCCTGCACCTCATTCCAACTTCTTCGAAAATACACCAGCGCCCCGCACCGGGCGGCTTGGCGGACAGGGTAGGCTGGCTATTGCCAGCGATAAACTGGAATCGCCGATGGCTTCGTCCCCAAAGCGACTGTTTGGCCCTGTCGCCAGTTTTCTGGCCTCACGAATCGGTGCTCATTGGAACCTGGTGATTGCTGAACTGTGCGACAAGCTTGGTTCCGAAGCAAACCTGCGTCGAATTTTGCCGCAGGTTTCTGAACTTGTCGAATTCAATGCGGTTGAGGTCGATGGCGAACTGTGCCACGGCAGTGGTCTCCTCAAGGGACAACCTCTGCAGGCCGGCTGGCGACGTCGTCTTTATGTCTGCCCGACAACGGGTCGGCTCAAACGAATTGAATCGGCATTCGCAAAGGCGTGCTGATCTAACGCGGAGCAAGGGAGTGCATCTGCACCCCGGCAGGAGCGCCCAATGGCAGTCGATTTGCGTTTTAGTAGCAATCCCTCCCGAGTGATGAATGCCAAAGCTGCGTTTTACCGCGTTCGTCACTCGGACAGTGACGTCTACTTTGTCAAACTGAGTGGCATTGGAGGAGCGTCCGCGGGCGGAATGTGAAGATCACATTAAGCCCGATCTGCTGAGCCCTGGCCACTGGTGAACGGCGCTGGCGGACGAACTCAAAGTTGACCGTTTATCGTTGTCCGGACCTTCTGAAAAAAGTGCGATGTGATTGGCACGTCAGGCTCTGTCGGCGTATGCTTTCTCCGCGTGGCCGACCTCTCTCATCAGACGGATCGGCAACCATTGCTTAAGAGATCAGTGACAGAGATAGGCTCGGAAAGGCAGGAGACTGCAATGACCAGTTCTGTTCTGGAACGTCCTACATTGGTATTAAACCGCAATTGGCAGCCAATCGCGGTGTCCACGGTATCTCGTGCACTGACTAAGGTGTGGAACGAGACCGCTCGGATTGTCGACCCAACCAACTTTCAGCTTTATGGATGGGAAGACTGGGCTTTGCTTCAACCGGCAGAAGGTGATCCGGTCATTCGGACTCAATGGCTGGCACTGAAAGTTCCCGAAGTCATCACACTGACTAAGTATGATCGCTTGCCGATCAAGGTCGTGGCTTTCAGCCGTAGAAACGTTTTTAAACGCGACAGCTACATGTGCCAGTACTGCGGATGTCGACCGGGCAGCGAAGAGCTGACCATCGACCACGTCGTTCCACGGTCTCGAGGCGGTCTGTCCAGCTGGACGAACTGCGTGCTGGCCTGCGTCGACTGTAACACCCGCAAGGCCAATCGGACCCCCGATCAGGCTCGTATGCCGCTGCTGCAAAAGCCAACGCGGCCCATCTGGAATCCACTTTATGCACCACATGGAGTTCGGATCGAAAGCTGGTCCAAGTTCGTCAGCGAAGCCTACTGGAACATCGAACTGGAAGAAGTGTAGCCTCGATCACACGAAGTCTGATGGAAATAGAACAAGAGCGAAGGGCATCAGTCCTTCGCTCTTGTTTTTTGTGGTCTGCCTTCAGCTGCGGTTAAGTCAGCTTCAGAGTTTCTGCGATAGTCGTAAACCTTACGAACTCATCGTCGTTGGCGAAGTCCGCCCTCGCAGCAATTGCAGAACCGGTCGTTGTGGGAGCCAGCGAGACGGTGAGGTGTGTGTCATCAATGATGCTGACAACGATGAATGTCTGACCGGTGATCTGAATCCGCGAACGCGGAGATCCTGCCGCGACACCAGCCCCAAGCTCAGTGGTAAATTTCGTGCCTGTCCCCACAATCTGTGAGCTGCCAGCCGTTGTCGCAACTGTCCCTGTCAGAGTACGAGCAAAGTCAGTGAACGTGGTCCGCAGTGGAACTTCATTCAGGGCGGACGAACTGGTTTCCTGAGCGAGATCCACTTCGGTCAGAGCATGGATTGCATCGACCACTGTCATGCCGTTGCCAACCACGCGACCAAAGACGGTGTGTCGCAGCCCGGTGGTGTCGGTCGGGCTTGTCGGGATGTCCAGCGGATTGTCGGCGAGATTCACAAACCACTGGCTGGTACCGCTGTTCGTGTTCCCGGTGTGTGCCATCGAGATCGTGCCTCGCATGTTGGTGCGAGCCGTGTTGAATTCGCTGGCAATCGAAGCATCCTGCTGGACCGCTCCGATGACGCCGTCGTCGACTGTGAATCCACCGCCCTGTATGACGAACGGAGTTTCGGTGCCGGTCTCTGCGGAACGATGAATGATGGAGTTGTCGTAGCGTCCGGAGGTCGAATAGTCGAGAAAGTTGTCGACCGTGATCGGCGCTTCTGCGCTGAACATTTCAATAAAGTATTCCTGAGTCGCTCCGGTGTTTGTGACCGAAGAAAACTTGACCAGCGCGTTGGTGCTCTTGATGAGATCCACTTCTACAGACGTGTCGGCTGTTTCAGCTGCCAGTGACGCACGCAGAGAAATTGTCTGCCGCCCGGACAACTGGTCGTTGGTTGTGGTGTCCCCGGTGTAGAGATCCTGTCGAGTCACTGTAACTGTGGTCGTGTAGGCACCCGTTGCATCCGCTGTGACGCTGCCATCGTCGAACTGACCATCGTCGTCCGTGTCGAGCGCGATCGTGGCTCCGGGAAGTGTCGTGCCGCTGATTGTGACCGCCGCATCTTTCGTAATCAGCACGCCGTCCGAAGTCACCGATTTGTCGGCCGCCGCAGTGGCGGTTGCAGAAAGCGTCATTGCTGTCTGGTTGGTCGCGGCAGTGTCAGCCGCAGTTGCGCGGGCAATGAGGCCGGTCGTGGCTGCATCAAAACGATTGTTGCCGGCCGTTGTGGCGGTGGTGGATTCTGTTTTGATCAGTCGCCGGCCAGCATTGAAGACGTTGGCTGAGCCGATGTTGACAGCATCACCGTCTGGAAAATCGGCAGCATTGTTCAGCCGACTGTCACCCCCCTGAACTGAGAACAAACCGTTGAACGTGTTGGTGTCACGCACGATCAGCCCATCGTTGTCGCGGCCAAGGTTGACATGCACACGGCCGCCAAACGTATTGTCGTCGAACATCACGGCATCCTGATCCTGCCGCGTCTTGATCAGAACACTGTCATTGATCGAAGAGTTTCGAATCGTAACGTCGTCGTCCCCGTGTCCCATTTTGATCGTGACGGTGCCGTTGCTCGTCACGTTATTGAGTGAGACTCCATCGTTGCCGTCTTTTCCCTTAATTTTCAGCGGTCCATTGGTCGTCATGTCCTTGAGGCTGACAAGATCATCGCCCTGATTGCCGTTGATAAAAAGAATACCGTCTGCGGTAGAATCCTGCAGACTGATCGTGTCATTTCCGTCACCACCCAGAATGCGCGTGGTACTTCGAAAGATTGCGCCGGTGGAGTTGATCGTGTCATTGCCATCGTCGCCCAGCACCGTCAGAGTCCCGCCGAATTTCACATTTCGGCTGAACGAAACGGAGTCGTTGCTTGCACCCATGGCAATATTCACGTTGCCCGTGATCGTATCGGTATTCTGCGCGATCACAAAAACGTCAGTGCTGCCATTGATGGTCGTCGAATCCAGCCCTCTGAGCTGAACCTGATTATTGAGCACTGTGATCTCAATGGAATTCGCGGAGACATCACCCGTGATATTCAGGTGATCGCCGCTTAAGCTGGCAACGACGTTGCCGGCCAGCAGAGCGCGGGTTTCCAGATGTTCAACGCGTGGATCCGTAACGGCGGATTTGTTCAGTCGTTTTCGTGCGTTTTTAGCTCGCCAGTTCCACATATTGTCCTGCCCTTACAGCCAGCTTTCGCTGCTGATTCAGAATTCACAGCCTTCAGCGTCGTTTGTCGCTGACCAAATGACGATCGTGGCCGCCCGAGTGCCGCTTTGATGCCGATCGACATCGGTGCCCAGGAAAGACGGTCATCTCCATAATCGGTAAGACTCGCATGACCGGAAAAACTTAACAGGCTTATCGGCGCTGGTTTTCCTGATTCACAAAATGCCGAGTTCGATGTTCGCCGGATGGACTTCTTAAGTCGCAAAATCTGCTGAATTCCAACACCCACGGTGTCGCCACGGCTCGGACACAAATTTCCAGGATTACCTGGGACTCTGAGAACCAAAGAGGAAGAGTGCAGCAGCACTTCCGGCGCGGAGCAGCTCAGACGTTGGCCGAACACGGCGAGACTCCGCATTAAAATCGGATGGCCCTTTCTTTCTGCAATGAAACTGCCAAACTCTTCGTTAATCCTCATGCGGAGGACTTTTTCAAGCCGGGTCGGGGAAAAACGCGTCGTGAGCACGGGCACAGGAGAATCGCTGAACAACCAGGCGAACGAGCCTTTCGCGCAGACGTCTGCAGACGGCGAAATGGTCGTCATGGGAACAGGCACGAGTATCGGAGTCCCGGTCGTCGGCTGTCAGTGCTCGGTGTGTTTGTCGAATAATCCCCGCAACCGAAGGACTCGCACAGGCGTTTTAGTGCGAGCGCCGAAGGGCGAATTCATCATCGACGCCGGTCCGGAACTGCGGCTGCAGCTGGTTCGTGAACGAGCCACTCTGATTCGAGCCGCCTTGCTGACTCACAGTCATGCGGACCACATTATGGGGCTCGATGATCTGCGAATTTTCGGATTCCAGCTGAATTCTTCCGTTCCGCTGTACTGCGAAGAAACTGTGGAACAGCAGGTTCGCCAGGTGTTTTCCTACGCCTTTTCTGATCCGGCGAATCATCCACACCAATATGCGGCGCCTCGACTGCGGTTCGAACGAATTTCTCCAAACACACCGTTCTCCGTGCTGGGATTGAATGTGCTTCCGATTCGACTCAAGCACGGCGAACTGCCAATCCTTGGATTTCGAATCGGCAACGTGGCGTTCTGTACGGACGTCTCGACGATCCCCGCCAGCAGCAAAGAACAGCTGCAGGGGCTGGACGTTCTGGTTCTGGACACGTTACGCAGGGAGCCGCATCCTACGCATCTGCATCTGGACGCGGCCCTGCGTCTGATCCAGCAACTTCGGCCAGGACGGACATATTTGACTCATATGTCGCACGAGCTGGATTACGATGAGCTGAAAGGTTCGTTGCCCGAAACTGTGGAGCCGGCTTACGACGGGCTTCGTTTTCCGATTCGATCGATTCAGCAATAGCTGCGTCTCTTTCTGTTCAGCCAGCCAGCCTCAACTCGGAGTGTTGAATTAATGGGTTTTCACAACCTGAAACGTCAGTGAGGGATGACATTGCCTGCGTTCTGCGCCGCCTATCCCTCGCTGACGCGGCGGGTTAAGATTGATTCAACACGCCAAACTAAAGCCGGGAAATGGCCGGGGCCTGGTGAGAATCGCCCGCGCGGCGATCAGGCTGGCATCCATAAAAAAAAACGGCACTGGTGACCCAATGCCGCTTAAGTCGAAAGCAGGACGCAAGTTTTTTCTACTTGCCTTTCAGCTTAGCAACACTGACTTCCATCGGCTTCAGAGCAACGTCGCCCTTTGTGACTTTGACGGCGTACTTGCGATCCAGATAGCCAGCTCGCTCATGCCACACGCGGAATTCATGCTCACCGGCAGGAAGATTGGCAATCGTAAACTTGCCTTCTTTGTCGGTCACGGCAGCGTAGGGATGATCGACAACCATCCAATAAGCGGCCATCCATGGGTGAAAGTCGCAGGTGACCTTGATCGGTAAGCTTTCACCGATCTTGTAATTCAGTTTTTCACCTTTTCCAACAGGCGTGTTCGGAGCGATCAGCACGTTGATCGGCTGATTCTTGAGCGGATAAGTGTGAGTGTTGTGAGCCACTGCGTCACTGGAGACCACTTCCACGGTCTGTCCGCCCAGCACAATCATCGCGTGGGGCAGAAACATGCAGCCCTTCTGGTCAAAAATCACGGTCGCAGGTTCTGGCTTTTTCGCATCCGGATGAATGTTCTTCGGCGCCTTTGCCAGATACACAAACACATTGGCCAGACCTTTGGAATCCGTGTCGATCACGAGTTCTTCGGAATAGGTGTCTTTGGCTGCGCAGACGGCCTTGTCCTTAATGTCCGCATCCTTCTTGTGCAGGAGCACCGGTTCCGGAATCGCTCCGGTGACAACGATCTGACCAGTGACAGTGCCCCAGTCTTCAGCGACGACTGTCGTGAGGCAGCACAAGGACAGTGCAGCTGAAAGAAGCATCTTTTTCATGACATTTTTCCTGAGTTTCGTGGATCGCGGGAAATTGTGAGGCCTCGCAAAAGTGAGTGGTGACCGCCAGACTTTCTCCTTGATTCACATTTTGCGCGAACGTGACATTCAAAGTCGGCCTGGTTTTGCGACGCACCGGAGTTCGATTTTATGGCGATGACTCTCGGAAGTCGAACACGACTTTCAGATTCCAGGCTTCCCAGTCCGCCGCTTCCCAGCCTTGGGATTGCCTGCAGCCCGTTTTCTTGCGGCATTATCTGCAGGAACGAATCAGGTCCCGTGAACATCGCAGACCGGAGTTAGTTGTGGTTCTCTGGCCAGACGGGTTTAATTCCGCCGTTTGAGTTCCGAAGGCCCGTTTGCATTCCTCCAGGGAAAAGTCAGTTCACGTGGATTATCGCAGCAGCAATCAGCAGGCATGGAATCAACTGGCAGATACGGGAAGTTTGTTTGCTCGAGTCGCCACGGATGAAGACTGCCGGAATCCTCTGCGAACTTTGGATGGTCGCGGCTGGCTGCCCGAATCTGTCGCCGGCCTGAACGTGCTGTGTCTGGCTTCCGGCGGCGGCTGGCAGGCCATTCTTTATGCGGCAGCGGGAGCAACCGTTACGGTTGTGGACCTGAGCGAATCCATGCTGCGTCTGGACAACCAGGAAGCAAAGCGGCGTGGTTTTAAAGTTCAGACCGTGCATACGTCCATGGATGACCTGAGCATGCTGGGTGACCAGTCGTTCGACATTGTGCATCAGCCGGTGAGCACCTGCTATGTGCCGGATCTGAAGCCGGTTTACGCGGAAGTGGCTCGAGTCCTTCGCGACCATGGCATTTACATCTGCCAGCACAAACAGCCGGTGAGCCTGCAGATCAGCCATCGGAACGAGCGACAGCAGTTCGTGATCGGTGTGGAATACTATCACGAGGGGCCATTGCCGAAACAACAGGATACTTCCTATCGCGAAAAAGGCGCGACCGAGTACCTTCATCGCATGGAGGAAATCGTCGGGGGACTCTGTGACTGCGGCTTTGTGATTGAAGATCTCCGTGAACCGAAACGCGCCGATTACAAGGTGGATGTGTCGCACTTCGGCTATCGCGGCCGTTTCGTGCCGCCGTATGTTCGCATGAAAGCCCGACGTATGGCCCGGGAGAAGAACGCAACTGCCGCGAGTGATTCCGGATCCCGCATCTGGACTCCGGGGAGTCCCGGGCTGTGAGTAATTCCGTTCCATCTCAGGCCGCCGGGGCTACCTCTGAATCCATCAAGCGCCTGTCGAGCGCCCCGATGTCAGGTTCGCTTCAGGAAGATTAGACGTCAAATCGGTGCCAAAAGTGCAAGCAAATTCAGCAAACTCACTGTATCGTATTGCCTGAATGATACAGTTATGAAAAGCTGTTCTTTCCAACTGCGAACCGCGGCCCCCCGCGGATCGTCTGATTAGCCTCTTTGATTATATGTCTGAACGGAACCAATGCCATGAAGGTCGTTCTGGAACTGCAGGATCAGCTCTCCAATGTTCGCAAAGTCACCGTGCGTCATGACATCGTCATCGGTCGCGGCGCAGACTGCAACTTGCGCCTGTCCGCTCCGCAAATCAGTCGACGACACTGCTTTCTGCGAGTCGGTCGTGACGGCGTTTCTGTCACAGATCTGGACAGCAGCAACGGGACCTTCGTGGATGGTCAACGTCTCACGGGTGGCATTCGCCAGGAATTAACTCACGGCTCCGTGCTTGCCCTGGGCCCCGTTCGGTTTTTGATCCGAATTCGCGAAGATGCGGTCTCCGAGGTAGTTCTGAATGCCGCGGTTCAAAAGTCCGAGACAAAATCGTCAACGGCCAGCATGGCATCAGATTCTTCCACAGTGATTGGCGATGCCGATTCGCTTCTGACCGATAGCAGGAAAGGCTCCGAACGGCCGCTCAATTTTTCACTCGAACAGGCCGGTGCCACAACGGATGCCGACGAAGCCACAGAAAATGTTGAATATGGCGTTGCTGGTCTGACAAACCTTGGTGCCCTGAAGAAGGCCGGCGGTCCAAAAAATATGGACAGTGTGCCGGAAATTATCGATCTCGGACGCCGCATCGCGGCAATGGATCCTGACGAACCTGGAACAGCCGATCTTGTTGATCCGCTGCCTGAAACCGAGCAGTCAGTTTACGAAGCCTCAGCTGTAACCAACGACCAGGCCATTGAAAATGTCGAACTTGAAATTGTTGACGCTGTGGTTGAAGATTATGCTCTCGCTGAGGATACAGTCGCAGATAATTTTATCGAAGACGACAACGAATCGAGCTGGTTTGTTGACGCGGCCGATGATGATGAACTCGTTGAAGATCATGAGCTCGGTGGGGCCGTCTCCGACATGGAGCACTCCGAGGCCCCTGAAGCTGCTGCTAACGAAGACGATGACAAAGACGATGACGACGAACTGGCGAATTTTCTGAAGGGCTTCTGAAGATGTTGAGCCAGTCCCTGCTGAAGCATTCGTCCGAAATTCATCGCCGCGATCTCCTGCGGACTGGATGGGCGAATTCGGCCGAACGCCCAAAATCAACGCCAACATCAGTCTAGATCACTGTCCGAAATGCTATACCGTTCTAATGGCCGGCGGTGGCGTTCAGGGCGGCGCAGTTTACGGCGCCTCAGACAAATACGGGGCCGTGCCGGATCGTGATTCGGTCTCAGCCGGCGATCTGGCGGCCACGATGTATCACGCTCTCGGAATCGACCATACCATTGAAGTGTACGACAACCTCAACCGCCCGCTGCCGATCGCCAAAGGCCGCCCGATCACCGAGATCTTTGTTTAAGCATCGTGCGGCTTTTTAGAGTCGCCTTTCGCTCCGCGAAAGCAGCGTCTTCGCAACTTTCGCAGAGCGAAAGGCGACACTTATTTTCCGCTCGATGTTAAGCGGCCCACGCACTGCATCACCCACGTTGCCCGACGCAATCCTCCTGAATTCAAACGCCGCCTTTCCGCCGAATTCCGGACAATGTCTCGCCAGCCCGCGCGCCGCAAACTGCTCCGCACTTCCCTTTACGCTACGCCAGTTTTCCCACACCTTCGGCGAATATTTACACAGAACCGGCAGCCTGCAGGTTCTTTGCACACCCTGACAGCAACCCCTTCAGCGATTCAAGTATCAGAGCGCCGGCCCTGCACATGGGTATTCTTGCCCGGCCCTGTGACAATCATTCCGCGTTTCGGCATCAATGACCACAGTCGTCACAAGAGTTAGAAACAGAAATCTTAACACAGACCGCCCGTATTGTGCAGGAAGCAATTTTCCTCAAGTGTCACGGTCTTCCTGAAGGGCCGATTTTGCCGAAATGCGAAGTACTACTTTCCTTAGGGACAATACGTAAAGACGATTGCCTTCAGTCAGCAGGTAATTACTACTGCGAACGATTCTGGACGAACATCAATGTTGCTGCGCCAATTACTACTTCAGACGCGGATGCTGATTGAGCACGGCCTGCATGTCACACGGCCCTCGGCGGTTCAGGCATTGCCTGAACGGACTTTACAGATGGCTCGGTTGGAAGATCGCATTCTTTTCAGTGCTTCGCCAATTGCTCCGATCGTTGCCGAACTGGCTGACGCGGGAAGCTCCCTGACCTCCGCCCTGTTCGAATCGGCCGAGGTCCAGAATGGCGGGCTGTTTGCAATTCCTGACCAGCAATTTCTGGATCTGGTCGCCGATTCGCTCCTGCCAGCCGCCTCAGAATCTCAGAATAAGTCCGAGGCTGCCGCTTCTGACGAGCATACCCTGGAACTTGTCTTCCTGGATTCCTCCATCAGCAATCTCGACCAGATGATGGCCGATCTGCGCGCGGAGAGCGCGAATGATTCGTCGCGGACTCTGGAGTTTGTGACCCTGGATTCTACCAAAGACGGCATTGCGCAGATCACTTCGGCGTTGCTGCAATACAACGTCGTTGATGGAATTCACATCGTGTCCCACGGCGGAACCGGGCAAGTGCAACTCGGATCGACGTGGCTGTCGATCAACAATCTCGACACCTATCGCAATGCCATCAGTGCTTGGCAGTATTCGATGTCGGACAAGGCCGACATTTTGTTCTACGGGTGTAATCTCGCTGGTTCAGAAGATGGCCAGCAGTTACTGCAGGAAATGAGTCTCCTGACGGACTGCGACGTCGCGGCCAGCGAAAATGCAACCGGCGGTGTGATTCGCAATGCGGACTGGGATCTGGAATATCAGATCGGCACGATCACAGCGGACGTGGCATTCTCCAGCGAGTTTCAGGTCAACGCTCAAGATGATGATTCGCTGCAAGAAACTCCAGACGCGAATGATTCGTCACTTCAAGCATCATTGGTACAGGCTGGAGTTGCAAATGTCGACGATCAAGCCGCGTTGACCCGTCAATTCGTTCAATCTTCTCCACAACGCGAAGTCGTGTTCGTGGATACTGCGACTCAGGACTACCAGCAATTCATTGATGATCTTTTAGCCAATCAGGATGGTTCGAGGCAGATCGATGTATTCCTGCTCGATGGATCAACCGATGGGCTTCACCAAATCAGCGAAGTGTTGGCTCAGTATAACGATTTAGACGCAATCCACTTCGTTTCCCACGGTGTAGAGGGCTCTGTAAAGCTCGGAGGCACATGGCTAACCAGCGACGTTTTGACCAGAGAAGCGATGCAAATCGCGAACTGGGGTAATGCTCTCTCGGCCGATGGCGACTTGTTATTCTACGGTTGCGATTTCGCCAGCAACTCCGAGGGCCAACTGTTGGTAGGAACGCTCAGTAGCCTCTCGGGAGCCGACGTAGCCGCGTCGATCGATGCCACAGGTTCGATTCTAATCGGCGGTAACTGGACTCTGGAATACGCAGTCGGGGCAATCGAATCGCAAATTGCTTTCAGCCTCGACGTTCAGCAAAACTGGACGCACGTGCTGGCAAATGAAACCGTGCGGGACAATTTTAGTACCGCTTCTTACAGCAACAATGACGGCACGCAAAGCTGGAGTACATCCTGGATCGAAACAGATCCCACTGGTGGTGGTGCCTCCAGTGGTGATTTTAGTGCCACTGGTGGTACTCTCACAATAAATCCTTCGAGTTCCAGCGGCAACATCTATCGCGAGCTGAATCTCACCTCCACGTTGAGTGCGACCGTTTCGTTTAACTACGATAATAAGCTCGGTGGTTCGGGGCTGGTATATTTTCAGGTATCGTCCAACGGTGGCGGCAGCTACACAACGCTATCGACGTATGATACTAGCACGCGTAAAGACATGGGGTCAGATTCGATCGACATCAGCGCCTACCTCGCAGTCAATACCCGCGTTCGCTTTCTCATCGCCGGAGCAACCACCGGGTCAAACTCATTGACAATTGACAATGTGCAGATTGCCTACGTCACGAACACGGCTCCCGTGTTGGACGCGTCCAAGAGCCCCGCGCTAACGGCAGTTCTTGAAGATGCTGGAGCGCCTTCAGGCGCCGTGGGGACGCTCGTCTCTTCGCTGGTAGATTTTGCATCCCCTTCCGGGCAAGTGGACAACGTCACGGACCCCGCCCCAGGTGCCCAGTTAGGGATCGCGGTCACGGCAACAAACGCGACCAACGGAAATTGGTTCTATACCACCAACAATGGTACCAATTGGTATTCGATGGGGAGCGTTACGAACGCCAGTGCTCGCTTGCTTGCGGCCGACGTCAACACGCGGCTCTATTTTCAGGCCAACGCGGACTGGAACGGATCGATCTCAGATGCCGTTACCTTCCGAGCCTGGGATCGAACCGACAACTTAACGAACGGCAGCCTCGCAAGTACGTCAACCAACGGGGGAATTACGGCGTTTTCGACAGCGACCGATACCGCCGCATTGACGGTCACCGCGGTCAATGACGCGCCCGTTTTAGACAACTCGGGCGCCATGACGCTGACCACGATTACAGAAGATCAGACGAGCAACTCTGGCAACACTGTCGCGTCCATTATCTCCAGCGCCGGTGGTGACCGTATTACCGATGTTGACGCCGGAGCTGTTGAAGGAATCGCGATCACGACTTTGACCAGCGGCAACGGGTCCTGGGAATACTCGACCAACGCGGGATCAAGCTGGACTGCGGTTGGAGCGGTTGCGAACAACTCAGCGTTGCTGCTACGGAGCACGGACCTGGTGCGGTTCGTTCCGAACGCTCAAAACGCGACGACCGGTGACATTACCTTCCGCGCTTGGGACCAAACCACAGGAACCTTCGGCACCAAAGTCGACGTCTCAACCAACGGTACAACGACCGCTTTCAGCACCGCCACCGAACTCGCATCGATTACGGTCACCGCGGTCAACGACGCACCGACGATTACCAACGCCTATGCGTACACGCTAACCGGCACCAACGAGAACACAACGTCAAGCGGCGCACTGGCTTCGACGATCCTAACGGCAAGTTCGCTAGGCGATGTCGATACGGGAGCCGCCAGTGGATTGGCGATCACCTCGACAACCGGTAACGGAACATGGCAATACTCAACCGATGGAACCACTTGGCGCAACTTCGGTACGGTGTCTGTGACCAATGCGTTACTTGTCACATCCACGTCGCAAGTCCATTACATTCCCGACAACAACAACGGTGAGACCGGAACCTTCGCCTATCGAACCTGGGATCAGACTACCGGCACCGCTTCGACTAACGCGATTGCTAATTATGGCGATTCGTCGACCAATGGAACCACCACCGCGTACTCGACTAGCGTTGCCACTGCTTCTATGACCGTCACCAGTGTCAACGACGCACCGGTACTCGATCATGCGGGTAACATGACGTTTACGACTCGTACGGAAGATGAAACCACCAACAGCGGCGATACGGTCGCCAACATTATTCTCAGCGCCGGTGGCGATCGGATTACCGATGTGGATACCTCGGCCGTCGAAGGGATCGCGATCACCGCCACGACCAACGGCAATGGAACCTGGGAGTATTCGACTAACGGCGGTTCGACCTGGACGGCCGTCGGAACCATCTCCAATACTTCAGCCCTTTTGCTCCGAGCCACCGATAGCTTGCGATTTGTACCCAACGGGCAGAACGCAACGACAGGTGATGTAACGTTCCGCGCTTGGGATCAATCCTCAGGCGCCTTTGGCACCAAAGTCGATGTTTCGATCAACGGAACGACGACTGCCTTCAGCACTGCCACCGAAGTTGCTTCCATTTCGGTCACAGCCGTCAACGATGCTCCGGTACTCGACAATACCGGATCGATGGGACTTGGGACGATCAGTGAGAACAACACGACAAGCACAGACGTTGTGTCGATCATCGTGGGTGCAGGTGGAGACAGGATCACCGATGTCGATAGTGGAGCTATCGAAGGCATCGCCATCAATTCAGTCAACACTGGAAATGGAACTTGGCGATACTCAACCGACGGTGGATCCACTTGGTTCGTCTTCGGGATTGTTTCCGATTCATCGGCCTTGCTGTTGCGAGCGACAGATCGGATCTCTTATACGGGCGACAGCCTCAATGGTGGAACGGCGGACTTTACGTTCCGAGCCTGGGACCAGACCAGCGGTACAGTCGGAACCAAAGTCGATGCTTCTACCAACGGCGGAACGACGGCGTTTAGTACGGCAACCGAGCAAGCCACCGTTACGACGACCAGCGTCAACGACGCTCCGACAATTACCAACGCCTATTCGTATACGTTGACCGGCACCAACGAGAACACGACCTCCAGCGGCACACTGCCTTCGACAATCCTAACGGCCAGTTCCCACGCCGATGTCGACACGGGAGCCGTCAGCGGCTTAGCGATCACCTCGACGACCGGCAACGGCACGTGGCAGTACTCGACCGATGGAACCACCTGGCATAACTTCGGTGCCGTGTCAGGTGCGAATGCGTTACTGGTCACTTCCACTTCTCAAGTCCGTTACATTCCCGACAACAACAACGGCGAGACCGGAACTTTTGCGTTTCGAGCCTGGGATCAAACCAGCGGCAGCGCGTCGACCAATGCTACGGCTACTTACGGAGATTCGTCGACCAGCGGAACGACGACTGCTTATTCGAGCGAGCAAGCGACAGCTTCCATTACCATCACGGCCGTCAACGATGCGCCGACGATTACCAACGGCAATATGTATTCGTTTACTTCCACGAATGAAGACACGAACTCGGTCGCCGTTTCGGCGAGCACCATTTTAACGAATGCTTCGCAAGCCGACGTCGACACGGGTGCATTCGCGGGCATGGCGATTACGGGAACAACTGGCACGGGCACTTGGCAGTACTCGACCGACGGCACGACTTGGCAAACCGTTGGCGGGGTCTCGGCGACCAATGCGTTGCTGGTTACCAGCACAACTCAAATGCGCTACGTTCCGGACGGGCAGAATGGAACGCCTGGTACGTTCACTTATCGAGCTTGGGATCGAACGACCGGAACCGCGTCGATCAACGGCACGGCCAGCTACAGTGATACGTCGACCAACGGCACCGCGACGGCCTATTCGATCAGCGTCGCTACCGCTTCCATTTCGGTCACGAGTGTCAACGACGCGCCGGTACTTGATAACTCCGGCAACATGACGTTGACTACCATTACCGAAGATCAGACGACGAATAGCGATAACACTGTCGCCAATATTATTCTCAGCGCTGGCGGCGATCGTATCACCGATGTCGATACCTCGGCCGTTGAAGGGATTGCGATTACCGCCACGACCAACGGCGATGGAGCTTGGGAGTACTCGACCGATGGCGGGACGACCTGGACGGCAGTTGGGACAGTTTCAAACACCTCCGCTCTGCTTTTGCGAGCCACCGATAGCTTGCGATTCGTACCCAACGGACAGAACGCTACAACCGGTGACGTAACGTTCCGAGCTTGGGACCAGACTACCGGTACCTTTGGCAACAAAGTCGACGTTTCGACCAACGGAACGACGACTGCCTTCAGTACCGCGACGGAAGTGGCTTCCATTACCATTACAGCTATCAACGATGCACCAGTAATAATCGACACGGTGTTGAGCATTACAGTCGCCGAAGATGCTGGAGTTCCATCCGGTATTGTTGGTTCGCTGATCAGCATGTTGAGCGGCGGTGTGAGCGATGTCGATAGCGGAGCAATTAAAGGAATCGTAATTACGGCCAGCGTTGAAACCAACGGTACTTGGTATTACACGACTAATAACGGAACCACATGGACGGTGGTCGGAACAGTCAGCTCTGCTTCGTCCTTGCTGCTAGCCGATAATGCCAACACCCGTCTCTACTTTGCACCCGGTTCGAACTACAACGGCACTTTGGCATCGGCACTGACCTTTCGCGGTTGGGATCAAACGAACGGCTCCGCTGGTACGAAAGTCAGCACTAGCTCCAACGGCGGTGTCTTTGCATTTAGTTCCGCCACCGATGTCGTCGACGTCGCGGTAACCGCCGTCAATGACGAGCAAGTGATCGCGACGAATACTGGTTTGACGATCGCTGAAAACGCGACCGGCACCGTTATCTCCAATACGATGCTTCTGTCGAGCGACGTCGATAACACAACTAGCCAATTGGTGTACACGGTTTCGTCTGTCACTGCGAATGGGACTCTACGCCGCAGCGGGACGGAACTCGCTCTGAACAGTACTTTTACGCAAGCCGATATCAACTCGGGGATCCTCACCTACGACCACAACGGCAGTGAGACGACTAGCGATAGTTTTTCTTTCAGCGTCGACGATGGAGCTGGAACCGCGTCGACTGGTACTTTCAATTTCGCCATTACGCCGGCCAACGACAACACGCCGGTAATCACCAGCAATGGGGCCGGTGCGACAGCCAGCATCAGCATCGCAGAAAACACGACTGCGGTGACGACGGTTACCGCAACAGATGGCGACTTGCCCGCCCAAACACTGACCTATACCATCGTTGGCGGAGCCGATTCGGCACTGTTCGTTATCAACACTTCAACTGGCGTGCTAGCTTTTGTCTCTGGACGCAATCGAGAAGCAAACACGGACGTAAACCTGGATGGAATTTATGATGTCACTGTTGAAGCATCCGATGGCACCCTGACTGATACACAATCGATCAGCGTTACAATCACCGACGTCGATGAATTTGATGTCGGGGCTGTAAGCGATACCAATGCTGCGGCTAATTCCGTTGCCGAAAACGCAGCTAATGGAACAGTCGTTGGAATCACGGCCTCGGCAAGCGACGCCGATGCGACGACCAATGCGATTTCCTATTCACTCTTTAATAGCGATAGTGGTCGATTCGCGATCAACAGTAGCACGGGTGTCGTCACTGTTGCCGGAGCGATCGATCGCGAAGCCGACGGAGCTTCTCGCAACATTACTATCCGAGCAACTTCCGCCGACGGTTCATTCACCGATCAAGCCTTTACCATCAATATCACCGATGTGGATGAATTCGATGTCGGAACGGTCACCGATTCGAATGCCGGTGCCAATTCAGTCGCGGAAAACGCCTCCAACGGAACTGTCGTTGGCATCACCGCTTCGGCGAGCGACGTCGACGCCACGACGAATGCCATCACGTATTCGCTCTTCAATAGCGACGGTGGTCGCTTTGCCATCAACAGCGGCACTGGCGTTGTCACCGTTGCCGGAGCGATTGATCGAGAAGCCGATGGAGCATCACGCAATATTACCATCCGCGCCACCTCGGCTGACGACTCGTTTACGGATCAGGTATTCACGATCGACATCACTGACATTGACGAATCCGATGTCGCGGCAGTAAGCGATATTAATGCAGCGTCCAATGCGGTGGCTGAGAACGCCGCTAACGGTACGGCCGTTGGGATCAGTGCTTTTGCAAGTGACGCTGACGCGACAACGAACGCGATCACCTATACACTCGATGTCAACGCCGCTGGACGATTTGCTATCAATAGCTCAACAGGTGTTGTTACTGTCGCTGACGGAACGTTGCTCAATTACGAAGCTGCAACATCACACGGAATCACCGTTCGAGCGACCTCGACTGACGGCTCGTTTTCCACTCAAGCTTATACGATCAATCTAACGGACGTCAATGAAGGAGTCGCTGGCGCAGTAACTGATAGTAATGTTGTAGCAAATGCAGTCAATGAGAACTCGGCTAACGGAACGACGGTCGGAATCACTGGCGTGGCTGATGATCCGGATGGATCCGACATGGTTACTTATAGCCTCGATAGTGACGCTGGCGGACGTTTCGCTATCAATTCAACGACGGGTGTTGTGACAGTCAACGGCGCCATTGATCGCGAAGCGGCGGCCAGCTACAACATTACGATTCGGGCGACGAGCAGCGATACATCGTTCTCAACACAGACATTCACGATCAACATTGATGACGTCGATGAATTTGACACTGGAGCAGTCACTGATTCGAATGCTGCCGCCAATTCAGTCGCGGAGAACGCCTCGAACGGAACGGTTGTTGGGATCACCGCTTCGGCTAGCGACGCGGATGCCACGACGAATGCCATTACGTATTCGCTCTTCAATAGCGACGGCGGTCGCTTTACCATCAATAACAGCACTGGCGTCGTCACTGTTGCCGGAGCCATTGATCGCGAAGTCGACGGGGCATCTCGAAACATTACGATTCGAGCGACTTCGGCTGACGGTTCATTCACCGACCAAGTCTTCGCCATCAACATCACTGATGTCGATGAGTTCGATGTAACGGCACCGATTGACTCGAACGCAACGGCAAATAACGTCAATGAAAACGTTGCGATTGGAACCGCCGTTGGCATCACTGCATCGGGCAGCGATGCAGACGCAACAATAAACGGCGTTACTTACAGTCTCTTCGATAGCGACGGAGGGAACTTCGCCATCGATCCAACAACTGGCATTGTGACAACAGCGAAAGCGATCGACCGAGAAGCTTTAGGAGCCTCACGAACAATTACCGTGAGAGCCACCTCCACAGATGGTTCCGCAGCCGATACGGTTTTCACGATCGCCATCAATGACCTGGACGAGTTTGATGTAGGTTCGCTCACCGATAGCAATGCAACGGCCAACACGATCGCTGAGAACTCGGCCAACGGAACGCTTGTGAACATCACGGGCTTGGCTAGCGATGCCGACGCGACGACCAACGCCATTACTTACAGTCTTGATGACAACGCGGGTGGTCGATTCACGATCGACAGCTCCACTGGCGTCGTCACGGTACTCGACGGAATTCTATTGAACTACGAAGCTGCCACTGTACACGATATCACAATTAGGGCCACCTCAGCCGACACGTCATTTTCGACTCAATCGTTTGCGATCAACCTCACCGACGTCAACGAAGGTGGTGTTGGAGCTGTTAGCGACAACAATGCAGCCGCCAACTACGTGCTCGAAAACGCTTCCAACGGAACGACTGGTGGTATCACGGGCTTAGCCGCTGATCCAGATGGAACGGATACGGTAACGTATTCCCTGGATGATAACGCTGGCGGACGGTTCACGATCAATTCGACGACCGGTGTCGTAACCGTTAACGGAGCCATCGATCGCGAAGCGGCAGCTTCCTACAACATTACCGTTCGAGCGACTTCGACCGATACATCCTTCTCGACACAGACTTTCACTATCAACATTGGCGACGTTAACGAATTCGCCACGAGTGCCGTGTCCGATTCGAATGCCACGGCGAACTCCGTCGTAGAGAACGCGGCTAACGGAACAGTCGTCAACATCACCGGCCTCGCGAGCGATGCGGACGCAACGACAAACGCTATCACTTACAGTCTGTTTGATAACAACGGCGGTCGCTTCGCAATCAACAGCAACTCTGGAGTCGTCACCGTTGCTGGTGCTATCAACCGCGAAGCGGACGGCGCATCGCGAAACATCACCATTCGAGCCGCATCCGCCGATGGTTCCTACAGCGATCAGACATTTTCTATCTCCATCGTCGACGCCAACGAATTTAGCGTCACGGCACCAATCGACAGCAATGCGAGCGCTAATGCTGTC
>JBDNHX010000416.1:0-5940 GCA_041688565.1 Planctomycetaceae bacterium
CACTAGATTGTAGGTCAGCACTCCGGTCCATAGCTCGCGATGAAGACTCTCAGGACTCTGTCCACGCAAATGCTCTAATCCCAACGTACATTTAATCAACTTAATATCCGGTTCCACTATCCAGCGTCCTTCGTACATTGAACCAAGCCATGCACCAGGATGCTCTTTCACATCAAGCAAAGTGCTAGCGATGGTGAATCCCTCAGAGCGGGAGCCGGGAGTATCCGCCTTCACATCATTCAATCGTATCTCAATGAATTCAGGCGTGCGTCGATACTCTTTTTTCGACATCCACTTCGGACGCGGCCCACGCGGCCATTTGACCGTGCGTTCGGTATCACTGATTCGCTTCGCACCGATCGGGTTGTCATCTCGCTTGTGATGATTCGACCGCCAATCGGCAGCGAACGACTTTCATCCATGGAGGTGGAATCCACAGATTGCCAGAATCCATCAGGGTCTGGATTCATATCATCGACGTTCAGTCCATGAGCGGCTCGCAGGTTTCGAATCATCCAGTCGAGTGCGATATTAGACAAGCCTGTGTTCGCAAAGCCACCGCCGACGTTCGAATGGGAACCTGCAAACCAGACTTGCTGAATGGTCCCATCCTTCACTCGCGGTCCTGTCCAGAGTGTCGGCACAAAGGGAACTCTCTGCTCGTCCAGAGCGACGGCGTGATAGCCTTTGGCAACACCTGCAGGCAACTCGGTGTCAAGAAACTCCAGCATCCGGCGTTCACGGTCGTTTAGCCTTGTGGCAAACTTATCGCCTTCGAATACGTCCCATGGTATTCCAAGTGATCCGACCGTATCCCAGACTCCGACGGCAGACACAGTCTTCGGATCCAGCGGATGGCACTCGCGTCCTCGGAATGCCGCAAGGGCAGCAGGTCGCTCGATGCGTTCCTTATAGTGGTCCCAAAGATCGTTGATCGCCCGGCGATCCAGAAAGTCGCCAACATCGACGACGCGTTCCTTCAGGACACCGCTGGCAGCAATAAAGCCCGCAAGGCCGCGTGCGGAGAATGCACCGCGACTGAATCCAACGATGATAACCTGATCTCCGGGCTCGTACTCATTGACAACAAACTGATAGCCGGCCTTGATCTGGTCATAAAGTCCAAACCCAAACAATCCTCCGGTAATCCGTTCAAAGCGAGCGGTTCCAACGCCTGAAAAGTATGCTGACTTCTGAGTATCACCATCCTGATTGTGGGCTCTTCGATAGAGCTTCAGCACATTCGTATCGGAGTCTGTTTCTTCCTTCCCCGAGGCATTCCACGTTCCGTCCAGACAAACAGGGATGCGTTTCATTCATACACCTCAGGAGTGAAGAATCATTTTGGACGTTTCGAAAGTACCAACTCACGCTAGGAGTCGGTGATACCCAAAATTTACAGGGGCAACATCGCGAATCAGAGACCAAACATCGAAGCGGCAGGATCGTGACGGATAATTAGAGAGCTGGACGCTCTCGATTATTCGCGCTGCGCTGGACGCTCCGCCGTCCTGTACGGACGAAAACCACGGTCACGTCCTGGGCCGTGACCTGCGGACTGGACGTCCGCGATCGGGCTGGGACGCCCGATCTGGTGCACGGCTGTTGGGACAGCCGGCACACCCTGTGGCCTCCGCTGGGCGTTCCGGCCAGAGGGCGGTTTCGACGACGAAACCGCCAAAGGACTTGCCGCAGCCCACATCGGAACTGGCACTCCTCCTCACATGTCCAGGTGCCGGCAATGATGCCGCTGTGCCTCGCTGAAACACCGCTGTTCCTGAATCGGAACCGAACCGTCTCTCCCATGGTGTCAGCCATCAGAGAATGCAGCGACACTCTGTTCAACTCCCCGGTCAGAATCGTGAATCCGTTTCCTGACTTCCACACCGGAGAATTCGATGGCTCTTCGCCTCACTGACCGCGACAAGCAGATTCTTCAGTGGAGAAGCTGGCAATTCGTGTTTGAAGACGCGCCAAAACTGTTACGATGGTACTGCGTCGTTTCGCACTCGAATCTGTTTTGCTCGTGCGGGCTCCCTTACGAATTTCAGCTTCTCGTCGAGCATTCCGTTCACTGCGATTGTTCGTCGGTTCGACTTCAGGATGCTCAACAAACACGAACAAACAATCAACGTTTTCGGCCAGCTCTCGCTTAAGAAGAATGATCGTTTCCACATGCGACGCTGTTGGCTCACCGGGAGGCACTTGCTTTGCAGCGGCTTTGGCCGTGATCACTTCTTCGTCGCGGCGACTGCACAGCGACTTGATACGTTCCTGAAGTTTGGCGACAACTGCTTTACGTTCTGCCGCATCGTTCAGAGGTTCACCGATAACCGAAGCGGCCACGTTGTCACGCAAGCACTTCGCATCGTGATAGATTCCGCATAACTGATCCAGGAACTCCGCGTACTTCGTTTCGTCTGGATTCTGCAGCACCAGTTTGATCGCCTTGCGAATCAAATGAGCCCAGCACAACTGGTGTTCGCTGAACAGACTCTTGTACGCCGCGTAGTCGTCGGTCACGCCGATGCCGCCGAAGAAAGCGTCAAGGACGCTCGTCGCTTCGGTCTTCTTTCGAGAAACTCCGCAGCGAAACAACACGTGTTTGGCAGTCGAGAAAATCCACGTGTAGCAGGTTTTTTTGCCGACTTTCCAGCCGGTTTCGTCGATGTAAACAATCGTTGTGAAGAGAGGATCGTCTCGCAGAAGTTGAGCGTCATTGCCGTCCAGATAGCCGGCGAGAATCTGATAGACCTGCTGTGTCAGGATATCTTCAGTGTTCAGGCCAGGCAATCGAATGGCCCTTTGGGCCGAAATCGCATGAAATACTAAAAAATACTTCCCAGCGTTGCCCCGCGGGGGAGAAGGACGGTCGGCAGTGATTCACGTCGACTTAACGACACATTTTACGTCCGGGGTTCCGCCTTCAAACTGCGTCGCGTTTTTTAGAGTGGTGCGGGCGATGTTTGTCAGCGCTTCCTGAGTGAAAAAGCCCTGGTGTCCGGTGATCAGAACGTTTGGAAAAGTCAGCAGACGCGCAAACGCGTCATCGGGAATCGCCTGTTCCGAGTGGTCTCTGAAGAACAGGCTCGCTTCTTCTTCGTAGACATCCAGAGCCACGCCGCCGATTCTGCGATCTTTCAACGCATCGATCAGAGCCTGCACTTCTACCAGTGCGCCGCGTCCTGTGTTGATCACCAGGCAGTCCGGCTGGACCAGTTTCAACGTCTCCGAGTTGATCAGATGATAAGTCTCCTTCATCAGCGGACAATGCAGCGTGATGACTCGTGATTCCTGCAGCAGTTGGGTCAGAGGAACATACTTGACGCCGCGCTGCAGAAGTTCTTCGTTTGGAAACGGGTCATAGGCCAGAACATGGCACCCAAATCCAAGGAAGATTTCAGCCACACATCGACCAATTTCACCGGTCCCGACAACACCGACCGTCTTTTGGAACAGATCAAATCCAAGCAACCCCTGGAGTCGGAAGTCGCCTTCACGAACACGATTCCAGGCACGGGGGATATTTCGATTCAGTGACAGCAACAAGGCCAAAGTATGTTCGGCGACTGCATGCGGCGAATACGCGGGGACTCGTAGAATTGTTACGTCCAGCGCCGCTGCGGCCGGCAGATCAACGTTATTGAATCCGGAACAGCGAAGCAGAACAAGGCGAATTCCGATCGCGTGAATCTTCTGCAGTGTTTCTGCCAGAACATCATCGTTGACGAAGCAGCAGACGGCCTGGCAATCGACTGCGAGGGACACGGTCTGAGGGTTGAGCTGCACGTCGAAAAACAGCAATTCATGCTCGGCTGCGGCATTCGCCTTCGTTAGAAATTCACGGTCGTACGGTTGAGTGGAAAAAACGGCAATCTTCATTTCGGCAATTCCCGTGCTGAAAATGTTCCCATGAAATGCGACGACGCCCAACAGGCGGACCTCAGATTTCAAATCTCAAATTTCGAATCTCACACAACCTCGGCGAGTGCCGAGAATTCCAAGTGAAGTGTACACTGTTTGAGCCACTGTGTTACCCACTTCGATCGGGACTACTTCTCATGCTTCGCGGACTGTTGATATTGTTTGGCACTTGGTATTGTGCCGTCGTATACGCAGAAGATTTTCAGGGGGCTCGTGTGGCTCCGTACTTCGGGTATGCGGCGGCGATTGAGCTGACCAATGGACCGGTCAAAGTGGTCTTGTGTCCTGAAGTTGGCGGACGAGTTCTTGAGTATTCGCTGAATGGCACGAATAGTCTGTTCCTTTCTGACGATGAAAAGACCTGGAAGCTGGGAGATCCCCCACGGTCGTCAGCCGGCCGCTTTGACATTGGACCGGAGCTTGTGATTCCGCAGCGAAACATTCTGTGGAATGGGGAATGGAGAGGCGAAATCATCGGCGATCGTCATGCACGGCTGACGAGTCCTGATGACGAATCCACGGGGACTCGCCTAATCCGCGACTTTCTTCTCGATGCAAAAACTTCGAAGCTGCTCTGCACGCAGACGATCCATAATATCTCGCAGGCACCAACCGAGTGGTGTCACTGGAGCCGAACGTTTGCGGTTGGAAAGGGCATCTGTCTGATTCCGCTGACATCACCCAGTCGTTTTCCGAACAGCTACGTCATGTACGAAGATCACACCATAATCAATATGAAGCCCGAAGATCCGAACATCAGAGTCCGCGAGGGGTTTGTTGAGATTCTGGGAGCACCACGCAAGCCGAAACTGGGCTTTGACAGCTACGCAGGTGTGATTGCCTATCTGGCTCCGAACGACCTGCTGTTCGTCAAGAAATTTGCGACCTATCCCGATCGCGTCTACAACGAAGCGGCCGGCCTGACGGTTTCTGTGTGGTACCCGAACGGCGACATGATTGAGCTGGAACCCATCGGGCCACGAGAAAAACTGCAGCCGGGTGAGTCCGCAGGGTTCACGGAAGAATGGTGGCTGGAAGAAATGAAATTTCCAGCGGACCGGAAGGTGGACTTGAAGACCCTTCGAAGCACTTTTGAACAGATGCGTTAACGCTGTTTACTGCTGGTGGGCTTGTCCGGTTGGCTCATCTCAATGACTCCTGCGGCCAGAGCCGGGAGTAGATAGGCTTTGCGAAAATGTTCGTCATCCTTCAACGACATCGCTTCCTGCAACTCCCGTCGCAACATAGCCCCTTCGAGGTTCTGCAACAGCCGCAGAACTTCCGGGGTAACTTCCGGGGCGAAGAAGGTCAGCGTGACGCCCAAATTGGCATCAGACTGCCATTTCGGGGCGGAAAGTCCGTTTGTTTCCGTATCATCAGCACACTTCCCCGGCCTGCCTTCTCCATCAGGCCTCGCAAGTAGAAAACGTGCGCGGTGTCTGGATTGCGGAGTACTGACAACTGGCCTCGTCCCAAGGTTTCGGCAGTCACTCCGGGCGGCAGGCGGCCGGAATTCCAGATCTCCATCCGTCGTGGAAATACATGTATCGCGAGACCTCCCGAGGCACCGGAATAGTCTCGATGGGAATCGCTGCTCGGATACACTAATAACATAAACGTTCTCGTGTCGGCGGATCAGTTTGTTGGCTGATGAGTCGACTGTCAGTTCTGCAGCAAGCCAGCCAAATATACCGCGTGTCGGCAGATCAGTTTGTTGGCTGATGAGTCGACGTCGACGATGCCACCGGTGACTTAATCACGCTCAGGTGTCGGCAGATCAGTTTGTTGGCTGATGAGTCGACCTCGCGAATGGCTTCCAGTGAATCGGTCGTATTATGTGTCGGCAGATCAGTTTGTTGGCTGATGAGTCGACGATCCGCCTTGCGGAAGACTATCTCGCACAGGGGTGTCGGCAGATCAGTTTGTTGGCTGATGAGTCGACCAAGGAACTGGCCAGCATGCGAGACAGCAGCGTGTGTCGGCAGATCAGTTTGTTGGCTGATGAGTCGACAACAG
>JBDNHX010000417.1:0-5355 GCA_041688565.1 Planctomycetaceae bacterium
CCGCCCCCTGCGTGAATGCCCTTCTTCCACACGCAGATCGACGAGTCTCATGTTCAGGAGCACGATCGCAGCAGAAAGATTTTCGTTAATCGACTGGTTGAAATATCCCACGCAGCCGTAACCACTGTTCAACAAACACGCCACTGGCATATAGTCGCTGTCCGGCGAATTGCCACCACCAATCAGCGTGAGTATGTCCTCGCGAATCATAAATGTGTTCCTGCGACTTGGCTTCAAAATTGTAGTTTCTCCACAGCCGTATTCTTTCGGATCAGTATGAAGGATCCATTAATGGCTGTCGTGGGATGACTGCGATTGCGTCTTTCCAATGATCGAGGAGAAACCGCTTCGGACGAACTCAACCGTGGGCAATGAATTGAGTAAATTGGTCGTACGCAGTGCGTTAGTGGTAATCAAGGCTTTGGCGCATTCCGGAGAGCTTCTTGACACAGTCGATAGTTTTCCCGAAGCCGAGGTTCGTTTGGTGCCATGACCATGGCCTCTTTCAGAAGCTCCATTGCTCGCGGATAGTTCCCGACGGAAGCTTCGCAGTTTGCGAGGTTGGCTGTTGCCTCAAGGTTCCCGGGCGCGTGTTTCAGGGCCTCGGTAAACAATTGATGAGCCTCGGCCATATCAGTCTCTCGCACCGCATAACCAAGGTTGGTTAGTGCTCTAAAATCGTGGGGCGTCAGCCGAATGGCTTCTCGAAGGTTTGTAATCGCGCCCGGAAGGTCCCCCATGAAAAGCAAACTGCATCCAATGGTTGTGTAAACGGAGCCATTCTGCTGGTTTTCAGGAAATCGGAGAGCGAACTTTGCCTCCTGCAGAGCGTCTTCGTGGCGTTCTGCCACAAGCAGGGAAAGCGCCAGCATATCGTGTCCTCGATAACTGACCGGATCACATTCAATGCATCGAGTCCAGAGTGCGATACTGTCCTTCCAGAATAGCGTTTGTCGATACGCGACCGTCGTGAAAGCAAGTGCGATTACCAACACGCCAGCAGCCATTCGTCTCCCTGAAACCGGTGATCGAAGCGGCAGCAGTGAACCAATGACAATAAACAAGCCTATGTGAGGGAAGTACATATAGCGGTCTGCCCTCGCAGCGGATCCGAGTTGTACAAGCCCAAGTACTGGCACGAGCGTTCCCAGAAACCAAAGACTTCCTGCCAGTACACAAGGCCGACGACGGTTCGCTATCACCCAGGTACAGCCTGCCAGGAGGATCGCCCCACAGAACGCAGTCAAAGGCAATGAAATATTTGCCAGCGGATGTCGGTAAAACGGCTGAAGTCCAATAGGAACGAATGTCTGCGCAACATACCAAACGATGCTCTGGATGGCGTTGGTCAATCTCATCCACATTGGCACGTGATCTGTGGTACTGATTGCCCCACCATCTTCCTGCGCCTGAAACACGCGCACAAGAAAATAGACCATCATCAGGAAAAACGGAACCGTCCACTTCCACGCCGTGAATAGCTTCCGGAATGAGATCACATTGTCTTCATCGCGGAGCGGGCAGACTTCGAGGACCAACAAAAGAAACGGCAGAGTCATCAACATTTGCTTTGCCAGGAGACTCAGTGCAAAACAAAACAGGGAACACACGAGCCAGGCGATTCTGCCGGTCAGTCGGAATCGAGCCCATGTCAAAAGTGTCAACAACCCAAATGTGCAACACAGAAGTTCCTTGCGTTCCGAAAGCCACGCAACAACTTCGACATGCTGCGGATGGATGCCAAAGAAACAGGCGGTAAAGATCGCAATATCTGACCGTCTGGTGAAAGCCCGGACAACAAGAGCGACCAGCAAAGTATTCAGGCCATGCAGAACAATGTTGGTGACATGCATCACAAACGTGCTAAAGCCAAAGAAGTGAGCTTCGGCGATGTAAGAAAGCCAGGTGAGCGGATGCCAATTTGAACAAGCAGAGGTCTGAAACGCCCAGGTCACGGATTGTGTACTGAATCCCTTTCGAATCTCAGGCCGGTTAAAGAGATACTCTGGATCGTCCCAGTTCAGCAGGCCGTTCGCAGGCGTTGCGAAATAGGGAATCATTGACAACAACACAGCCGCAAAAACGAGGTACCAAAAAACACCCGCGGACATGCGTCCCTGCGGATCATTTGGAGGCCCGGATAAGCTGTTTCCCGTGCTGTATCGACCTTGAAATCCGGGATTCCCACTAAGCATGGTCTGCTCTTTGAACATGAGTGGCCGCTTACTCGTTGGGAGGAATATTAACAGACGTTTTCGCCTGAACGTTAAATACCTGTACTTCCTTTTGGTCGTCTGCTGCGGAAATGATCATTTTCCCTTGCGGATCCATATAATTGAAAGTCGACAGGGTTGGGACAGCCACCGTAGACATCGTCTGGAATTCGTCCTTAAATTCCAGCACCGAGCCTCCAGTCAGCGCCAAAACATCCGAGCTTCCTGGCAGTGCCTGGATAAAGACGCAGCCGCCGGCATCCTTGACATGTTTTACCAGCGACATTTTGTCGATTTGAATTGAAAAAAAGCCCTTTGTTCCTCCAAAGCAGAAGTACTTCATATCAGAGGAAAACTGAATCGCAAACACCATGTCCAGCGAGGCGATCTTTGCCATGTTTGCGACATTGGCTTCGGCGACATCGCGTGACACAGTATCAACAAGGGTCAGAGCGCCGTTCGTCTGCAACATCGCCGCATATTTCATATCGGGGCTGACGATGCAATTCCCTTTGAATGGCACTGGCAGAGAAATCTTGTTTTTTTCCTGCAGGGTCGCAGCGTCGAGAATTCGCAACTGCGGACCAGCGGCGGCATTTTCAAAGAGACATAGGGAATTGGATTGAGTCTCCATAAATATTCCCGCCACAGTACCTTCAAAGGCAACGAGTTTCGCACCTTCCGGAGAAAAACTGACCTTTAGATCCAGTTGCCGAATACCTTCGTCGGGATGCACAAGCAACAAACTGCCATTGGCCTCCGGTATGATCTGTGTCGTGCCCGCAGGAACTTTGAATCGATTGGTTAACGTCGTGTCGGTAAGCGACCAGACATCGAGAATATCCAATTTTCGGAGAATGAACGCCTGTTGTGTTTTTGAGGATGCGGCTACGCCGATGACAGATGTCATCGGAAGTTGTTCGCCACCTCCCGCAAGCGAGACCATACTCCCGATTCCCCAAAATGCTCCAATCGAAACCGCTAGAAGCAGGATCACCAACAGACTTTTCGATCCTCCCGGAATCGCCCCTGCAATCACGTTGGGGGAAAGCTTCGACAATATCGAGACGAATCGACGTTTTGTCCTTCGCGACCTGATTTGACTCACGGTCATTCCAAGCTCCTGCAGCGCCTGCTCGGCACCGCGGCGGACCATTTCGTCCTTGTCCTGGAACAGCGCCTCGATCTGTTCTTCACTACCTTCCAGTTTCAGCTGACCGATCGCTCTGACCGCCTGATATCGAATCTCAGGCTGAACGTCTCGCAGCAGGCCCAGCAAAACCGGGCCAGCTGCATGATTACCAAGCTTTCCCAGCGAGATCACTGCCTGAAGTCGAACCACCGCACTGTCTTCCAATGCTGCTTCAAGAAGAGGGAGTGCCGATTTGTCCTGCATTTCCCCAATGGCCTTTGCGCAGGAACCTCGCACGGACTCATCAGTGTCGTTCTTGAGCATTTCGTGAATTCGAGGAAGCACCGCATTAAATTTCAGGGCTGCTAGTTGTTCCACACTCTGCCGTCTGACGGCAGGATTGCTGTCGTCAAGCAGTCGTCGGAAGACAGGCACACTCGCGGGAGCCTTCAGCTTCCTTAATGCCTTCAGTGCCAAGTCACGCAAATTACCTGATTCGCCCTCGACATATCGCGTTAGCACGGACAAGGAATCGTTTCCGCCATTTCGATTCAGAGCAGCCAGCAGGTGCTCCACGGTTGTGGCGTCGGCTTCTGAATTCATTGCAGCTGCCACAGCAGGGCCAATTTCAGCCTCATCAATCCGAGATGCAGTTTGGGCGGCATTCCGCCGGACCGTCAGATCGGGATCCTGAATCAAAGTGACGAGCAGTTCGATACTTCGCGGGCTGCAAATAGTGGCAACGGCAATCGCACCCTGAGAGCGAACCTGTGGGTCCGGATCAATCATCGAATCGTTGATTGCTCCAATCACTCTTTTCAATCCTGTGCGAACAAGTGCCTCGACGCAGGCGGCTCGAATTCTGGCCGAGTCATGCTTGACCATCTGCAGATAGATCTCAACATGTGTCGCGACCGTCATTCTGGCAAGCAGTGATATCACAAACGCCGTAAGATCATGATCAGACCCAGACAGTTGAGTCAGCAGAAACTGCTCCCAGCTCGATTTTTGAGGAGGGTCCAGTTCGTCGAGGGCAGATGTGACAATCGTTCGGAAAGATGTTGTCACCAGTCCAGCCGCAAGGATCACGCCACGAATACCAGCTTGGTTGATGGCTATCATCGACCTGACGGAACAATCCGCAACGGTACCGGATTTATCACTCAGGAACTTCAGCAGCAATACTGCGGAGCTCGGATGTGAAATCATTCCCAATGCTTCTGCACATGCGATTCGCACTTCTTTAGCAGGCTTATGACAGAACGTTCCCAGAGCTTCGATCGCAAATGGCGACTTTGACTGTCCCAGAGATCGAATCTGTTGTTTGATCCGTTCCACGTCCGTTGCGGGCGTGGTCATCAAAGAAGCGATCTTCTTTGAAATGAGGCGCGGGACGTTACTTTCCAAACTTTCCTTGTTTTGCAACAGATCGTGAAAAGCCGCCTGGCGAAATTCCGCAAGCCGTCGCAAATTCTTCTCATTCAGGGCTTTGGTGTGCGCGGAGGCTTCCTGCTCTGGAGTCGGTTCATTCTGCTGTGCAGAAGCAGAACCTTGTACGGGCGGAGCCGTCGATGGCACTGCCACAGTTGAGTTAATTGTCTGCGCCGCCAAAGTACCAACAATCACACTTCCGGTCGTCGCTGAATTTATGCCAGCTGTGCTGGTAACCACCGGATTGGCGGCTGGAGCAAAACTGAACGCTGGGATCACTGGTGCAGATCCCGTCATATCTGTCAGAGCAGATTGACCATGCATCGCCTGCGGAGCGAACGCGGGGACAGAGATATTGGGAAATGAGTTCGGAGTCAGGTTGTTGGGCGGCTGTGGATACTGCTGTTGCGGATACTGCGGCTGTGGATACTGCGGCTGTGGATACTGCTGTTGTGGATACTGCTGTTGTGGATACTGCTGTTGTGGATACTGCTGTTGTGGATACTGCTGTTGTGGATACTGCTGTTGTGGATACTGCTGTTGTGGATACTGCTGTTGTGGATACTGCTGTTGTGGATA
>JBDNHX010000418.1:0-5669 GCA_041688565.1 Planctomycetaceae bacterium
CACAACGAAAACACCCGCGGCTAGCGCCTCGCGGCTCACGATTGTGATTAAATCAACAGTCCGCTTGCCTGGCAGGAAGCCAAGTGCAAAACTTTCCGTTCCGGTTGGACAAGCCAACCGGGGCGGCCTGGTGTTCGTTCCCGCCGGCTAATTACAAATCTGCCGCTCGTGCCAGGCAAGCTGGCACGGGGCGAGATCAAATGTTGCCTAAAAAACATTTCGACAGATTGCTATTTGTCGCGCACTCCAGGCACAGACCATTCCGTTGGACGGACTGATGCTGTCAAGCAGGCAGATAACAGGAGCAAACACAGTGTCGCTCGAAAAAGCCGAAGCTCTGGTCATTCGACAGGCGGATTTCAGCGAATCCAGCCGAGTCGTGACGTTCTTCAGCAAAGAATTCGGCAAATTTGCGGCTCTCGCGAAAGGAGCCAGGCGACTCAAGGGCCCGTTCGATGCTGCTCTTGACCTGCTTTCCGCGTGTCGCGTAGTCTTCATAAAGAAATCCTCAGGTGCTCTGAACCTTCTGACGGAAGCGCGGCTGATCGGCCGTTTTCAGCCGCAGAATTCCGAGGCCAAAGGTGGTTTAAGCAGTCTTTACGCGGGTTATTACATCGCAGAACTGCTGAACGGTCTGACCGAGGATTTTGATCCGGCCCCTGAACTTTACGATCTGGCATCAACGACACTTGCTGCGTTGTCGACGTCCGATTGTTTCCCGTCCACACTCATTATTCACTTCGAAATTTCCCTTCTTCAACAAATTGGTCTTCTTCCAAACCTGTTTGAATGTTCCATCTGCGGTGGTCCTGTGGAAATCCACGGCGGCTACGCTCACTGGGTCAGCCAGGGCGGTCTGCTTTGTCAGGCCTGTCGCCGCGAGGAGTATTCAGGTGCGTCGATTTCCGCTGGTTCGATCGAAATTCTGCGTCGCATGAGCGATGCGTCTTCTGAACTTATCAGCCGAATGAAACTCAGCCAGCAGCAGGCGGAAGAGTGCCATAAGCTGGCCGTGTCTGCCATCACCCACGCCCTCGGACGTCGTCCCTCAACACTTCGATACATTCAAATCTGATCCCTGAGAAGGCCTCGTGCGTCGCCCGGCGTTACGTTGGTTCAGGAATTTCCATGTCACTACGCAGGATGCTCGACAGCCGAAAGGATTCGGCCCATCGACGGCGGTCTTTTGATCGGTTAGGAGCCAGCATCGCTGCGCGGGTATCCGGATGTCTTGCGGGGCTGCTGCTTTTGTTGTGGCAGCCTGGATGTTCTTCGTTGTCGAGTGACGAGGATTCCGGAATGTTTGGCAAGATGGCCAACATTGGTGGTATCCGCGGGCCGCTGGAACGCTCACTGTACGGCGAGGAATCGCCGCTTGAAATGGGGCGTAAATACACGGAAGCCGAACGTCGCGAAGCCCGCTTGTGCCGCGAAGCCTATGACAAAGGCAACTACGAAGAGGCCATCAAGCTGGGCAAGAAGACGGCCAAGAAATTTAAAGAGTCCTCGCTGGGTGAAGAGGCCCAGTTCTATTTGGGGGAGTCTCACTTTGCTCTTGGTAAATATTCGGCTGCTCAGAACGACTACGCCCAGCTGTTTGAGGACTATCCGTCGACTCGGTATGTCGAGCCTGCCACGCGTCGATTGTTTGCGATTGCTCGCGTCTGGCTGGAAGTTGCTGAACCTGTGGCCCGCAACGAAATTCGCCAGGTCAGTGGTGAAAAGGTGATTGACGAAGGGCCGCCTCCAAAGCCGCCCAGGGACCCGACTCTGCGAGTACGAGTTCTTCCCAACTTCCACGATCGCACTCGCCCCATGTTTGACACTCAGGGACGTGCGCTGGAATGTCTGAAGCAAATCTGGATGAACGATCCGACAGGTCCGCTGGCGGACGATGCCTTGATGCTGACCGCGACGTACTATCAGCGTCATGACAACTATGTCGAGGCAGATCGCTACTATGAAATCCTGCGGGAAGAGTATCCCGACAGTCCGCATCTTGAAGATGCGTTTCTGCTTGGCGCCCATGTCAAGCAGATGAGCTATCAGGGACCGTACTATGAAGGTCGCGAACTGACAGGCGCTCGGAAACTCAAGGAACAGACTCTGCAGCTGTTTCCTGCCTCACATCAGCGACAGCAGTTACGCAAGGATCTTGATGAGCTTTACCTGCTGGAGGCTCAGCGGGCGTGGAGCAAGGTGGAATACTACCAGAAGAAACGCCGACCACGCGCTGTCGCCATCGCCTGTATCCAGCTGCTGTCCGAATATCCTGATACGAATTACGCTAAGGACGCTCGGGCGCTGCTGAAGACAATTGATAAGAAAGAACTTGCTGGCCTGCCTGAGGTGCCCGAGTTCATTGATTCAATGCCTGCTGCGGAACCGCAGGGTTCGCCAGGCTCTGACAGCGGCGGTTCTCCTGTGAAGTCTGTCAGCAACGGACGCGTTCTCGAACAGGGATAGTCTTTCGCTATGGGCAACTGAAGGCTCGGCAGTGTCCGGGCGGGATTTACTACAGATCATTTCGGATATCATGCTTCGTCACCTTTACCTGCTTCCGCTCGCGTTTTGCATCGCAGTCCTTCCCGGCTGCGGTTATACGCTCGGTACGCCTGTCGTTCAGGGTGTTCGGACCGTGCATGTGCCAGTCTTCAAATCAGATTCGTTCCGACGAAATCTGGATTATCTGCTGACAGAGGCCGTGCAGAAGGAGATCCGAACACGAGGCGGTTATCGTCTCGATGAAGCCGAGACAGCCGACACGATTCTGCGTGGGCGAATTGTAGAAATTCGCAAAACACCGTTGATCGAAAATCGCTTCGACGATCCGCGTGAGCTGCAACTGATGGTCGGTGCTGAAGTCACATGGGTCGATCGTCGAACCGGACAGGTCCTGCAGCAGCAGACGTTTCCAATTGGTGCGGAGCTGAGTCAGCAGGCCAGCAGCGTGAGCTTTGCACCGGAAGTGGGCCACTCACTCGCCACCGCTCAGCAGGAATCAGCCACCCGCCTTGCGTCCCGCATTGTGGATCTGCTGGAAGCGCCGTGGTAGCTGGCATCCGAAAAATCGAGGATCTTCTGAGTTGCCGGCATACCGAATGGTGATCTTCCCGATGTGTTGCTGATGTGCGCGGACATTCAGCATCAGGCCGAAGCGAGTGTTTCAGAAACGAATCTTCATACGTTGCGCGTCGCGCAGCATTTTTGACTTCACAAAGACTGGTTCCCTGCCAGATGCGATGAAGATTTAGTTTCTGCAGAATGCCGAGCCGCGTTTGTTGTCTAAGCGAACGCGAAACTAATGCGCGTCGGGGCGTTGGATCGGCAATCGTGACAGCTGAATTCCTGGCATTATGGTTGTGAGCTTTGGACCTTCGAAATCAGACAAGGCAGACGCTGACCATTCGGAGTATTCAGTGTCAAGTTTCCCTCCGACGGGGTTCGCGACTTCACCGACAACTGAGTGACCGCTCTCAAAGTGACCGCTCTCAAAAAAAAGCTCGGCCAGCAACAGGCTGCTGTCCGTGATCTGGTCGGCCGGAAGACTGACTGGCTGTTGCAGTCGTCGGTCGATAAAGACCACGGGCTGTGTTTCTGGTGGGACAACCGCCGGATTTCCTGTCTCTCCCGCGCGAAACTGGACCGACATGGATTCTGGTCGCATAGAATCGGGTCCCTGTAGACGAACGATTGCCATCTGCGGTGAGTACACACATTCAGTCGATGACAGATTAAGTTGAAGATTGCGTGGGCCATCGGCCTGCACGATTGTGTCCAGCAGACTGAATCCAAATCTCTGAGTGACGTTGACGCAGGACAAATTCCATGTCTCCGGATCACCTTTCTGAAACTCACACAGGACTCCGCTGCCTCGATTCGCGAGCAGCACATTTTCCAGCTCACACCGTCGTGGGGGATGATTGAGCGACAGGCCGTAGCCGCCTCCAGCGAAAACAGTGTCTCGCACCATCACGACGCCTTCGACTCGCGGCGGACGACGCCAGGCAATTCCTTCGAAGTTATCCGCCAGAGCAGGCGACTGAATCACACATCCGCTGATGGCCAGTGAGGCGCATTGCAGTTCCAGAAGCTGTCTCGCTGGCCTGCGTGTTTTCGGATCGCTCTCGACCGCAGCACGGTCGCTTTGCTGCATCAGACTGAGTCCTCGCAGTTCAATGGAGCGGGCTTTGAGCTGCCATTGGGAATCTGTGGCCACAAGAATTCTCGCTGTGGGCGCACCGTCACAAACAATCTGCAGGGAACCGGCAAACTGGCGTGGATCCGCAAGGTATGTTTGGCCAGGCTCGAGCCGAATCAATCCTTCCGCATTGATCGCGGGCAGAGGGATTGGTCCCTGAAGCGATCGTGGGGCGGTCGACGGTTTTTGGCCCGACTGAAGTTCGGCTGTGGTTCGTGACGCGGCCATCTGGACGAGGGAGCCGAGTCGAAGCGTTTTAGGAAGGACACCGGAACGAGCTGTCAGAAAGACGAGCATGCCCAGAACGAGCGCTGCCGCTGCTGGCCATTTCCAGGATGATCCGGGCCGAGTCGCCCGGACAGCCGAACGTGATCGGACGCGGGAAGAATGATCGGGCATGGAACGAGCGAGAGCTCGACATCCCGCCAGGCTGTTGCCCGAATGACTGCGCCATTGCTTCAGCACTTCTGCGGCACTGGTCGGCCGAAGCTCCGGAGAACGTCGTGTCAGAGACAGAATGATGCGGGACATCCATTCTGGGCAATCGGGAACCGGGCCACGAACATCGGCGATGTCATGATCCTTCTGCTTCATCAGTCGCGTGATCGGATCAGCCGTCAGGATTACCGGTCGACTGGTCAGCAATTGCCACAGCAGGCATCCGAGCGAATATAGCTCACTGCGAGCATCCGCACTCCGTCCGGTGCCCGCCTGCTCCGGAGCAATTCCCTCGCAGTCGCGCAGTGTCAGCTGGTCTGTGAGCGCAAACTGAGGCTGCAGGAGTCGCCTGACAAAGGGTGATGTCAAATGCACGCTGCCGCGAGGGCTCAGACGCACGTTTCTTGTCACGAGGTCACCGTGGAGCAGGCGGCCTGATTCCAGCCAGGCAAGCGCGGTCAGAAGTTCGCGACCAATCTCGGCAACGACCGATGCAGGCAGACGACCGCCGCGGATCAGCAGCTCTTCCGTTGACCATCCGCGAACATACGGCGAGACCAGGTACGACTGGCCAGCTGTGTCTTTGCCTGCGTCTGTCGGATTGTCCGCTGCTGCGGGGCGAATCGCAATCTCTGTGGGCAGCACCAGACTGGCCGGTGCAGAACCGCGCGAACGATCGATCGCAGTGATCAGTTCTTCCAGACGTCGTTCAAAAGTCGAATGATACGGAACGGCCGACTGTTCGAGTAAGCGAAGAACAGAGATCGATCGCCGGGATGTTTCGTGGGCGATAAATGTGAATCGCCCGGCAGACTGTTGCAGATGAAAACGTCCCACCACCAGTTCGTTGGTCTTGTCCGCCTGAATGCAGTCGGCCTGCCATGGTGTAAGGAATCGCTGCTGAACGAGCGCATCCAGCCAGACGGAATCGAAATCGGGCAGGTCGTGAGAAAGTTTCCGGACAAACGGCTCACAATGGTCAAGCTCACCGCGCGTGCACAACCCTGTGGAGGTGAGTAAGAGAATCAGA
>JBDNHX010000054.1:0-4588 GCA_041688565.1 Planctomycetaceae bacterium
AAACGGAATTGAAAACTGACCATTGGAAACATACTTGACCGGCGGCGCAGGGGAAGCGGCCGCCTTTCCCTGATCGCCCGCCTGAACCGCGGGATTCAGCGCCAGACTATACAGGCCGGCGATCAACATCAGGCTCCAGTAACATCGCCGCGACATGGGCACCCTTCCGGTCACCAATATCTGCAGGCGCAAACACAGTCTTTCACCTCGTCGGGAGGCGAGAGACGCATTGTTAGCGGCTGGAGATTGTTTTTGATGATGAATCATAGGCGACTACAATATTCTTGCTTAATCTAAGGCAATTGAGATTGCGGCGAAGACACGAACTGACCCGTCAAACTCCGATACTTCAACACGAGCGAATACCTTTGATTGATTAAGGTTTCGTGGGGAACAAACACGTCATAAACGGTGCCCAGAGCTGTCTGGCGCGCGTTGCGTTTCCAGACATCCGGCTCACTGACAAATTTCCTGCGCAGCCGCCATTCCTCTGCCTGCTGCTCATGGACCTGAATTTCAATATAACCTGACGCTTCAACGGGTTTGTCAGAACCCGCTTCAAAGAACAGAATCTTGCCGACAAAGCCCGGAGTCTTCGAACCGTCCGGCTCTTCCTGTGATGAGAACGTCCACATGGTCAGAATTCTTTGCACATCCGCCGGCTTATCTGACTTCTTCAGCAGCGGTAAATTTTCGTTCAGCATTGTGCATCCACAGAGCATGTAACACAGCAACGCCACGCAACCGGAGCGGTTCACAACCGCCCCGAACCGACTATTGAGATCGAGATAAACGTCTTGAGGCGGCTCGGGTTTGCAGGCGGCCTGCGCTACTGTGTCTTGGCAAATCATCGCGGGATTCCTCCCCGTGGAGTGTTCGTGCCGGATCGTGTTGACATTCGTGGCGGGATAAATTCCGGGGACGATTGATAGTTTTGAATTTCCCCGAAACCAGAGTTGGCCGGAAAATAGGCATCCTGAGTTTCCGCATTTCCCATTGGCGGCCCATCGCCAGTCGACATTCCACCAGACGGTGCCGTGAAAGAATGTCCGGTTGTTACACGTGGTGCAGGCGTCAGAAACTGATCAATGGCGGCCGAGCGATCAATGATCGGGGCGTTCTCTGTCTCAGATTGTCCCCATTTTCGGAACGTCGGGACGTACCAGTCGTTCATCGGTTTGAAACCAGGCGCAGGGGCTTGAGCATCGTTAAAGAGAAGCTCCGGATCGGACAGGATTTCGGGAGGACATGCCATCACATTAGGAAGCGACATCACGTCGATTTTTGACTGTTCAATTTCCCGCTGAGAAATGCGACGCGCATCATCGTCGTTATAAATGATCTCCGGGGTCAGAAAGATCAGCAGCTCTTTGCGTTTATGGGAGTAGTATTCATACCGAAACAACGGGCCGACGATTGGCCAGTCTCCGATGATCGGAATCTTTCGCATCGACTCAACGTCACCCGAAGTGATCATTCCGGCGAGTACGACCGTCTGACCACTGGTGATATTCACTGTCGCGATCGCCTCGGTAATGTCCTTGATCGGCGCTTCAATGACGTTTCCGTTGGTAGCATCGGTGAAGATCGGTGTCCCGGAACCAGGGCCGCGGCGGAATTCACTTTTCTCCGCCTTCACATCCATATAGATGACTCCGGTATCGGAAATCTTGGGCGTCACTTCCAGAATGATTCCCGCCTTATCCTGCCGGACAACGGGATTGGCCGTTCCTGTCGGCCCCAGCGAAACGCCGTCCACAACAGGAACCTGAGCCCCCATCTGAATCGAAGCTTTGCGATTATGAACCGTTCGGATCGTCGGGCGACTTAGAATATTGACTTTGCGATTTGCCTTCAGTGCGCGAAGAAGGACGCTGAGCGATTCACTGCCTGCCGCCAGCACAAGGCCACCATAACCTTCATCCGGGTTCATGCGGCCAACACTCAGATTGGACAGCGCCTGCCCCGCAAAACGCTGGGGGTTGGCGGACGTGTTGTTTCCGATCGGGGAATTATTGAAATTGAATCCGGGTGTCGTTGTCTGATTAATAATTCGCTGTGTTGTGGTGATAATTCCGGTCCCCGGGTCCGCAAAGGAATCCGTCACCGTCAAGACATCGTCCACGACACTGCGTCGAAACAGCAGGCTGTCCTGCACACCCAGTTCAATGCCGAATTCGTCTGTATCAGAAAGTTCAACTTCAACCAGCATGGCCTGAATAAATACCTGAGCCGGCGGACGATCGAGATCCGAGACCAGGTCACGAATCTTCTTCAGCGCAGGTTCTCGCCCACGGATAATTATGCAGTTAGTTTCCACAACGGAAACAACAGGAGCGCCATTTCCCGCTGAACTGCCACCTGTGCCTCCATTGGCGGCCACTGCCACTGCCGCGCCCATCATTTGCTGGAGCGATTTGACAACATCTTCCGCTTGGGTGTTCTTCAGCAAAATCACTTCGCTGCGAATACTGGCTGTTTCAATATCTCCTTTTTTGATCAAGCCGAGAATCTCCTGCAACCGTTCACGCAGATCGGTGACCACCATCCGATTCGCCGAGGCGACCGGGATGATCTTCCCGAGTTTCGTCATCAGGGGCGTCAATTCTTCCGTTAGATTTTCGGCGGACGCTTCATTGATCGCGACTTCAACTGCGACCAGTTCAAACCGCCCTCGATTCTCAAGTTCCTCTTCAGGCAGTCGTTCGACCAGATGAGAAGGCACGTCGTCCACGGAAACCAACAGCATCAGCTGACCATGGCGAAGCAGAATGAATCCCTCCCGGATCAGGAACCCGTTCACAATGTCAATCGCTTCCGCCACGGTATGGCCGGCCGGATCGGTGTAGCTAAAGACTCCGGGGGGATTGGCTTTCATCTCCAGCGCAAAGCCAGCCTCTTCCGCCAGCTTCTGCAATACGACGGACCATGGAGCCCCGCCAAAATTGAAGACGATTCGGGCCGAGTCAGCCGCCAAACCTCTTCCCGCAGGATTCGGAGCCAACGCACCATTCGGCTGAATGTTTGATGAAAATCCCAGAGGTGGAAACGCGGGCTGAGAAATGACGGACCCGGAGAACACAGCGGCCGGGGGCGCCGGAACGTCCGGAACTTCCAAAGCTGCCTGCGTCTGCCAGGATACTGGATTCATGCCACGACTTCGCGATCGACCGTTGCCCTCTTGCGAATTCAATCTCCGGTGAGCAAACAAGGGTTCCGCACGCTCGACCGAACCATCCTCGTCACTCCGCGCTGACTGTCCCTGGAAGTCTTCTTCCGAGATGCGCTGCTGCACAGGATCGAAATTCGCCTGCGATTCTGATGCAGCCGATTCTGATGCAGCCGATTCCCGATCGGGCCTTCTGCGACCTCCCACAGAATCGCGGGAAGCAGGATCGCGGGAAGGATAAATATCGTGCAAAAAAGACTCCGTATAGGCCTCAGACGCCGCCGGAGCCGACTGCTCCGCTGGATCCGCCACCCCGGCAACGTCAAACCGCACCTTTTCCAGAGGCAGAATCAGCACTGCCACAACGCCCAACAGAAAGCACGTCGCGATCAGATAATACTGAGAAGGGTTGCCCCTTTCAGTCTTTCTTCGCTTTCTTTGCTTTGCTGGTGGGTCAAGTGACATGTCGTCGCCGTTGCTGGTTTTCGTGGTCGCGATGCCGCGAACTCATCAACACACTGTTGCAGAAGGAATCCGAGAGCTTGTTCTGTGGACGCTTCTCACACTTTATGGCAATTTAATTTTAGCCAACAGAACGGAACGCCATCGAATCCTCAGCCAGCAGTGGCTTTTTTGATCCAGTTGTCGTGCTTCGGCACAAGCCACCGGTCAAAATCCTTAGCTGCGATGCACATGAGTGGAAACCCTCACGCGACAGCAAAACTCACCCCTGTCTGCGTATTTGCACAAAGCTGAATTTGAGACGCACGCAATCGCCCTGGGGGATTGACCGACTGCAAAATAGGGGAACCCGGGCGCGAACGTAATGATTCTGAGAATTAGGCATCCTGCATAAAATCTACTGTTCGGACAACTCGCGAATTCCAGGGAAGTGTTTTCGCTACAGGTTGCCGCCAAACCTATTTTGGAGGACGGTCGCAAGACTTTCTTGCAATTCCAATCTCGGACGATCGTTTTTAGGAAATCCACAATGATGTTGTTTGATGTCCCGTTAAAAGCAGGACAATTTGTCCTGCAATTTAGGAAAAATCGCCGCAGGGCGTGGTCCGCACTGCTTCTGTCAGCAACTTTCTCGGCCTCGCTATTGTCCTTTGTTGGAACAAGCGACGGTCAGCAAGCTGATCCGCAGCAGGCGCTGCAGCAGGCGCTGCAGTCTGCCCTGCAGCAACAGCAGCAGCAACTGGAGCAGTTGCTTCGCCAGCATGAAATTCAACGCCAGGCCGTGATTCGGGCGATTGAGCAATTGGGTTCCGCAAAGCCAGTCGACCATGCGGCGGTCGAAATACTGCATGCTCAGCTGGTTGAATTGCATAAGCGTCAGGACGAAGAGAAGCAGTCTTTGTCAAGACGTCAGAATGCCGAGACGAATGTCCTGCGAGACGCCGTCAATCCTCAGCC
>JBDNHX010000419.1:0-3589 GCA_041688565.1 Planctomycetaceae bacterium
CTGTGAAAACACGGCCGGCCGACCTCGCACTCGCAGACGGTCCAGACCGGTCACTCGCTTCAGCATCGAGTTGGTGGCTTCGATGCCGCCGCGCATTCGGTAATCCGTTTTGAAGTCGTCTGTGCGTTCGGCCGCTGGTCGCTGAGCAAGTCGCAGATCCTGCCCGTTCAGCCGCAGTTGGCACAGCATTGGATCGCGACGGATCGGGCACCGGCCCTTCAGCGGACACTTGCCACACGTGCCACCCAACATTAGTAGCAGGTGTTGATCTTCGCGTTTCTGGTAGTGAGCTCTGTGCAGTTCCAGACCCGCCGGACAGTGCGTGAAGCGATTGGACTGACAGTCATAGGCGAAGTCCAGAATTGTCAGAAGCGGTGCGAGTTCTTCTGTGCGAGTTCATCTGTGCGAAACAGCCGGATGTAGCGTTCGATCGTGCGTCGGCAGCGGCTTTGATTTTCCGGCTTCAGATGCAACGCGTACTGCACGTCGAGGTTGAACATGTACGCATCGGCGGCTGCGTCGTGCGTCCAGTTGCGGAACTCCATGATGAACAGCATACCGGCCACCGAATACAGCTCTTTGGTGGGCCGTCCCAGGGTGGGATCAAAGTGCGCGGCCAGTTTTTGTGCGGGCATCAGCTTCAAAATGGCGTGCCGAAACAGATGCTGCCACCCGCCCGTGAGTCGTCGATAGGCAAACGACGAAAGAAGGCCTTCGAACTCGTCAAACAGGCTTGTTTGTCGAGGATCTTTCAAATTCCGCAACTCACCGCTCCCTGAGAAAACGTCAACGAACCGTAGCGCCCACCTCGCGACAGAACCAGGTCAACTCAAACCATGCTCCCCAATTTGACACAAACTTTTGTCGCTCGTGTCATCGCGATGAGCGAACCATCGACGAGTGTGATGGTGTGGTCGATGTTCTGCAGACGTTTATCCTGTGCCAGCGGCTGTAGTTGCTGCCCGAGTTCTCCGATGATCTCTTTCAGGCGTTCTGCATCGAACACCGTGGTGGCTTCAGACAGCGATCCCAGAGAGGCCCGAGCGCAGCCCAACTTGGCCTGAACGTTTTTCCGTTCGCTGGCCTGCTGCAGTCCTCGGAGTGATGTGACGATCGGGTTGAAGAAATACAGCAGCAGCAACATGCAGTACTGGTCGTAGTGCAGTACGCGATTGCCTGCCGTGTCGCGATCACACGCATCATCGTGCAGCCGCTTTAGTAGCGGCGCAATCTGATCGAAATACTTCAGACCGGTGATGTCCTTCTCGGTGAGCCTTGATTGTTTGTGGCCATCTTCTTCCATATGTGAAGCCTGGCAACTTCAGAACGCGCGCGCAATAGCGCACACCACTTTTCCCGAATTTCGCTGCGACCACATCAAATGCCGTGCCGAACACTATTGAGCCTAATGATGTTCTCGGTGATGAAGTCATGCTTTCTGGCCAGCGTCCGTTGAAAACTTACCTTCCGTTGTAACCTGGGACCATTGTCCCGAGAGAAGGACAGAACGATGGTCCCAGGCTGCGGGAATATTCTCAACTCTGCTCGCCTTATTGAACGAGCTGGCGGCCCTGAATGAGAACATTCCGTCGTCCGGTTTGCAAAGTCCGATAGGTTTGGCTTTCTCCATCGGGCCAACGCACGGTGACGTCAACTGGTGTTCCGGATGTTCCGACACCAATTGTCAGGCAGCCCTCATCGCAGGATAAATACCCGGATGAACCGATGCGGAACCGTGTCAGCCGATTTTCACCAACGTGAACATCGAGGGCCGCACCAATCGCACTCCGGTTGGAGCGGACGCCAACCAGTTCTATTCGCAAACTATTCATCTGCGTATCGTGCGTCTGATTGTGCAACAGCACCAGACTTGAATTAAGGTGCCCGATAGCCAGATCCTGCCACCCGTCGCGGTCGTAGTCCGCGACTGCGCAGCTTCGACCCACCACGGGACGTTGAAAATACGGCCCGCCGGAATCTGAGGCGTCCGTAAAACGCTGTCCGCCCTGATTCTGAAACAACTGCGGACGTTGTGCGAACGGCTCATTCCGACCAAGTACCTCAGAAAGGTCATGGACGTGGCCATTGGCGACGAACAGGTCCAGCCAACCATCATTGTCGAAATCGAATAAGGACGTACCAAATCCCAGTTTCAATCGGCTCGAACTTCCCAAGCCAAATTCATCGGTGACGTCCAGAAAGAAACCTGTGCCCTCGTTCCGGTACAGAGTGTTGGTCTCGCCGTAGTAGTTTGTCACGAACAGATCCGGAAGTCCGTCCCCGTCGACGTCCCCGACGACTGCGCCCATGCCGGCCTCAGGCGATCCCGAGCGGTTAACCGCTACGCCGGAAAGCAACGCATCGTCAAGAAACGTCCCTGCGCCCTGATTTGCCCACAGCTGATTGTGAACTGTGTCATTGGCTACATAGAAGTCGAGATCTGCGTCTCCATCCAGGTCACACGCCACGACTCCCAATCCACAGCGCATTGATTCCAATTTCAGCCCGGCCTGCGCCGTAATGTCTGTAAAACTGCCGTCTCCGTTGCTGCTGTATAGAATATCGCACTCGTGCTTCTGATATTTCGGATGACATGCGGCAGCGTAAGTGCGGCCCTGTTCCTTATGAGTACACAACGGGTAGTCATTGGGGTCCAGTTTTAGGTAATTGACCACATACAGGTCAAGGTTCCCGTCATTGTCAACGTCCGCCCACGTGCAACTTGACCCAAATCGTTCGTCGGCCATGCCGAGGGATGTACCGATTTCATGCCATGTGCCGTCACCATTGTTGCGGTACATTCGGTTCTTGCCGTAACTGGTGACGAACAGATCCGGGAACCCATCATTGTCAAAGTCGCCGACCGCGGTACCCATTGAATAGTCGAAATTCACTAGACCGGACACCTTAGTAATATTCGAAAACGTGTCGCCGCCCTGATTTGCCCACAGCTGATTGCTTTGTGCCGTGTCCGACGTCTCCGTCCGAGGCCACGCGGTGCCCTGGCAAATATACAGATCCGGCCAACCGTCACGATCATGGTCGATCCACGCTATGCCGGATCCCATGAAGAGGTGTAGGTGCCGTGCTTCAGTCAACGGGGAATAATGTTGAAACTGAATCTGCGAAGACTCGGTGACGTCCGAAAAATGGAGTGTCTGGCTTTGGCAGACTGTGGGTATAAAGAAGAGCACAAAATAACAGAAATTGACGGCAGTTTTGCACACAGCGGGAGTCCCAATTCGTACTGATACGACAGTCTTTTTTTATTATTCAGATACGCATTGCTCGTGTTAGTGTCACAAGCTGCCACATAGAACAGAAGACGTGTGCCGGAAAACAACGACTCACGAAGAAGCAGAACGAACAGCGTTCTGAAATCCTATCTGTAAGCGTACACGGGTGCCAGTCTTGACGGGGTCTGTATTTTCTGGTTTTCCGCATAGCTGACAGGGAGACCAGAAGATGGGACGTTCGATTGAGGGTGCAATTCCGTTTTGCGTGTTGGTCGAGGAAAAAGGGTCAGCGAGCCTAATTGGCGGCATGGGTAAACTTGCGTGGTCGGCCTCGTTTTCGTAGTGTCGATTCA
>JBDNHX010000420.1:0-28282 GCA_041688565.1 Planctomycetaceae bacterium
GAGAGGTCCGAATGAGTTTCAAAGCTGAGTCAGGAAGCTGGTTTACCTGCCAACGCCTGAGGGCTGTTGTCGGGAGTCTTCACCAATTCCACGTCCATAAAACTGGCAAACTGTGATGAACAACGCAGCAGCGCTGAATCCATCAGGCAGGCGGGTTTCCAGAACCACGACGGAATCAGCGACCATGTCTTCAGTCCGCCGCAAAGCCAGTAGCGGAGCGGAGTATGAGGCCTGAGCTGATCCAGTCGAAGGTTTGGAAATTGTTGGTCGAACAACACACGATCACGAAAAAACACGATCCACGCCAGTGCGCCGTTGGCTCCTGAGAGCGGCCCGGTCGAAGGAAATGTCCACTGCGAAGCCTTCATGTCATAGGGCTCGTGATGGGCAAAGTTAAAAATCCAGCGGCTCAGCCATCCCGGATACTGATCCACAATCAGGATACGTCCGCCGGGTTTCAGACATCGCTGACATTCGCTCAGACACGCAGCCACATCCGGGATATGATGAAACACATTCAACATGCAGAAGAATCGAACAGACTGATCCGCGAACGGCATCCGGCGTGCATCGAAGACCATGTCGACCGTCTTGTAGGGAAGAACATCGGCCGTTGTCAGTTGTGGCAGAATTTGTTGGGCAAAGCCGGCTCCTGCGCCCAGTTCAATGGCCAGTCCTTCTTCAGGACAGTTCGCAAGGACATCTGCATAGCGGCCATACACTTCCCGATACAGTTTCTTAAGGGAAGGTTTATTCAGAATGATCTCAGACAGATGCTGACCGCGTTGTGGGTCATCAAGTGAACTCATTTCATCCGCCCCAGCTTGAGGCGAAAGAAACCATAGACGGTCATTCTTAACAGCAGCCAGCCGTCGCGGAATCGGGAAATGTTCGTTGTTCCGTAAGTGCGCTGAAGATATCGAATCGGAAGATCGACAATTCCGAGTGCCAGTTCTGAAGCAGAGAAGAGCAGTTCAAAATCGCCGAACGGATCGAAGTCTCCAAACCTGGCTCTCCATGCGACGAGCCGTTCATAGTCGCGACGAGCCAGCAGTTTAGTGCCGCAGAGGCTGTCACCCACGCGCACTCCCAGGACATAGCTGAGGGCTTTTGCAAAGAACCGATTGCCAAAGAGATTCAGACGCCGCATGGCTTCGCCTTCCATAGGATACACAAGGCGATTTCCGTTGATGAACTGCCCATGCCCGTTTCGCCACGCGTCATAGAATCGCGGCAGTAATTCGGGAGGCATGGTCAGGTCTGCATCAAGGATCGTCAAAAGGTCCCCTGTAGCATTTGCGAACCCAAGGCGGACGGCGTCATTCTTGCCTTTTCCGGACTGCTGCATCGCCCACAGTTTCCAGCGATGTCCATAGAGTGGCAAGAGCCGCTGAATCTCATCCCACGTACCGTCACTCGAGTTGCCTTCGACAAAAAGGATCTCCACATCACCGGTTGCAAATTCCGGCATGCGTTTCAGGGCCGCTTCCAGGTTGCCTCGTTCATTTCTCGCGGGGATAACAATCGAAAGGGACGGAGCTGCCGTTTGAGTCATGAGCGGCCGTGCCACAACAATCCATGTCAGTGCCAGTCGGCTGATTATCGGGATCGCTGGCAGCACCGAGTTCACGAATGCGCTCAGGAACGGAATCCAGAATGGCAGGTAAACCGCCGGGCGGACTCGCACGATTTCATAACCCGCAAGCTTCAGTAACGAACTGAGATCGGTCTCTGTTACGAAGGTTGATGGCAGGTCGCCTTTTCGTATTCCCAGGGCGTTGGCAAGGCGGAACAAACCCTGTGCATAGGGTGTGAAGAGGACTGTGAACAGTCGAGTCGTGCCAATTATGCGTTGACGAAGTTGTTCGAGCTCTCTTTGGATATCTTCTGAAGCATTGAAATTGCCATTCAGAAGCAGCGCGGTCCGCTCATCGGATGATTCCTGTGGTTCCGCCAGGTCAGAAATTCCTGCGACCTGAGATTTCTGTGGGCAGTCGATTGAGGCCAGCAAGAGTCCATCATCATGAGGGAGCGGACTAACCTGAATGAGCCGATCGCAGAAACGTGTCGTCGCGGAAATTTCGGCTCCGATCAGTCGATACACATACGTTCGAATTCTTCCGGCGCGAGGGACAGACTCGGCAGCAGCAGTGTCAGTCATAGGTGGAGCAGAGATTGAGAGTTAGTTGGACCCATGCCGTCTGAAATCAACGAGTAAGCCGCATTCTGGGAGCTGCTCTGCACAACAGGTTGCGTTTTGCTCCGCAACGTGGCGAGAAACGATAGAATTTGTTGAGCGTAGCACGTCCCGTCAAAGCAGGCAAATGCCCATCGCTATTCCCTATCATCACCAGAGAAATGCCTGCAGCTGTCAGAACCGCAGCAGGCGGGGTTTCGTAGCCGAAGTCGTGAGACTGTTTATGACTTTGGCAGAAGGCCGGGAGCTTCTGGACTGGATCTGTCGTCAGCTGAAGCCCGTAAAAAACGGGGCTGTCGCGAGGAAGGTTCCGCCGCAACCGATTCTGGATCGTTTGAACCTGTCTCCTGACGTGCGGATGCAGATCGTTGCAGGATTCTCGAAACGCCGTTCTGCCAACGAGGTGCAGCAAAAAAAGCCCGTCTGTTTCAAAGACGGGCTTCCTGCATCGTTATGGTTCAAGGGATTTCAATCAGAACCCGAAAAACACACGCGAACTACCGCCTCCAATGGAGAATCCGGGACGAGAGTAGTATCCGTTGTAAAAACCACGGTTCGAAGTAGACCTGTAGTGGTTTCGATAATTCCTGACCCGACCGTAATTTCCGCCATAGTAGTCGTGGTTCCGATAACCGTAGTTCCGGGAGTTTCCGTAACTCCTGTGCCTGTTGTTGTTGTAACCGTAGTTATTTCGGTAACGGTTCAGCCGACGGCTATAGGTATCGGAAGCGTAGCTGGTGAGTTGATAGGCACTTCCGATTCCCGGATCCTGCGATCCCTCCTGAATTGGCAAATCCTGAGCCGCTCCGCAGGACGGTGAAGCCAGACCGCATACAGCGGCGACGGCAAACGTGAGTAAATATTTCATTTGGAATTTCCCTCTGGTTTTAAGGCCCGTTACCGACGTGAGTCGTCGTCCGGGTTCTTTGGAGTGGTTGAAGCCTGACTATGGGCCGCGTCGAGCTTCTGGAGTTGAGCTTCGGTCAGTTGAGCTTCCACCTTTACGATTGTGTTCGCTTCAAGCTCGACCAATTCCTCATGACCGTCGTGGATGTCTTTCCAGACCTGTTTAAGTTGGCCAGAATGAGCGTTGAATGTCGGGTCCGAGTCCGAATCATTATTCGAACTGGGTGGAGTCAGCAGATACTCACGAACACGTCCATCCGGCTGCGCGATTCCGACACGAATCACAACGACATTCAGATCTCCATCAAGCCCAGACCATGCCGCTGCCTTGTCGCCATCCGAGGGTTGAGATTCGTCTGCTGACCTTTTCTCACGGCGATTTGCCTTCCTGGCTTTAGCGGTATTCTCATCCAGGGTTTTGCCAGCCTTGCGGATCTCAGCATTTTCTCTCGGGCTTGAGGCCTTGACTGTTTTCTCTTCGAGATGCTGTGCGTCTTTTACTGTGCCTGCACTCTTTGCGGCGTCCACCGGATCTGCCTTGCGATCCGTGTCCGTTTTGATCTGCGGCACTGCTTGATTCTCATGAGCACTGTGGTCATGACCTTCAAGTCGTGCAGCGGCAATCGCCGATGCCTCCATGCTGATCGCCTGACGGTGGAGATCCTGCACTCGGTCCCAAATCTCCTGTGACCTTTGGTCGCTGTCGCGATAAATGGACAGAAGTTGCTGCGTCTGCTCTTCGTTCAAATCAAGCTGTTTGAACAGTTCCGGCAGCTCAGTTCGCTGATTCTGTTCTGCAGTCGGCTGACCGTTGTCGACCTTGTCGCTCTGCTGACCACCGAGTTTGTTAGCTCGTTCAATTTGGTTTGATTGCTGAGAGTCGTTTTCCTGCGCCTTCTGCTGCGCTGTCGCCACAACGAGCAGAGACAAGGACACTATTCCTGCCATCACTAGTCGGATCATTCCGAATTCTCCTTTTGATGTAACCATAAGATCAATTTAGCCATCAGAGATGCCCGGAAACTGCCAACCGTGACAGTTCGTCAAATCGGGGCGTGCCTATGGCCCGTGTAGCGACGCAGAATGCAAGTGCCATACCATCAGTCGGATTTTGTCAGTCATAATTGCGGACTGTGTCGCGCGTGTCGCAACAAGTTGAGAGAAGCAGACGGAGGTCAGGATTACTCCACACGAAGAGCCGACATCCAGAGAAACAAGACGCGAGACCCTGCGATGTCGACTTTTCACCTCGTTCTGAATGCGTCGGTCGTGAATGGCCAGGTAGAGGGTTCGCGGTGGCTGCAATGTTGCATGGCTTTTGGAGGCCGACCGGTGAACCGTCATGCTGATCGGTTAGCCACCGCGCGGCGAGCCGCACAAGATCCGTTTGCTTTCCGCAGCGAAGACAATGCACGACAAGACCGCCAGCCGGATTCACTCAAAAAACGGCAGGCAATTTAACTTCCCTTGCTGATCCAAAGGAGCTAACTCTTGATGCGGCCAGCCGTCTAAATGCGAGAATGCAGAACCTGGCAGGCCTAAACTGTTACTGTTTGCTTATCAGACATTGAACAGGAAGTGACAAATGTCGCCGTCCTGCATGACGTACGATTTGCCTTCGACTCGCAGTTTGCCGGCCGCTCGAATGTCTTTTTCTGTCTTAAAAGTTTCCAGGTCCGGCAACGTATAAATTTCGCAGCGAATGAACCCACGTTCGAAATCGCTGTGAATCACGCCAGCGCCCTGAGGAGCCGTGGCGCCGATCGGAATCGTCCACGCTCGCACTTCTTTTTCGCCCGCCGTGAAATAGCTCTGCAGACCAAGAGTCTTGTAAGTCGCGCGAGCCAGAGGCCCCAGAGCCGGCTCAGTCAGACCGACGGATTCCAGCATCTCCTGTCGATCGGCCTCATCCAACTCGGCCAGTTCGGCTTCCAGTTTTGCACAAACAGGCACAACCGACGCGCCGTGCTCGGAGGCATACTTGCGAACCTGTTCCACCAGCGGGCTTTTGCCTTCCAGATCGTCCTCGGCGACGTTCGCGACGAACAGAATAGGCTTCGCGGTCATCAATCCGATGGCTCGCACGACTTCAGATTCTTCCGCAGTGAACTCGACCGTTCGCAGAGGCTTCCCGTCGTTGACAAAGACCTGACATTTCTCCATCACCGTCGCGCGCAGCTTTGCCTCTTTATCGCCGCTCTTGGCGGATCGCTGAGCCTTCGGCAGAGCGTTTTCCAGAGTCTGCATGTCGGCCAGCAGCAGTTCCGTTTCGATCACTTCGATATCGTTGAGTGGGTTAACGCCACCGCCGACGTGAGTAATATCGTCGTCGATGAAGCAACGGACGACCTGCAGAATGGCGTCGACTTCGCGGATGTGGCTCAGGAACTTATTTCCCAGACCTTCACCCACGCTGGCGCCTTTGACGATGCCCGCAATATCCACCAGTTTCAGAATCGCCGGAATGACTTTCTGTGGTGGAATGAATTTGGTAATTCGTTGCAGGCGAGCATCCGGAACGCTGACAATGCCTTCGTTCGGTTCGATGGTGCAAAACGGATAGTTCGCGCTTTGAGCAGCAGTCGAACAGGTCAGAGCATTGAACAGAGTGCTCTTGCCGACATTCGGCAGGCCGACGATTCCGGCTTCCATGGAAGGTTTTCCAGACTCAAATAGAAGGTACAATTACGGGCCAGCCGCGTTCGGTGCCCGGACGTGAATTGCGGGATTGTATCGGCCACATCGCAAGCGCCAAATGCGGATTCAATTGAGATTGCGTCGTCTCCATGACTGGAAAATACCAGATCCCGCATCCTTCATTTCTCATCTTCGCAACGCCAGAGCAATTGCGGCGATGAAAAAAGGCACGATACGACAAATTGCCGACTGCCCTGCTCACAAGAAACTCAAACGACACGCGGGCACCTAAATTCCGCGTCTTCCGCCACAGGCGTCAATTGTGGAAAAACTCAATAAACGCTAGCTTTCCTGCATCTGTTGTCGCTCAGGGCTGTCCTGAGCCTTTGACTCGCAAACCCGTCTCGCAGAATGCGGTAATTGATGGCGATCACGCTGAAATATCACGGTCAGACATCTGTTCCGGTCGAAATCGAAGGATTGACTCCGGACTGGGCCTGCGACAAATCTCTGCCGGAAATCGAGCGATTTGAGATTTTCCACGGGAACCGCAAAATTTCGTTGGCAGAAATGTTTACGCTCGCCGGTGACGCAAGCGACAGGCAGATGGACTTTGAAGGTGATCTTTCCGGAGTCCACTGGATTGGGGCGCACATGACAAGCGGGGCGGTCCGGATCCACGGGAATGCCGGACGACATGTGGGCAGTCAGATGCGTGGCGGAGAAATCACCGTCAACGGCGACACCGGCGGCTGGGTGGGTGCAGAAATGCGTAAAGGCCAGATCCATGTCAAAGGAAACGCCGGCCATCTGGCAGGAGCGGCGTATCGTGGTTCCACAAAGGGAATGACGGGCGGCACGCTGCTGATTGACGGCAATGCGGGCAACGAAATTGGGCTGACGATGCGTCGCGGTCTGATTGCCATCGGTGGTTCTGCCGGTGACATGATTGGCTTCAATATGATTGCCGGAACCGTGGCTGTGTTTGGCGAATGTGGCATTCGGCCAGGAGCGGGAATGCGTCGCGGGACACTGGCTTTACTAGGTCCGAATCCTCCGCAGTTGCTGCCAAGCTTCCGCTTTGCTTCGACGTTTCGCCCTCCAACAATGGCGCTGATGCTGAAAGCTTTGCGAGACAAAGGCTTTCGCCTGGAAGACGATCTTCTGAAATCCGAGTTTGATCTTTATCACGGCGATCTGGTGTCCGTCGGCCGCGGCGAAATTCTGTTCCGTCACCGCAACAGCGATCTGGCATCCTGAAACAGAATTTCGCTGCATGGCTTTCGTGACTGCGTGAAAGGGGTTTATTCGTCCTGCGTCCAAACTTCTCGCTTCGCGAACGACTACTTTAAAGAGAAGAGCAATCCCGCGCGGACCAGACGCTGACGCATTGTGGCGTCTGATAGCAGATCCAGAAACGCCTGCACTGCCGGGCGCTGCAGACGCGATGTGGGAATCACGAAGTCGTAGTGCTCTTCCTGGATCGGTACAAACGCCAGATCGCGGGAAGTCACCGCTGCCTCGATTGCCACACCCCAATCGGCTCGATGCTGAAGTATCGCAGCGACCACAGCACTGTGGTTACTCGGCTGAACCGCAAAGCCGTTCGGTGTGGCTCCAACCAGCAGACGCTCGATCAGAATTCGTGTCCCACTGCCCTGGTTGCGATTGACCATTCTGATCGACAAATCGATCAGTATCTGAGCCACGATCTCGGAGGTTGTTTTTCCTTCAAACCGCGAATCACCGCGACGGAAGACGATTCCCTGCGACCTGCCATAACCCTCCACGAGCGTCACGCTGTCATTCACAAACGGTCGATTGTAGAGCCCGCTTTCCGGGTCGAGCAGATGGATGCCGGCGATGTCGCATTCACCGCGTTTTGCTGCCGCCAGACCGGCCGAACTGCCCACAGTGAGCAGCTTGGACGTAATGCCTCGCTTTTGAAGTTCACTGAGCAGCGAATCGAGTCCCACACAGTGGCTGCCGATGACAATCAAATCGGCCAACTGCAGGCCACGACCGATCAATCGCACCTGAACCGGTTCACCAGCATCCACAATTTCCGTGTGCCGAGGAATTGTGACAAAACCATCGGCACGACTGAATGTTGTGACAGATCCAGAGCCTTTGCCCATCGGAAACGCAGACAGACCGTTGTCTGTTCGCACGAGCCCCACAAGCAGGTATTCCGTGCGTCCCACTTCGGAGTTCGTTCGCACGGCCATGGTGGCCGCTGCTGTTTCATGGATCGCCGCCTTGCGACCCGCGAGTTCCCAAATAACCGGAGCCACAAATTCATGAAACGTAAAAATGGCCGATGTCGGAAATCCCGGCAGCACCACAACCGGTTTGCCTGCCGTGACCGCCATACAAATCGGCTTGCCAGGCTTCAGAGCAACTCCATGGACCACGATGCCCGGATCATTCAGTTCCGCGACGACTCGATAACATAAGTCGCCTTTGCCTTTGCTGGTTCCGCCGGATAACAAAACGATGTCGGAATTCTGCAACGCCTGCTTCAAGCTGCTGCGGAGTTCCTCAACGTTATCGCGAATGATGCCGCCGAATCGTGGAAGGCCACCCTGTTCCCGAACGGCGTCGGCCAGAACCTGCGAATTTGAGTCGTACACCGCCGCAGGCCGCATAGGTTCGCCCGGGGCAATGATCTCGTTTCCTGTTGAGATAATCGTGACGAGTGGCTGGCGGCTGACGTTGACGTACTCATCCCCCAGTGCTGCGAGCACCCCGGTTTCTCGACTGGTGAGAACCGTGCCGGCGCGCAGCACCATCTCACCGCTGGCGATGTCTGTTCCGGCAAACGCAATCCCTGAACCTGGCGTAACCGCTCGCCGCACATAGACTCGGCCGTCGCGTTCTTCTGCATGTTCAACCATCAGAATCGCATCGGCACCCCGCGGCAACATGCCGCCGGTGGCGATCGTCACCGCCTGCCCCTGCTGGATTTCTATTTCAGACGCTCGCCCGGCCTCGAGCGATTCCGGCAAGAGCTCAATGGATCGAGGAGACATCTCACTGACGCCAAACGTGTCAGCCGCGAGCACCGCATAACCATCGAAATTTGAGCGATCAAAGGAGGGAACATCAACGCGGGCCAGAACATCGCCAGCCAGAATTCGACCAAGCGATTCACGGACGAGGATCCGTTCATGGCTCAAAGGTTGAAGATTGATCGCCCTACGAAATCGCCGCTCCGCTTCATCGCGGTCGATAACATCAAGAAATTGCTCCTGATCGGCCATGAGCGTCCTTTTTCAGGGCGGCGGGATTGTTCAAATTCCTGAGGCATCGTGCGGCATTTTAGAGTCGCCTTTCGCTCCGCGAAAGCAGCGTATTCGCAACTTTCGCAGAGTGAAAGGCGACACTTGTTTTCCGCTCAATGCTTATTCGCTTCGAGGCCTTTGAATCGTGCGGTGGTCGGAAATCCTCAGGCGGGTGTTTTGGCGAGCATTGCAGTTGCGAGGCAGAGCACGTCGTCGTTTTCTCGGGCGGCTTGTTCCAGGATGTCGAAGCGGCCGGCCGAGACGCAGAAGGCTGTGAAGGAAAAGCCGTTCGGGTCTTCCAACTTGCTGACATAAGTAGCGGCCGCGTCCAGAGCCACATTGACGCGATCAACACGCTGACCGAGATCCACGATCACAAAGGCGATCATGCGTTTGTCCGCCAGATCGGGTTCGTGATTCAATCGTCGAATAAAGTATTGAATGGATTCGTCGACATCGACGCCCGCAACTGCCTTCAAAAAATGTTCGTTGGCCACATAGTAATCATCAAACGGAACATCCCCCGGATATCGAAGCTGTTCGGCCAGCTGGGCGCCGTACTGGCTTAGTTCCACTGCGAGCAGAAGTTCGGGGTCGCCGGGCTGAAGGTGCCGAGCAAAGCTGACGATGGAATGCAGATGCGACACATCGCAATGGTAAGCTCCTTCGGTAAAGAGAAACTCACGGCCGCGAATCAGTTCTCCGAGAGACAAACCCTGCTTCAGTGTCGGCTGTCGCTTTTCTACATCGCGGCGAACATTATGCAGCAGGTCGGAGTAAATGCTTCGAACCATCACGGCAGCCGCCTGGCGACGTTCTTCCGGTGTCATCTGGGCCAGAAGTTGTCCCATGGCTGTGACCGTGTTGCAGATCCCGTGAGTCTTCAGCAACAGCTTAAGACCTTCGACAACGTGGGCTCCTTCGTACAACGCGAGGTTCAGTAGTTCATCAAGATGTCCGCCCGGTTCTGTCGGCATTTCCGTAACCTGCTTTGCGATTGCCTGACGCACTGGTTCCGTTTCCTGAATAGTGCGAAAGTAGGCCCACGCATCGGCCAGCTGACCTCCGTCCAGAAACAGCTGCCCGACTTCTCGTGCCGCATTCTTGTACTCTTCACGAAAAGCAATTTCGTGTTCTGGCGGAATTTCCTTCAACGACGTTGGCTGAGTGATCGGAAGGCCAAGCGACCGGCGAACGCGAATCAGCCTGACATCGAACAGACGATGAAAATCCTTCTGAGCCAGCAGTGTCCGTTCCACAGCATCCAGCACGCTGCCCGCGTCGACGGATGCAGATGAGCCCGCTTGTTTCAGTTCAGATTCAAAGCATTCAATTGCAGACATGGAATTCTTCATTCGAAGACGGAGGGAGATTGAGGAATGGGCTTGTATCGTAATGTCAACTGACGGTGAGGCCAACCTTCATGCGGTTGTCGGCTTGTCGCGAATCAATCAATGCGCAAGCGCGATGTCCAAAATGTAGGTCCAACAAAATACGCGACTGCCATCGGTGGTCGCAGACTTCATCAATGTCAATGGTTACTGCAGCTTCCGCAGCCACCACCGCCGGACGCCTGGACGACACCTTCCGCAGAGACTGGCTGAACATGGACAACTCCGAACCCTGCGGCAGCGGCCAACAGAGCCAGACGCGTGGTCTCGGCACCACGGTCGTTGAGTACGTACAGAATCAGCCGTTCGTCCAGAGTCATTTCGAGATCAATCAGCTCCAGTTGCAGTTTCCAGCCAGCAGCGCGAGACCGCCAGTCAGGAAAACCGGACTCAGCCTTCTCTTCCAGAGCATTGGCCGCCGCAAGGTCGTCTTCGGTGGCGACTCGCACTACGTCACCCGTTAGTCCTGCTTCAGCCGGCTCTTTGGATTTCCAGGGAAGGATCTGCAGGATGGAAGCCATCTCCTGACCACGCTCGGTCGTCACGACGACACGAGCCGCTCGCTCAACGGGAATTCCGAAACCAGCGAATCGCGCCACCTGAGGCACACGTCCGTACCGCGCCAGGACCAGAAAGTCGGGCGATTTTTCGTCCAGTTCAGGAACGCCGTCACAGGAGGAAGGATCTGCAGGAGCAATCATGGGAATCTCATTGGGGATATCAAAATTCGGCGAGCCTGTTTCGCCCGAGTATCGAACGACTGTCATTGCACTGGTTGGCAAAGTGTAATCAAACGGAGCCCGCAATTCCGCGAACTCGATTAGCAACGCTCCAAAATCGGCAGATCCGAAGTCAACTCAAATTCAGGCCGCGAACAGCGAACGCTCAATAGCACGCCCTTTGGCAGGGGAACACGATAATCGCATCGGCCGATCTGCATTCCATTGGGTGGCCTCTGGTGAATACCTTCGGAAACACCGTCGATCGTCAGGAAAAACGGCCTACCCGTGGCACCGCGATCAGCGATACAGTGAGTTTTGTAGACACGCCGGAATACTCGGAAAGATTGGCCCCCGGATCACAGAACGCCACAAAACCCGGGCATCGGCGGGGAAAATGGGGCCAACGCGGTCAGATGCGGTTAAAAAACGAGGACAGAATGGGGATTGAAACAGCCAGTGTTTTCGGGTGCTCCGCCCAAAATCCCATGTGAGACTCATCGAAGCCTGACGTCTCACCTCAGATGAACAGCCGAACCTGTCTCTACCGGGCAGTTGTCGGTGAAAGATAAAATTCGGGGCTGCCGCGGCTCCGGTGAGTCATCACGGCGGTTGGCCTGACCAGAATCTGATGATGTTCTTTGTCCAGTTGGGTTCTCCTATGAGCAGTTTATTGCGACGTACCTTTCAGAAATTCGCGAGGGCGCAATGGACGAATCCCCGCCGCGTGCAAAGCCGCGGTCGTGCTGTCCCAGCGGAATGCCTGGAACGTCGAGAACTGTTGGCAGCGACCGTTCAGCTTCCCCGGGATATTAACACGCACGTGAATTCGGCATCATCGTCGCCGGACAAACTGATCCAGATCGGAACCACTGTCTACTTTATCGCCACAACCGACACTCAGGGCACGGAACTGTGGAAAAGTAATGGGACATCCAGCAGCACTGTTCTGGTGAAAGACATCTTCCCGGGCGCCCAAAGTTCTTCCCCCAACAATCTGATAAACGTGAATGGTGTTCTGTACTTCACGGCAAGCAATGGAATCAATGGCCGTGAACTGTGGCGAAGCAATGGAACGGCCGCCGGAACTGCCATGGTTACCGATATTGTTTCAGGAAAAAATGACGGCAACCCGACGGTACTCACGAACGTGGGTGGCACACTTTATTTCTCTGCGAACAACGGAAGCAGCGGTTCCGAATTGTGGCGCAGCAAAGGAACAGCCGGCAGCACATTCATGGTTCGTGACATTCGAGCAGGCGCGGTCGGCTCAGATCCTCAATCGCTGACCAATGTCAGCGGAACACTTTTCTTCACCGCCGACGACGGGGTGAATGGCAAGGAACTCTGGAAAAGCAACGGCACCTCCGCCGGAACAAAGCTGGTAGCGAATCTGAACACTTCCGGCAGTTCGACGCCCCATTATCTGACGAACGTGAACGGCACCGTGTACTTCAGCGCGCAAAATGCGACCTCGGGATACGAATTGTGGAAAAGTAACGGTACGGTCGCCGGAACAGTGCTGGTGAAGAATATCAATCCGCAGTTCAGCAGTTCATCTCCTCGCTCTCTGACAAACGTCAATGGAACACTTTATTTCAGCGCTGAAAACGGACTTCAAGGCCGGGAACTCTGGCGCAGTAATGGGACTCCCGCGGGAACGACCATGGTTCGCGACATTCGTGCAGGAAGTGTTGGCTCGCTGCGGAGCGTCTGGGATTCTTTCACCGCAGTGGGCGGCACTTTCTACTTCATGGCGGACAACGGTGTGTCAGGCATGGAGCTATGGAAAAGTAATGGCACCTCCGCCGGGACCGTACTCGTGAAAGACGTTCTGCCGGGTTTGTTGACTTCGAACCTGCGTGGGCTGACCAATGTCAACGGCGTGCTGTTTTTCTCGGCCAATAATGGCGTTAGAGGCGACGAACTGTGGAAAAGTAATGGCACCGCGGCGGGAACAACGCTGGTCAAAGATATTCAGGCCGGCGCCAACGATGCAGGGCCGCGATATCTGACGAACGTGAACGGGACTCTGTTCTTTCGCGCCAATGACGGCACGACCGGCACGGAACTCTGGAAGAGCCGCGGGCTGGTGTCTTCTACAGTTCTGGTTCGCGATCTTCGCGGCGGAACGCTGGGATCTGCGCCCGCATTTTTGACGTCTGTTGGCAACACGATGTACTTCATCGCCAACGATGGGACTCACGGTGTTGAGCTGTGGAAGAGCAATGGCATAGCAGCCGGTACTGTTCTGGTTAAGGATATCGTTGCAGGCAGCGGGACATCGTCGCCTCATTATCTGACGAATGTTAATGGCGTTCTGTACTTTGCGGCCGCCACTCCGACCAATGGAATGGAACTGTGGAAGAGTGATGGTACATCCACCGGAACAGTGATGGTCAAAGACATCAGTCCAGGCACCGGAAGTTCATTGCCTCAGTCGCTGGTCGCTATCGGCGGAGTTCTCTACTTCACCACGAATGATGGAACTCACGGTCAGGAGCTCTGGAAAAGCAACGGCACCGCGGCTGGCACTGTTATGGTCAAAGATATTCGCGCCGGTGGCGGTCATTCGTATGTCAACAGCTTGACGAACGTGAACGGCAAGATCTACTTCCGAGCGAACGACGGCATCAACGGCAACGAAATCTGGAGAACGAACGGGACGGCGGCCGGCACAGTTCTGTTAAAAAATATCCGTGCGGGAAGCAGCAGCAGCTATCCGGATTCTCTGACGAATGTAAACGGGACTCTTTATTTTTCCGCCAACGACGGAACTCATGGTCGCGAACTCTGGAAGAGCAACGGGACCGGTGCAGGCACCGTGATCGTTCGTGACATTTTTGCCGGGACGGACGACTCAGGCCCGTTCTACTTTGTAAATGTCAACGGCACACTCTACTTCACTGCGGACAACACGAAGGGACGCGAGCTGTGGAAGTCCAGGGGGACGTCGGCCAGCACAGTTCTGGTCAGGGACATCAACGTCGGCGCAGCGGATGCCAGCCCCGTGTATCTGACGAACGTCAGCGGGACTCTTTATTTCACGGCGGACAACGGTGTTAATGGCTATGAACTGTGGAAAAGCAACGGCACGTCGGCCGGGACAGTCCTTGTGCGCGATGTCTTCCCCGGCAGCGTCAGCAGCAACGCCGCGGCGTTGAGAAACATCAATGGGACTCTGTACTTCATCGCCGACAACGGTATGAACGGCTACGAAATCTGGAAGAGCAATGGCACAACCGCAGGAACAGTCCTGGCCGCAGACATCACGGGAAACAGTGGCAGCAGCAATCCGCGTGATATTCAGCTTGCTGGCAGTCTGCTCTACATCGTCGCTCAGCGCGAACAAAAGGGGCAGGAGCTGTTTGTTGTGAACGTGGCAGCGCCGACCGCGTTCAACTTAAGTTTCGCGGCTGCCAGCACCTCCCCAAGGGAAGTGACAACCAGCACTGCCAAAGTCCGTTCGCTGGAAGCGGAGGATACGAGCGACATGAATCTGACGCGAGTTTTGGCCAGTTCGCCGTCACGGACTCCGAAAACCAATTCCCCCAAATTGATTACCGCGCAGCCGAAGTCAAACACTTCGGCTGCCCCATGGAGTGTTTCGACATCCGCGGCTTTGGATCTCTCGGAATTGTCTGATGACGCGATGCGTGACAACGTCTTTGCGAACCCACTCAACCTGTTGCTGTAACCGACGCTGCTGAAGCGCCGCTCGGCTCTCGCATTCGCAATCATTCTGCGCGCACACCAAACATATTGGGCTTGCACCATCCAGAGGTCAACAGAAGGCGAAGGCAACGGCAGACATTTGGCGCTGTCCGGCGGTTGCGGTCCTCACTGCGGTCCAAACCCGGGCGGATGCACACATTCGCTGCGTTCGCTTTCGTTCGGCGAATTGCGTCAGAAATTGGCTCGGAGATTGCTAATAACGTCTCGACCATTGCCGACGCCGCGTTTTGGGCGAAAGTCGCGCGGGCAATCACCATTATGACTCCTCGGCGTTCAGCCTGGGAGATCCGACCATTCAGGGCATGCGGAAACCGACTGCGCGCGGATCAGCGAGATCCCTCCCGTCGACTTCCGCTCCGATGCCCGCGAACAGCAATTGGAGCAACACATGTTTAAAGACTTCACTCGCGGCTGGCCTCTGGGCATTTTGATTTTCAGTGCAGCACTCACGTACGGAGCTCAGAAAAATCCAGCCGAAGAAAAACCTCGACCGGTGGGCACGCCGCCGGCCGATTTTAACGCTGCGATGCAGGAAGAATCTGCTCAGAAGGAACAGGTCCAGGATGCGCAGCAGAAGCTAATGATGGACCGGTACGATCTCGGCGACAAGCCATCAGATATCCCGATGTCGGCCGAACGAAAGCTCGTCCAGCGAGGCGTACGAGTTCGTTTGGCGGATGGGGTGACTTGGGAAAAACTGGCGGAGATGCCGGCCCAGGACATTCAGGAGCAGAACTATTTTCCAATGGGATTTCGGCCTCTTCCGCATGTGAAGCATCCGGTCGGCGGTCAGGTTTTTCCACCCGACCATATTAAGGCCATCAGTAATGCCGAACATCGCAGTTTGGAACGCTTCGATGTGGCTTTTGACCTGCCCTCACACCTGACTCCTGAATTCCCGCCTCCGATGTTTCTCACCACTCGTCCCGATCTTGGCGATGTGACGCAGGGGCAGGTTCTGACGATCAAAAACTTCTACGATCTGCTGCATGATAAACTGACTCCGGTGCAACTCGACGGACTGCGTCTGTTGCTGACTCCATTCCCGCAGCAGCAGTTCAACATGACTCAGGATCGAAAGTCGGTCGAGCCCGAATTTGGAGTTGCCTGTCTGGACTGTCACACGAACGGACATACCAATGCGGCGTTTCATCTGAATCCCGACACTCGTCCGCAGTCTCATCGATTTCGCCTGGATTCGGTCAGTCTTCGCGGGATGTTCAACCAGCAGATTCACGGCTCCAAGAGATCTTTGCGATCTGTCGAAGACTTCACAGAATTTGAACAGCGGACAGCGTACTTTGACGGGGACCAGGTGACTGCAGCGCAAAAAGGTGTGAATGAGCCAGACCGGCCGAGTCAGGCAGCCTTTATGGCTCAGATGCAGAACATCATTAATTTCCCCCCAGCGCCGAAACTGGATGTGTTTGGTCGACTCAAGCCCGACGTCGCATCAGAGCAGGAACTAATGGGCGAAAAACTCTTCTTCGGCAAAGCCCGGTGCAGCGAATGTCATGAGGCGCCGTTTTATCTCGACAACAAAATGCACGATCTGGAGCTGGAGCGTTTTTACAAACCGGAAACCATCCACGGCCAGTTCAACAACGCCGACGGCCCCATCAAAACATTCACCCTTCGCGGGATCAAGGATTCGCCGCCTTATCATCACGATGGCCGTCTGCTGACGCTGGATGATACGGTTGAGTTCTTCAATCTGGTTCTTGAACTCCGATTGTCAGCTGACGAAAAAGCGTCAGTCGTTGCCTTTCTGTATTGCCTGTAACAAAAAAACTCCCCGTACACTGAGGCATACGGGGAGAAAAGGTGCTCACTGTTTTTGATCATGCACAGCAGTGGTGTCGAAATCAGTTGGCTGTGCAGCACCCGGTTTCGCAACACGTGCCGCTCTTGCAGCAGGCTGCATCACAAGCACAATCGCCGCCGGTGCTGCATTCGCAGCCGAGCTCTTCGCAGGCACAGTTTTCACAACTGCAGACTGCACAGCAATCACATGGGCTGCCAGCTTTGGCGGACAGGGCGGCACCAGTCAATGTTGCAAACGCAATAGAACTGGCGGCAACACAGGCACCGATCGCATACATCAGATTTTTCATGGCAGAATCTCCAAACAGATACCAAAAAAGACGAAACACAAAGTCTTCAACTTTTTTTGGTCTGCTTAATTCTGCCATACGCACAGAATCGCCTGCCGGAGATTATGACTGACGCCTTCATCAGGGGCCAGCCTCACACGGTCGTGCTGAGATGTCTCATCCGCCGTTAGACCTGCTCGCGGGCCGCGAACGTCGTCCGCTTCTGGAATTTCAAAACCGTATGACGCCGAACGTGAGACAAACGGTCGGTCAGCAGCAGCGGTCGCTTCACAGTCGCAGGGCGCCGAGAACCCCGGGTTGCATTCTCGTTCGGGATCGGAGGAATCCGGAACCGAGCAACATGAGGAGCAGCCACCGCTGGCTGCGTTTTCCGCATTCGAACATGCGCAGCCGCATTTTGGTTTGGGAACCATTCCCTTTGCGTGGTCGGCCGAGTTGCTCGCACATCCTGCGGCACTCAACGTACAACAGCACGCGCTGGGGATATTTACCCTCAGCAGAATCGCAACGGCCAGGATTGCCCGGACGGCAGTTCTTAATGCGGTGTGTTGGAGGCTGCCAATAGGATTTATACGGTCCGATTGAAGATCAGTCGCACGGGCGTTGATTAGGGGAAACCCGACTCAAGTGCGACTCACGTCGAATACTACGTCAGCCGTTGAAAACTGAACAGAACAATATTCGCGGAAGTTCAGGAGTGAGCGGAGAATTGTTCGGCGAACTCCAGGGCAATCCCATCGACGATCTGCTTCAGCACATCGATCGTCGCTTCCTTAATGAATCGGAAGTTGGTGCGATTCAGGGATTCCCGGTTTCGAATCGTGCCCTTGGTGGCAATCTCCACGATGTGTGTGTCGTTAAACGGACGCACCAGAACTTCCAGCCGACTGTATTCGTTCTTCGCTGTACCGCGACCCAGTTTGATATCGTCGCGATAAATGCGAGCACCCCAGCCGTTCTCGTTCAGCACTGTGCTGTAGTCAAAACCCGGGAAGTGCTCACACAGTCTCCGCAGGCACACTTCGATATGCTCCGAAAGTTCATTGCGCAATTGTGAATGCCGATGCCGCATGTCTTCTTCCGACGCTCCCAGCGCTTCCACTGAAGCCGCCTGTGCGACACGGGCCTGCTGGCCTCGTTGAATTGCTTTCTGCAGTTTATCATCAAAGTCTGACATTGGCGGAGCTTTCGATCACCGGCACAGGATTCACGCGACAGTGGGCGGATGAGACGATATCAAAGGGTCAAGAAGAAACATTCTCGACGATTATGCTGATAAGTTATAGACACTCATGCAACTGCTGTGAGCCCCGAAGTACTCAGACGAAGCGAACATTTCGTGGTACAACCGTAATTCCCCCTTCCGAGATCGTCAGGCCGCGGGCCAGATCTTCTGCAGGATCAACGCCAATCTGCATTCCTTCGGGAATTGACACGCCCTTGTCGATGATCGCTCGCTGAATTTTGCAGTGCCGGCCCACTTCCACGCCTTCGAACAAAATGGAGCCGCTGATCGATGCAAAACTGTTGACTCGCACCCGTGGGGAAAAAATGCAGCGATCCACACTGCCGCCAGAAATGATCGAACCCGAACAGATCAGACTGTCGGTCGCATGTCCGACGCGGGGTTGGTTTGCATCGAGATCGTTAAACACAAACTTTGGCGGCGGCAGAGGTGGCTGCCATGTCCGGATTGGCCACTCCGGATCATAAAGATTGAGCTCCGGTTTCACGGAGGTCAGATCCATGCTTGTGTCATAGTAGGAATCCAGCGTGCCCACATCTCGCCAGTACGAAGGTTCACCGGTCTGGGAACACTGAAACGGCCACGCCATGACACGACTGGAATCCACGATCGACGGGATAATATCTTTCCCAAAATCCCGGTGACTGCCAGGCTCATTGGCGTCATTACAAAGTTGCTCAAACAGAAATTCTGTGTTGAACACATAGATGCCCATCGACGCGAGACACTGATCAGGGCGACCGGGAATTGGATCGGGCGCATCCGGTTTTTCGCGGAACCGGATCACTCGTTGACTGCTATCGACCTGCATCACACCAAACTGTCGCCCCGCCTCAACCGAGACGGGCAGGCAGGCAATACTGGCGTCGGCTTTTGACGCGATGTGATCGGCGACAAATTTTGAGTAATCCATTCGATAAATATGATCACCGCTCAGCACAACGATGTACTTTGGCCGCACTTTTTCGATCGTGTAAATGTTCTGGTAAATCGCATCGGCCGTTCCCAGATACCAGTTGTCGTCGACTCGCTGTTCTGGAGGCCGCACGCTGACAAATTCGCCCAACTCGGCGGGCAGGAAGTGCCATCCCAGTTCGATATGCCGCTCCAGGCTTGCCGCCTTGTACTGAGTCACCACCAGAATTTTCCGGAGACCACTGTTCAGGCAATTCGAAAGCGTAAAATCGATAATTCGAAAGCAGCCGCCAAACGGCACCGCCGGTTTACTGCGATCGCGAGTCAACGGGTCCAGTCGGGATCCTTTCCCTCCGGCCAATACTACGGCAAGCACATTCTGCATATTACATTCTCCTTTGTCAGTTTCCTGCGGCAGTGTCGTGCATGTGCTGTACCGCCCGCAAGTGTGCGGCGGTGGCGGGTGGAAACATTCTTCGCGGGCGTCTATGCACAGGAGATTTCCGCACGTGGCACTATGCTTTGTGAAACGTCGTACGGCACTACGTTTGCGACTGTTGGTCATTGTTGCATACCATGTCGTGCTGCGTCGTTGAGTTGCGGATTTCTTCCAATGCTGGGTACCGTCAATCAAACATCTGCCCCTGCGACATCGGAAAGTCTGATGTCACAAATGAATATTCCAACGGCAACACACGTGATTCCTGATCTGAGCAAACTTACTCCAGTGAAACCGGTTCCAAAGAGCGAGGTCGAAGTGGCCGATGGGACCCACGTTTCCCGGACGTTGATCAATTTCTGGCTTGATGCAGCTCTGATGGTCGCGTTTGTGGCACTGGCACTGGTTTCAGTGATCGTTCAGTTCGTCTTTCCGCCAGGTGTTGCTGCCAAAGGCTGGTTGCTATGGTCCATGAATTACAGCCAGTGGTGTGGCCTGCAGTTCGGGCTGTTCAGTTTCCTTGGATTCGGGATCGTGGTGCATGTGATGCTGCACTGGACCTGGGTCTGTAGTGTGATCACAAAAAAGCTGCTGCACCGTCAAGAGCTTCCGGACGATGGCATTCGAACCGTGTATGGGGTTGGATTGCTCATCGTGCTGCTGCTTAACGGGGCAGCAGTTGTTGGCGTAGCCATGATGACCATCCAGATGCCTCCTCAGTAAGTTTTGTTCCCTCCGTTTTTCCCCAGGACGTTTCACATGATTCAGCTCAACCGCATCCTTGTTCCCACAGACTTCAGCAACTTCAGCGCTCCTGCCCTTCAGTATGGACTTGCCATCGCTGCCCGGTTTGACGCTGAAGTGCATTTGCTGCACGTGGTCCCTGATCCGGCGATGCTGGTCCCGGAAGCAGCCGCCTTTTCCGTGGAGTCCATGCAGGCGCAGACCGAACAGCTTCAGCAGGAGGCAATGAAGGCATTGGAAAAACTACCGGAGGATGAATGGAGTGACGGTAAGCCGATCGTGCGGGAAGTTCGCATCGGGGCCGCGTTCATGGAAATCATTGAATACGCCCGCGAGAAGGACATTGATTTGATCGTCATCGGAACTCATGGCCGATCCGGACTGATGCACGTGCTGATGGGCAGTGTGGCCGAACGCATCGTCAGGAAGTCACCATGCCCGGTGCTGACGGTAAAGCCAGAAGGCCATCAGTTCGTAATGCCGTAAACGCCTTGGGATTCCACAGGTATGCGGAAATCACTGTGACTTGCACTGTGTGCTGAGAATCAGCAGTTAAAAAAAACGCATTCAGGAACTGCAGAAAAAGAATCCAATGCGGACGAATACCCAATCAGTTCGAGATTGATCGAGCCGATCAGCACGAATTCGTAGTTCCTGCTCTGCTGTGACACAATGCAAGTCAGGTGTCGACCGCCCGGTGTAGAATTCGAAACGGCAAAGCGACGCTTGTGGTTTATGAAGTATGGCGTGGGCCGAATTGCGAAGTCGGACCCACCGAAGGTATATTGCCGCTGTCCGAGTTCAGCATGGAGATTTACACGGCTGTTGCATTTCTCGTCTCCATGGTCGGGCTGTCGATGGAAGCAAGGCTGTGATTGATCAATTACAACAGGTCAATCAGTGCACCAAAGACAAGATTCGATATCACATCGTCGGCGGCACGAAGAAACCAGTCTGTCCTGCGTGATCAGCTGAAAATCACGAGCCACAATGTGCTCATCACCAGGCTCGTTGACATAGGTCGATCAATAACGTGCCGAGACTTGCAGTTCACACAAAACTGATGCTGTTGCTTCCTCGTTGTTGCTCATCATCCACCCGCCCCGCCGGTGCTCTGCCTGTCTGTCCTATTTTTGCGCCTCGGAAATTTTAACCTCTGAACCAGAGCCGTGTCCCAGAAAAAGGTTCAAAATTGTTTCGCATTCCGACAGCCATTAACCCGGTTGTCGATCAGGAACCAAACCAGCGAGTTATGCGGGCACCGCTCAACAACCGGCCAGAAGTTTTGCCAGTGTTCCCCCTTGCCCTGGAGTTCGTCTACTGCATGCCAGTTTGATGGCAGCAGAGACGTGACAGGAGCGAGTCGTGGGTGTGGCTTCGGAGAAGCCGTGGAAGATAGCCATGGGCTTCAGCCCATGGAAAATGCTCCAGCGAACATGTACAACTCCTTTCGACAGTGCTCAGAGTTAATCGCATAGGTTTGTAGAGTAAACGCTGAATACAGGGAATGTGAATTGAGCTTGAATGCCGGAAGCTAGCTTCAGTTCCTTCCTGTAACTGGCGAACGAATTGCGAATTATGCGATTGCCGATCAGTCGAACGCTGAAATAGTGCGTTGAACTTTTTCGCTTCGTGTGGGAAGTACATGGGGTCGCAAAATGGCACGGATGGACTCTCTGCGGAAACAATCCGGGGCCAGAGGCGACTTGCGACAGAGGATAGAGCCATCTGCCAGCTTGTCACGAACCGTGGGATGGCGGCCGGATCTTTGATGCAAAGCAAACAAGACCGTTCGTAAAGCTCACGACTTTGCCAGCGATTAGGGCAAAGGCGATATAATCCCCGCACACAACCGGGGTTTTGATTTAGTCACGGATTCCGCGTTCTCGTTTAACGGCAAGCCGCAGGCGTACGGAAAGTTCGCATCCGTCGCCTGCGGCTTGCCGGTAAACGACTAAATCAACAACCCTCGTCTCGGGGGCAAGTGTTTTTCCGTTCGCCTTTTTGCTGTCGAACGAGAGCTGTCAAATCAGCGATGTCAAACTTTCAGTCACCGAATGCGGCGTCGAACGCTCGAGTCGATGGCTGGAAGTCGACATTCTTACAGAACTGTGCGGCTTCAGCGGCACCGTGCTCGCGATCCATTCCGCTGTCTTCCCACTCAACGGACAACGGGCCGGTGTATTTGGCAGCATTCAGAGCTCGAATGATTTCTTCGAAGCGAACGGCACCACGCCCCACACTGCGGAAGTCCCAGCCGCGTCGTGGATCACCGAACGACAGATGGCTGCTCAGAATTCCGGAGCGGCCATTAAGAGTTACCGATGCGTCCTTCATGTGCACATGATAGATGCGGTCAGGGAAGTAGCGAATGAACTCAACCGGATCAATACCCTGCCAAATCAAATGGCTTGGGTCGAAGTTGAAGCCGAACTCTTCACGATGGTTCAGTGCCTGCAACGTGCGTTCGGCCGAATAAATATCGAAGGCGATTTCGGTCGGATGAACTTCCAGAGCGAACTTCACTCCGCAGTCCTGGAACACGTCGAGAATCGGATTCCATCGTTCCGCCAGCAGCTGAAATCCTTTGTCGAACATAGATTTCGGAGTCGGCGGGAAGTCATAAATCAGATGCCAGACGCTGGAACCAGTGAAGCCGTTGACAATGCTCACGCCCAGCTTCTGAGCCGCGCGGGCTGTGTTCTTCATCTCTTCAATCGCCCGCGCGTTGACTGCCGCAGGATCGCCGTCGCCCCAGACATATTCCGGCAGAATGGATTTGTGGCGCGCGTCAATATTATCCAGCACCGCCTGGCCAACCAGATGATTGGAGATTGCGAACAACTTCAGGTCATGTTTTTCCAGCAGCTCGCGTTTACGCGTGCAATAGGCATCATCGGACAGAGCCTTGTCGACTTCAAAGTGGTCACCCCAGCAGGCCAGCTCAAGGCCATCGTATCCGAAGTCACGCGCCTTTTTGCACAGCGTTTCCAGAGGCAGATCAGCCCACTGCCCGGTAAATAAAGTGACAGGACGTCCCATGAAAATCTCCCGAATGGTAAAACAAAAAAAGAGGAAGGTCGATCGCTGCTTACCGCTGGAGACGACTCGCAATCAGAAAACAGCACGTTTGGAAGAGTGACACGTTAATCGCCACGAAAAAGAAGTCAAACGCTCGGACTGCAGTTGTCTGCCCAAATGGCGGACCAGCCATCGACGGCAGTAAAAACGCGACCAAATTCACATTTTCGCGATCCGATAACGCTGGTATTCTGCGCACGCTGGCGGTGAACTGATGGCACGGATGTCGCCCGCCGGAATTTTGAAGGGTCTCGGAATGATGGTTTCTCGTACTTCGCTGCCGTCCGCGGCCTGCATCGCCGCGGCTACTGTGCTTATGTGCAGTTTTGTTTGGACAGCTTCCTCAACGGCCGACGAAACAGCGACGCGCGATCGCCGGCATCGACAGCTTCTGGAAAAACGGCAGCTTGTTTACGACGGAATTCAGCGAGATCTGGAAACCGTCGTTGCGTGGTGTACGGAACATTCGCTGCCCGACGCGATTGCACAGGTCGAAGAAATCCGCCAGCAATTGCTGACTCCAACGCCGGACGCCAAACCGTCTCGCCTGGTGATTCCGCCTGTCGACACGACATTATCGCTGGAGGAGCAGCAATGGCGGCTGCAGATTCTTCATCATCGCCAGCAACGAGCCTCCGAACTTTACACTTTGGCTCGATCGGCCTTGCGCGCCAAATTTCCATCGTTGGCATTTTCTTTAGTCGGTGATGCAGTTCAGCTGGATCCCGATCATAAGTATGCGCGTTCCGTCCTTGGGCAGCAGGTGTTTATTGATTCGGCTCGCAAAGACGAAGCGGGATATGCGGGCGAATGGGTCTCGTTCTTCGAAAGTCAGATGCGCAGCGGTCTGAAGGCGCAGACGTTTCATCCGTCCTTCGGATGGATTCCGGTGACCAGCGTGTCAAAGTATGAGCAGGGACAGCGGCCGTGGAAGGGCACCTGGATCAGTGAGGCGAAGGAGACGGAGTTGCGGCGTGACTTTCGGAATGCGTGGGAAATTCCGAGCGAACATTTTTTGATCCGCACGAATGTCAGTCTGACGGCGGGTGTCGAGCTGTCGCAACAGCTGGAGCTTTTCTACGGCTGGCTCCAGCAGAACTTCGCGGCTTTCTTTGAGACTCCTCAGGCTCTGCAGGATCGATTTGAAAAAGCCGGCCAGCGTTCACCGCAGCGACAAAAGCCAATGGAGGTTCATTATTTCGCATCGCGGGAGGAATATCAGAAGCGTCTTGAAGGAAAGGTGCCGCCCAATCTGGAAACCAACGGTCTCTACTGGGAACCCGAACGGACTTCGTACTTTTTTGCGAGCCGCGATCCCAACGATTTTTCGACGCTGTTTCACGAAGCAACGCACCAGATTCTCGATGTGCATACAATGGCTGCCCGCACTTTGGCGGCCAAGGAAAAGGCTCGCAAAGAAGGCCAGCGAAGTTCGTCGCCCTGGGTCCTTTGCGAGCATTCCAACTTCTGGGTGATCGAGGGCCTGGCCTGCTATTGCGAATCTTTCAAAGTGGTTGACGGAAAGGTTTCCATTGGCCAGCCTGACTACGTGCGTTTCGATACGGCTCGCCAACGGATGCTGGATCCCGCGTTCTACTTCTACTTGCCGACTCGGCTTTTTTTTGAACTTGGCAAGGACGAATTCCAGCAGCATCCTCAGGTGAGCCCGCTTTATACTCAGGCCGCCGGATTCACTCACTTCATGATGGAATACGAAGACGGCCTTTACAGAGATGACCTGATTGCACTTCTCGCGGCGATTTACCGACCCGATCTGAAGGCCGTGCTGGATGACCCCTCACTGCCAAAAATCGCCGGCGTCAACTGCAACGATTTTGATCACCAGTATCGAACCCACATGCAGAATCTCGCCGATCAAATCGCTGCCCAAAAATCGCCCGAATAGCGATGGTGTGTCGGAAAGGCTCTGCGTGCGGCTTGGTGGACGATTTTTTCGCGGTGGGCGGGGCGTTCTGGGGCAGTTCGTGCGTGAAGCCGCAGGTGGGAACGGCTATACTGGCACTTCCCGCCTCGAGCGATCCATTGTCTCGAACTTCTTCGCTGAATGGTGTTGTATGCGAACCTCGTTGCCAGCCGTTGTCATTGCGGCTCATATTCTTACGGCCATCCATTCCCTTTCGGCTCAAACGGTCGACTTCAACAAAGAGGTTCGGCCGATCCTTTCCAATCGTTGCCTGGCATGTCATGGGCCGGATGAAGCGAAACAGGAAGGCGGTCTTCGTCTGGACGTGGAAGCTATCGCCACCGGGGTTCTGGAATCAGGTCAGTCAGCGATTGTCGCTGGAAAGCCGGAGTCCAGTGAACTAATCGCTCGCATCACCAGCGATGACGAATCGGTCCGCATGCCGCCTGCCCACTTTGGAAAGCCGCTCAGCCCCGCCGAAATTGGAACATTGAAACGGTGGATTGAACAGGGCGCGACGTTCGCTCGCCACTGGTCTTATGTGGCTCCGCAACGTGCCGATGTGCCTGCGATCACCGGCGACTATGCCGCATGGCCGAAGAATGCGATTGATAATTTTGCACTCCAGAAGATGCTCGAACTGAAGCTGCATCCTTCCGAACAGGCCGACAGTCTGGCTTTGGTCAGACGCGTCTTTCTTGATCTGATCGGCCTGCCCCCGACCGTCGAGGAAGTTCAGGAATGGAGCACAAAAATCACCGCGGCTGGTTCATCATCCATCGACGACGGAGCCTACGCTGAACTGGTCGATCACCTGCTGCAGCGTCCTGAGTTTGGCGAACACTGGGCTCGCAAGTGGCTCGATCTGGCTCGCTACGCAGATTCGTCCGGCTATGCTGACGATCCGGCCCGGACAATCTGGCCATGGCGCGACTGGACCATTCGAGCCATCAACAGCAACATGCCTTTCGATCAGTTTACGATCGAACAGATGGCTGGCGACTTGCTTCCAAATCCTTCCGAAGACCAGTTGATCGCGACCGCGTTTCATCGCAACACAATGACGAATAACGAAGGCGGCACTCAGGATGAAGAGTTTCGAAACGTGGCCGTTGTTGATCGAGTCAACACCACAATGGCAGTCTGGATGGGCACCACCATTGCGTGTGCTCAGTGTCATAGTCACAAATACGATCCACTCACTCAGGACGAATACTTCCAGGTCTTTGCGATCCTGAACAACACAGAAGATGCCGACCGAGGCGACGATTCGCCGCGGCTGCAGCTCTACAGCGAAACACAAAAAGAACGGCGTTTGTTCGTGCATTCGCGTCTGGCCGAACTGGACAAGATCATGGCGACTCCGACGGATGCCATTTCCGCATCTCAAAAGGCGTGGGACGAGCGACTGCTGGTCAAGCCAACGTGGAAGATTCAAAAGCCGTCTAAAGTCCTGCGCGCTGGCGCAGGTGAAGCCATTGTACTGGACGATGGCACGATCAAGGTGTCCACAGCCAGCGAAAAAGATGTTTACACGATCGAGATGCCTCTGTTGGCTGCGGCCGCAGATCACTCCATCACAGCGATTCGACTTGAGACACTGCCGTCGCAGGAACTGCCTGGTCAGGGCAGTGGTCATGGCGGCGGGAATTTTGTAATCACCGAATTGAAAGCTCAGCTGATTCCAAAGTCTGGTACAGCCCCGCAGGCACGCTTCGTTCGAATTGATTTGCCCGGTGAAAAGAAGATGCTTTCGCTGGCGGAAGTGCAAGTCTTCTCCGCGGGCGAAAATATCGCTCAGGCTGGCAAGGCGACTCAAAGTTCTACCGACTTCGCGGGTCCGCCGGAATACGCGAATGATGGGAACACGGACGGAAAATTTGAAAACAAGTCGGTGACTCACACGGCGGTTTCTGACAATCCGTGGTGGGAGGTTGATCTCACAAAAGTTGCCGACGTTGATAGAATTGTTGTCTGGAATCGCGCCGGTGAGGGCCTTCCGGAGCGTCTGGCCAATTTTCGAATCACATTACTTGATGCCGATCGAAATGTCGTCTGGACTCAGAATGTTGCCGATCCGCCGAAGCTGTCCGCGGAGTACTCACCAAGCAACATCCGCGATATCGCGCTGGCAGCTGCAGGAGCCGATTATCACCAGGCGGGATTTCCTCCGGAGGAAATTTTTGATGGGAAGACCGAGCCTGAAAACGGCTGGGCCGTGGGCAGTGCGATTGCACAAAGCCATGCTTTGACGATCGTGCCAGCGACACCAATTAACGTAAGCGAAGATTCAGCGCTGCGGCTGATTGTCGAGCAGAACTCCCCGTATCCAAATCATATTCTCGGCCAGTTCCGACTCAGTACGACGACGGATGCTTCCGTGCTTGAACGTGCAAGCCTTCCGGGAAACATTGCGGCACTCATTGACAAGGCCGCCGACACACGCAGCGGAGCCGAACAGGCGGAGCTTGCGTCTTACTACCGTGAATCTGTTGCCCTGGAACTTGCCGCGGCTCGCGTCGAACGGAACACGCTGCGCCAGGAACAGGAGGGAATGAAGCCGGACACGTCGGTTCCGATTTTGCGTGAGCTGACGGCCGATACGCGCCGCAAGACGCTGTTTCAGTTCCGCGGCAATTACCTGGACAAGGGTCACGAAGTGTATGAAGGCGTTCCTGCCGTGTTTCCGCCCATTCCAGCGGAGCAGCCGGTGAATCGGCTGACGTTTGCGAAGTGGCTGGTGAGCGATGAAAATCCTTTGACCGCAAGAGTCGTCGTGAATCGCTACTGGGAAAATCTTTTCGGGCGCGGCATTGTCGCGACCAGTGAGGAATTTGGTTCGCAGGGAGACCTGCCGACTCATCCCGAACTGCTGGACTGGCTGTCACGCGATCTGATCGAATCGAAGTGGAATACGAAGGACCTGCTGAGACAGATCGTGACCTCGGCC
>JBDNHX010000421.1:0-2486 GCA_041688565.1 Planctomycetaceae bacterium
AGCTCGACACGTTTTTGCAGAAGGCAATCCCGGCAGGACGTGAACAGGTTCCGTGGGACGTCAGTTCGCTCATCCTCATCATTGCGAGACTGCTCAACCCTTCCAGCGAACTTTACATCGCCGAACAATGGTATCCGAAAATGGCGTTGTCCGATCTGCTGGGTGTGCTGGCAAATCAGGTCGATGGCTCTCGCAACTGGGCCACGCTGAGCGCCGGCTGCTACCTGCTTCGCACGAACGTCTCAGGCTGGTCAGACGAAGAACTCTGGAAAGCCTGCATCCAGTTGACGGAAGCCGAAGCCGCATTTCGATCAGTGACAATCGCATTCTCGAATGCACAGAGACTTCGGTGACGTTTAAGTACACGCCGTCGAAGTCGAAGACGACAAAGACACGGACTGTCGAAGGCTGTCAATTCGTGCGTGGATTTCTTCAGCACGCGCTGCCGAAGGGCTTTCGCAAAGTGCGTCATTACGGCTGGATGGCATCGAATTCGCGGACGACGCTTGATCGCATCAAGTGGTTGGTGTGGCTGTTTCTGGGCTGGACGTATTGGCTGGGAAGTGGCGTCGCTCCACAACCGGAATCACGCCAGTCACAACGACCGAAGTGTCCACACTGCGGCAGTGAACTTCGGATGCTTGGGATGACAAACGCAGAAGGCCGCATCATCTGCCGCGTGCTGCCCGATCACGCGACCAAATTTCTGGACAGCGGATAATGAATACGCACAGACATCCGGCGAGCGGTGCGGCGTCAGCCCACCGGTACAACCTCGCTCCATCAACGACCGTTTTCAAAACACGCATCACGCCGTGTCGGATCGCGGTGCGCGCTGATGTAGGTCCTTTCTGCCGGAAAGGACTTCGCAGCCCCGCTGCGACCTGCGACCAGACAAGTTTCAACCCCAAAATCATGTCGCCGGAGATCACGGCACCGCTTTTTGTTGTGCCATGCGACATCCCGCTTTCGGTTCGCCTTGCGGCAAATCGGAAAATCCTTTCCGGCAGAAAAGACCTACAGAAATCGCCTAATCGCACTGTCCTGCGGATTGCTTTTCCCATACGCCACCCGGCGTCGCTCAACCACCGGGCTTCTTGAACAAATGCCTTGAGCTTCGGCTCGGCTGGCTCGTACCGCAACACGCCCACTCCGCACGACCGTCAATCTTGCGCCCCGATATTCGTCCGCACTCGCGAAGTCAAAGCCTTATTAGTTCGGCGACCACCTCACATTCCCAGTTCATGCCGGATTGCCGTATTGAGTCGCTCCCGCTCTTGTTCGGTTTGGCGATCCTGCCACGTAAAAGTTTGCGACGCCAACTGCTCATAGATGTTGACCATCGGTGCCATGTTGCGGCGGACGTTCTGCAACGCCGCATCGCGGCTGATTTCAACCCATCCGCCATCTCGGTATTCGGTTGTGACATCTTGATCCCAACAGCCGAAGCCCGGCTTCGAGGCCAAATCGGAATCTTCGAGTTGCTGTTTCCGTCGTTGCAGCAATCCGTCGAGTACTTCCTCCGGGTTCTTCTGGAGGTAGAAGAAAACGGGACGTATACGATTGATGAACGCCGACCACTCTGGCTCGCGTAGGGGTAGAAACGGGCCACTTGCCATGAGAAGCGGCTTGGCGGACGGTCCGGCCGTTCGTAGGAAATCTCGTTCCCTGTCCTCAATTGCCTTGATCGAAGTCTTAGTGTTGCAGCCGTCGCGAAAGCGGAGATAAACATTGTAAATATGCCCGCCGTCCGGTCGCGAAACCGTTTCGTCGGAGTCGACGGTATCCACAACCTGAGCGTGCCGCTCTCGATGGTCGCGCAGGACCCTGGACTTGCCGGTCGTGGAGAACCCAAGTAGCACTACGCAATTCATTCGCTAGCTCCTATTCTGATTTTGCCGCCGAACGGCTGCGGTAACCGGTGTTGCCGCGATTGACTGACCATTTCATTCCGCCGTGATCGGCAACTCCGGTTCACCGGTACGCCCAACATGGGCGTGAACTTGTGGGGTGAAGCTGACCGCAGGTCAGCCAGTCCCCTGTACGAAAACGGGAATTGAGAAGGAGGCAGTATGCCAAATGTGTCCACTTAATTGAAGTACAAGGCGAGGGCAACTGCGGAAGAGCGATCGACCGTGGGAAGGAAGCCTGCGAAATGTGATGCGTAAGAGCCGGCCTGAATCATCGCCGTCGGACACATTTCTCGCCACAGCTGCGAGCGGTGGAAAGATTGAAGACAGTGAACAGAAACGTCATAGAGGCCAAGAGAGATCCTGAGGTGAGTTGCCCGTAGACAACGAAACCGTTCCCGACAGACTCCACGGTAGATGACGAGCTTGTGCAGCGAAAGTTCACGTTCTTATTTGGGGAGATCTGCAAGCGTATCCGTGAGTAGGGCTTGCCCGAAATGCGGACCGGCTGAGGTAACTCAGTGCGGGCGAGCAGAAGTCAGCAGAGGTCGTAGTAGTGCGGCGACACTCCAGTCG
>JBDNHX010000422.1:0-6530 GCA_041688565.1 Planctomycetaceae bacterium
GCCGCCATTCCCTGGTTTCTTGGCGGTGCAATTCCACAGGCGGACCTGTTGTTGCAGGCGGGTGCTGTCGCAGCCGCTGGATGCGTACTCACTGGTATGCTGCTGTGTGGGGGGGCTGTAAGGCAGGTTCCTTTGACATGTCTGCCGCTTCTGGGAATATCATTCATTGGACTGATTCAACTCCTGCCCATTTACTCGCAACCGGTTCTTCAGATGGAGCATGCGGTCCAGGCAGAGCTTGTTGATGAGCTTCCGGCGACCATGCGGGCGGTGGTCCCGTTAAGGACTTCTGCACGCAGCGTGATGTCGGCAGAAACTCGCCGCTGGGTGAGTCGCGTTGTGTCACTTGTGCTGGTCGTGCTTGTTGTGTTCCAGGCCGCACGCAACCGGAATCATCTGCTGGCTGTTACCGCTGGTATCACTCTCAGTGGCTGTGCGATGTCGATGATGGCCATCCCGCAGCATCTGAGTGGTGCCCCTATTGTGGTTGGGAATGACTGGAAGATCAGTGAAACTACTCCGTTCGGGTGCTTTGTGAATCCCAACAACGCGGCTGGATGGCTAATCGCCTGTCTGTCTGCCGCTCTTTTTCTGACGGGTGCGCTCTTTCAGAGAAGCCATCAGCCAGAAAAACAGATCTCCGGCCTTCGGGCCTCAAGATCGGACAGATTTCGACGTTCGTGGATCACCTTTGTCAATCGCGTTGCTGACGTGACCCCGTTGCAAATTCTGGCCTTAAGTGCGGTAATTCTGCTCATAGCTGCAATTGCAGCGACCTTGTCCCGCGCAGGAATCATTGCGGCGGCCCTCGGACTGATCGCCTTTTTGATCAGTCGCTCGTTCAGTGGCCGGTTTCTGGCAGCCGCCTGCAGTCTGCTGGGGCTCGTTCTTGTCAGCTGTTCGCTGCTGGTTCTGATGGATCTGGATACCATCGTCCTGTCCGAATTGCGGACACTGAAGGATCCGGTGTCTGACACGACTGGCCGATTGCTGCACTGGTCCGATTCTCTGAAATCGGGCCTCGATTTCCCCCTTCTCGGTTCCGGGCTGGGAGCCTACCGCTTTGCGACCTTGCCGTACCAACAGCGTTACACAGGAAAATGGTTTCAGCGGGCTGACAATCAGTATGTGGAACTGTTTGTGGAATCGGGAGCTGCCGGTGTTTTGTGTCTGGTTGGATTTGCTTTTCTTACCCTCGTGTTTGTGCGAAGAGCCTCTGCCCTCAAAACATTGCGAGCCCCCCGGCAGGCTCGTGTGGCAGACTGGCTAGGCAGCGCGGTTGTATTTCTTGGCGCAGCGCTGGCCGGAGCCGCTTTTTTTGATTATGGAATCTCGTTGCCCTCGGTAGCAGGAGTTGGTGTTGTTCTGGTGGCTCTGCTGGAGAGGTATTCGCTTCACCCAGAAGATCCCCGGGGCGCCCGCACTTCTTTCGCAGGATTGCGAATTGAACTGCCAGGGGTGGTTGTCGTCGTTGTCTGGATCTCGCTGATGATTTCTACATCGGCTCTGATTCCCGACACTCTTGCAGCCGCCCGTGTTTACTCGGCTGTCGCACCGGTTGAGCGAATGCTGAATCGGCCGGACCTGGATGTGCTCCAGGTTTCCGGTGACATCATGTTGGCGAAACTGACCAGCGCACTTGAGAAACGCCCTGATGATCTGCAGGGGCAGCGTGCGCGAATCTTGTTTCTGGAGCTGTTGTTTCGTCGAGAGCTGACCAGCGGTCTGGCGGCTGAAAAAACACTCACGGCCGATCAGTACGAGAATGTATTTCGGGACCTGACACCGGTGCGGCTCGCCGATCGGATTCTGGATGAGAAAGCCTCGCTGCCAATTAAGGTGGCGGTTCGCAGCGAAGTGCAGGCCGCGCTGCAGAAATATCCCTGGAACATCGAAGCAAGGCGGTTGATGGAGCAATCATCCTGTGTTTTGACGCTCGCGTTGCCTTTGGTGGCCTGTGAACTTTTACTGGGCCGAGACAAGGAAGCTCTGGACGCTGTTAACTATGCAAGGTTCTCAGAACCGCATGGATCGCCCGCCTTATTCGCGATGGGTTACTTTATGCTTCAGACGGGAAGAACGGAAGATTGCCGAAGTTGCTGGGCTCAATCGATTGCCGCTTCAGATGTTTTCTATCCTCAAATCATAAGACATGCCACGCACTCGTTGGGCGCGGATGTGGCTCTCGACTGGTTTATGCCTTCAACGTACGAGGCCTGTGTCAAATGCGCGGTGGAGCTGAAATCTGTGCCGGCGATTCAGCAATCTCTGTTCTCAAGGGCAACGCAAATCTGGGACACGGATTCTCCCCGGGCCACGGATGAGATTGTGTTCGCCAGAGTCCAGCATCTGGAAGCCACAGAGTCTGCGGATGAGGCGGTTCAATATCTGGATCAGTGCCTGGAAGAACATCCTCGCAGTGTGTCACTTCGAAAATCCCGGGCGAAGGTTCTGGAGCGGGCTGGTCGCAATGGAGAAGCCTACGACGAGTGGTTGCGGGTGCAGAGTTTTGAATCTCTGGATCCAGAGATTCAAAGTGCACTGGATCGGCTGATTAAGTTGCCTCCAACGACTTAAAAAGGATCAATGTGAGACACCAACGCCCGTATGCCTCACAGGGGTCGAAAAATTCAACGCATTGGTACTTATAAAAATGCACCCTTGGTGGGGGGGTCTGCCCCGAATTTTGCCCGGAGTTTGCTGTTCCGTTAAACTTGCGTGAATGTTGATTTTCGGCAACCGAATTCTCCAAATCTCCCAAGCTTTCCCAGTGGCAGCGGATGTGCTGAGAGTTTCTGAATTAAGGGTTCTGTTGTAGATAAAGGGACTAAACCGTCTCACAATGCGAATGTTGATGCAAGTTTCGGCTGAATGAGGAGTCGCCGTTTTGAAAACGGCTTGAATTCAGGAGATTATTCGTGCCAAGTATGCCCTTCGAAAATCAGCTTGCTCAGTCCCAGAACAATGATGATCAGGCTGACGGTCTGGACATCGTCGGTTTTCTGAAACGCCGAAAATCGTTTGTGATTGTTCTTGGGCTTCTGGGGGTGGGCGTCGGCTACATGTTGTTTCAGCGACAGGTGCCACAGTATCGCTCAAGTTCCTGGGTTCAGGTGATTCACAGAAACTCTGACCCGCGAGTGAAATCGTTGCTTGCAGAAAAAGATCTCAATGACTCTGGCTTTGTAATTAAAAGTCCGAAGGTGCTGAGTGTGGCCTACCAGAAGCATCGACTCGGGGAACTCGGCATGTTGCGGGGGATGCCCGAGGATCAGGCGGTTGGTGCTCTAAGCGGCATGATGTCTACAGGAAGCCTGTCTGCCAATGTGATTGAAGTTTCCGCTACTGGAGTCGATCCGGGCGACCTGCGTCAGATTGTGCAGGCTGTGTCTGAGGAATACGTTCTGGCACAGCGTGGCAACTACAGGGATGCGTCTGAAGAGTTGAAGGAGTTACTCACCAAGGCGCGTGAGGAGTTTCTGGATAGACTGAAGGTTGCGGAGCAGGATTATGCCAAGTTTCGCGAAGGTTCGCGGTTGAACACCGATGGTGACAATCCATTTCGAGCGCGAGCGAAAGCTGCCGAGTCTAAGGTTTCTGGTATTGAACTGGAGAAGACGGAGCTGAACTCTCAACTCAGGCATCTTGAGGAGGCGATTAGTCGAGGGGGTTCGCGAGAGGCGATTATGCTGCTGGTTGGTAAGGATATTACTGCTGGAGGTGCATCAGGTCAGAATCAGGAGGCTTTCGATTTAGCCTCCCCCCGTCGTATAGCAGAATCACTGTTTCCCCTGATGCAGCAAGCCGCATTGCTGGAGCAGCAGCTGGGGGCTGATCATCCGAAGTTAAAAACAATCCGGCTGCAGATAGAGATGACGCGTGCGCATATTCTGGAGATGGCAGGTATGGATTCTGGTGCTAAACCGTCTGCTGAGAATCCTGCGCTGGCTCCTCCCGATTTTTTGTCGGTGTATCTTCAGTCCCTGCGAGAAGAACTATCAATGCTGGAGCGAAGGCAGACGGATTTGCAGTTGATGGCCGATCAGGAGGATCTCAAGGCTCGTGAACTCATGCAGGAAGAGATTGAAGACAGCAATCGCAAGAACGAGATTCAACGGCTGTCGAGTTTGTTCCAGGGAATGACCATGCAGATCAGCGAAGTTCAGGTGAACGCTGGGATGGGCGGAGTGGCGGCACATGTGTTGGCCCCAGCCCGCCATGGGTCACTTGTGTATCCTGTAATGGCAAAATTTCTTGGGATGGGTGGCTTTATTGGCGCTTTCGCTGGCCTCGTTTTAGGTTACTTGGTGGAGGTTGCAGACCGCAGCTTCCGCAAGCCGGAAGATATTATCCGCGAGTTTGGTGTTCCGATTGTTGGTCACATTCCGTTTATCACGGAAGCTCGCCTGAAGTCCGTGCCGAAAGATACGCTGATTGACAGGACGGCCGTTTCGGTGCATCTGCCGCGATCCCGAACCGCAGAAGCATTTCGTGCTGTGCGTACAGCGATCTGCTTCAATACTTTTGGCGGAGCCCATCGAGTGATTCAGGTGACAAGCCCTGCGGCGGGTGATGGTAAGTCAACGATGGCACTGAATCTCGCTATATCGCTTGCAAAATCAGGCAAAAAGACCATCCTGGTGGAAGCCGACTTCCGCCGTCCACGAGTTCATAAGCTGACCGGTGTGGATAATTCTTCAGGATTTGCGGATGTGCTCCGAGGAGACATTGAGCTGAATGATGCCATTTATGATACGGCTATTGCGGACTTTTTTGTTCTGCCGTGTGGTAAGAGACCCAAGGATCCGGCTGAACTGTTGATCAAGCCTGAGTTTGAGCAGGTTCTCCAGGTTCTGCGAGACCGCTACGAATACGTTATTATTGACTCGCCGCCAGTCCTTGCGGTCACTGATCCTTGTGCAATCGCTGCCCGTGTGGATGGCGTTTTGGTTTGCATGCGTCTTAGTCGCCACACACGAGAACTGGGGCGTCGAACCTTCGAGCAACTGCGTGATGTCGGGGCGACAATTACTGGCGTTGTGATCAATGGCGTTGATGAACGTGATGCCTATGGGTACGGAAACTACCGCTACTCTGATTACAGATATTACTACAACAACTACAAGTTTGGTCGCGGCGAGTATTCTAACAAGGACGGGCGCGACTACTATGCAGATGAACATGTTGTCGATGTTGCTATAACTGGCGTTGAGTCGAAATTCAACGCCGACCCTTGAGCCACATGCTGGATCGATGCCGGCACGTGATTCAACATAGAGTTGTTGAATGAGTCCAGGTTGTCTTCTGAGTTTTCAAAAAGCGTTAGAGAATCCGGGCTGATGTTCGATCTCTGCTCTCTCCCCCGCAAGGGTAGAGGAGAAAAAAATCATGTCCTTCTCCCCGTCGGGGGAGAAGAGATAAAAAGATCATGTCCTTCTCCCCCTCGGGGGAGAAGGTGGCCGTTAGGCCGGATGAGGGGGCTTGGCCTGCAACGCCAACTGAAAACTGCCAACTGAAAACAAAACCCCCTCACCCTCTCCCCCGCAGGGGCGAGGGGACAAAAAGATCATGTCCTTCTCCCCCTCGGGGGAGAAGGTGGCCGTCAGGTCGGATGAGGGGGCTCCTCCTGATCTGCCCACTGCCAGCGGGTTGGTGTCACCCAGAGGGACGAAGTCCGCGCTTCGAGCTGAACCGTCGTAATAAATAGTCCTTGCGCACGGCAACCGCTTGGAAGTTTGAAGTGGCTGCCCTCCAGGAACCAGAGCACTGAAAAGGCCTTCAACCAGACTCGTGAGCACCAAAGATTTAACAGGCAAGCATCCCGATTGGACGAAGCAGCCATGACAAGCAAAGTGTCACCGCTAGACCAGACGCTGTTGCCAGTCATTCCCGATCCGAAAGCTTCTGTCTTATTCCTCAATCGATCGTACTGGCCGGATGTGGAGGCCACTGGTCAGTTGCTCACGGAACTCTGCGAAGAACTGTCATCGTCCTTCGATGTTCGAGTTCTGGCCGGGCAACCCAACGCGATTCGCGGCATTGAAGGGGATCAGGAAAAACACTGGCAGACTGCGACAAGCCATAACGGAGTTCGCATCCACCGGGCAAACCATTGGCAGCTTTCGAAACACCGCATGTTGCTGAAAGGCCTGAATTATCTGTCGTTTATCCATGCCACCCGCCGCGCTCTGCGGGTCATCGAACGGCCGGATGTTGTTGTCTTCGAGACGGACCCGTTCCTGCTTCCGTTCGAAGCCGCTCGTCTGCAGCGTCGGACCGGATGTCGCATGGTCGGTTATCTGCAGGACATTTATCCAGATGTCGCAGTGGCCCTCGGAAAGGTACCTAATCACTGGGCGATCCGGCGTCTGCGGGCCGCTTTGTTTTCAGTCTATCGTAGTTGTGACCGCATGGTGGTTCTGAGTGAGGACATGCGGAGACTTCTGATTGCCGGCGGCGTTGCTTCGGAACGGATCGATCTGGTCCCCAACTGGTCAGATCCGGACGCTGTCTTTCCGGTCATCGAGACC
>JBDNHX010000423.1:0-6879 GCA_041688565.1 Planctomycetaceae bacterium
CACCACTGGAATTCTGCCGGAAACGCAACGGCTATCACCTGACCGATCTCTCATGGACGCTGCCCGCGTTTCAACTCACCGAAGGCGAACTTGTCAGTGTGTTCCTCGCGGAACGGCTGATCAGGCAATATCGCGGCACACCGTTTGAAACGGATTTGGCACGAGCGTTTGATCGAATCACTCGCATGCTGCCGGAAGAAATCACTGTCAGTCTTGCTGCAGCCGCCGACACACTTTCCGTAACGCCGTGCGTCCTGACCACGCAGGATGTGGAAACATTTCATAGCCTGACACGCTCGATTCAGCAATCTCGACAACTGCGACTTCTGTACTGGTCGGCTTCCCAGAATCTTGAGACCGATCACATTGTCGATCCTCTGCATTTGTCGCTGGTGGACAATGACTGGTATTTGATTGCCTACTGTCACACTCGGCGCGAAGTGCGGATGTTCTCCACCGTGCGTATCCGACGTACGGAGCCGACTGGCCAGAAATTTCAGCGACCGGATAATTTCGACATCACCACCTACCTTGGCAACAGCTTTCGTGCCGTTCGAGGTGAAGGCAATCAGACTTGGAACGTCCGACTGCGGTTCCGCGTGGAAATGGCGGGCCGAATCCGTGAAAAAGTCTGGCACCACACACAGACACTGGAAGAACAACCGGATGGCAGCGTGATCATGCACCTGCAAGTCAGCAGCCTCATCGAAATCCGCCGCTGGGTGCTGTACTGGGGGGCGGACTGCCGAGTGCTGGAGCCCGAGGAGTTGAAATGCCTTGTTACGGCAGCCGCTCGTGAGATATTGGCGCAGGACATTCCAACTTCCTCGTCTCTTGAGAACAAAACTTGAACGATATGAAGGGACAATTCCAATGAATTCCGACGTTGCCACAACCACGCTGATTGAACACTGCATTGTGAATTTCCACGTCTCTCAGGCCATCAACCTCGAAGACGCACGGCGGCTGCGCGGGGCGATTGCTCAGGTGATGCAACGACCGGAGTTTCACAATCATCTGGGTCAAAAGCTGAATTATGTCGAACCGTTGATTCGTTATGTGGCGTCGTCGGGAGGATTGAACGCCATTGGGATTTGCAATGGAGCAATGTTGCTGAAGGAGTTGCCTCGTTTTCAAACGCTGCGGCTTGGGCAAAATGACGTCGATGTGCATCGACAAACAACGACACCGTCTCGTGTTGAAGTTGGAGCTGTTGAAAAGAGCATCCGGTATCGATTTGTCAGTGAATGCCTGCCATTGAATCAGGAAAATCACGAGCAATGGCGACGCATGCATCAATCTGAAAAGTCTGAACTGCTGCGGCGGATTGTGATTGGCAATATCCTGAGTTTTGCGAAGGGAATTGGAATGTCGGTCACTGCACGGCTGGAAGCGGACTGCGAATTGGTGCCAGTCGGATTTCGGACGCTCAAGCCGGGAGTTCGCATGTTGGGTTTCACGGGGGAATTCTCTGTGAATTTCAAACTACCGCCGATGTGGGGACTTGGGAAGAGCACGTCACGCGGATTTGGGACCGTGCAGCAATTGGAGGCAGGAAAATGAAAAAGGCAGCGAAGAGTGCAGCGAGCAAAAATATCGAACTCAAGTTTCAGCGAACGGGAATTCCGTGGATCGATGCGGGAACGGCAGGACTGTTTCGGGTACTCACAGGCAAGACATCCTATCTCGTCGATAGTCTGCTGAAAGACCAACTGCAGGCAGCAATCGCTGGAGTGACTGTGGAGTTCTCTGAGGACGGGGATCTGAGATTGGTCGGCTCACAAGATCAACTGCAACAATTGCTGGAGTTGGCTTATGAGGATCTGACCGATTGCTATTTTAACGTTTCTTCCGAGAAACAAAGAGCGGACCGTAAAGCATACAACTTCTATTTCGTGACTGACGAAGAACGGTTTCAGGTCTTTCCGAAGAGCCGAGCGGCTGGTCCCGCACTTTTGCTGTTTGACAAGGCATCGCGCCCAACAGGAACGCAGAAGAAGTGGGGAACAGATCATGAATCTGGGAAGGAGAAACCTGGCGTTCTTCCCGAAGGGATGGACGCGCATCAAGGTAAGTTGGATCAGTTGATCGCGGAGTATGGCCTGAAACCGGGACCTCCGGCTGGCCTATTGATTGACGGCCCAAACAAGGTGCAGCCGAAGATCAAGATTCGCGTCGGACTGAAGGAGCAGCCGTGCGATTTTCTTACCGGCCTCGACGCAGGAGGCCTCGATGTCGGAAAAGCGACAGCCTTCCCATTGTTCGGTGGTAGCCGATCGTTCGCGTCGAATACCTCTGACGAACCTCGCGTTGGTTGGCAAATGGATTATGTGGGTAAGTTTACGCCCTCAATCACTTTCTATTACATGCAGAACGACGATATGTACTTGTTCTTCCCACAGTCATCAGACCTTCGGCGGATTGTCGATGTGTCCGAAGAGCTGGTTGGTATGCGACAGGTTCAGGCCAACTTCTTCAAGAACTTTGAGTTACAACTTGGCGGCTACTTCGCAGAGCGTTCGGAAATTCTCTTCGCTTTCCTTCACGCTGTCTTTCGACATTTCTCGGGGTATCGGCCAAAGGATCCTGTAGCAGTATTGGACGACGATACCGACGACGAACTCGTCTCACTTGGGCCAGTCGAGGAGGAGGAAGCAGACGTTGAACACATTTCCTGTCAGCAGGTTTTCGACAAACTTTGCCGAGGGGCTCCCGTCAACTTCGCAGTGGTCGCCGCAAGAAAGATGGGCAACCTTTGGATGGGCCGCGATTTTCAAACGTTTACCGACGTGTTGTACATCGCTCGGCTGTTGGACCTGATGACAAGCGTGGAACCTCGAGAAAATGGCCCGCAACGTCAGCGATGTTCCCCAAAACACTTGATGACAACACTCATCGACTTCTCTTCCAAGAAGAACAAGACACTGCTGCGCAACAAAGTTTGCGAACGCATTCTGACCAAACAGTCAGTGTTGTCGTTATTGGAACAGCATGCTTACCACAAGTTCAGTCAATGGAAACCGGGCGAGCCATTGATGATTTCCATCCTTCGTGACTTTGCCCTTCTTTATGAACCTGAAATCTGTGAGGTACACGGAATGACAAAAACTGAATTCGAACAAATGGCCCAAAGTGCCAAGTGGCTGGGCGAAAAGATCGCGGATGCGGTCGCTGGCTTTACTGATGGCGTAAGCAATGAACGCGGTGAGTCTGTTGGCAGATCCAAAGGTGTTTTCTTTCGGCTGCGACGGGCTCGAAAGCTTGAGGACTTTCAGGAAGAAATCATTCGAATTCAAATGCGATACAAAGTCGAAATCCCTGCCCATGCACTCGACGCAGACCGCTTCAATCCCGAAACGTTTGCTCAGTTCAAGGGGTTTTGTGTCATCGCGGCGTTAAGCCGCTTTGAGTATCGCCAGAAGTCAAAGAAGGCATCTTCCGCTGCAGCCACGTAATCTCAAATTCTGCTTCAATCTACTTTGCTAAAAAAGGTACCTGTTATGCCCGATATGAAATCCGCAACCTGCCTGTCCATCACCTATCTGACCCCAGTCTCGTTTGCATCGCTGAATGGCAGCGACAAAGAAGCAGACAACGTCAGCAGCATCAAGAAATTGACTCGCGGCGGTCGTGAATATCCTTACGTTTCAGCACAGGCCGTGCGACGCGCGCTCCGAGATCAATTGGGCGTGCTGGGCCATACGTTGTCAGAAGGCAAAGTTGCCGAGGCAAAAAAAGGTGCCGCGATCACCAATTGCCAACCGGCGGACTACATCGACGACGACCTGTTCGGTTTCATGGACGCAGCCAAAGGCGGAACTCACAAACGAACCAGTCCGGTGCGCGTTTCCCCATTGCTCGGGCTCGATCCGTACGCGGGCGACCTGGACTTTGGCACAAACTATATGAGCGTTGAATCCGGTGGCAATCCAAACATCTTCGAAACAGAGATCCATGGAGGTTTGTATCGGGGTTCCGTTCTGATCGAACTCGACGCAGTTGGCATGAATCGACGCGGCGAAGGAGTGTCTTCAGACAAGCCAAAGGAGGCGTGGGCGATTGATGCGGCGAGCAAATTTGCCCGTGTGTCGGCACTCCTCACAGCATTGCAGCACTTGTGGTCCAGCGGGCGACAGTCACGCTTCCTGGCGGACCTGAGTCCAAAGTTTGTGGCTGCGGCAGTCACAACTGCCAAATCACCGATCTTCCTTGAGAGTGTCATTCCAAAGGATGACGGAATTGACACCACTGCGATCGCTGAGGTCGTTGCCGATTCGAAGGCGATTCTTGTGGAACATTGCTTTGGCGTCCGTTCCGGGACATTTACGACGGTCCCCGATGGCACACTGACTGTAGGCAATGCGTTCAGCACAATGAATGACTGGGTCAAAATCTTTTACGGAGCATAACAATGCCGCAGTTGATTGTTGAAGCAATTGCGCCCGTGGGGAGCTGGCGACCGCCAGAGGCAATGACCTTTCATCGCACATACCCATTGCCACCCTATACGAGCGTCGTGGGTATGCTGGGCGCTGCGATGGGACTGGAACTTCCGGATGCATTTGCTTTCGTTAAGGCAGATGCCGTGCAAATTGGTATCGGCGGCTGGTCATCAGGCTTGATGAAGGACTTGTGGAAGATTCAGAAGCTAGGCGAGAAGGCCGAGGTTGGCAGTGCAATACTCTTGCGAGAACATTGTGTCGATGTCCGACTCGTGTTGTTATTCGCTGCCGATGATCGGCAAACACTGCAACGGATACAACAGGGATTTGATTGCCCTGCGTTTCCGCTGACCGCAGGTCAAAGTGATTCACTGGTGCGTATCACAGCCACCCAAATTGTCGATCAGGAAACGGTTGAATCTGAGACTGTTCATTCTGCTCTGCTGTATGGTGAGCTAACTCCCGAGTATCGGACCGCTGTCGATCTGGCGACTGTTCCACTCGCACACACGATCCGGGCTCCTGTCGTCGAACGAATCCCAACGTCGTTTTCGTTTGATGACAAAGGCAATCGGCTTTTGGCTGGCCGAGCACTGGTGACCTTCGTGGCTGACGCAGTGACTGTGCCAAAGGAACATCGGATCACTGGCTATGCAGTGGAAACACAAAGTTCATTCCTTCATTCACGTCCCTTTGGCTGTGAGAAACTGCCGTGGATTATCCCGGTACATCAATTCTAAAATCCGATCATCCGCTTCTGACTTCCGCTTTGGCAAAGCGAGCGGACGTCGAAAGGGGAACGAAGGAACAGAGCTACTTCGATCACGTCATCCAGGTCTATTTGGCCTGGAGATCCCTGATCGTAATCCATGACTCATTAATCGATCGAATCGCCGAACAAACGGGTGTCGCAAAGCTGGCTATTCTTCAATCCAGCCTGCTATGCGTTGCCCTGCATGATGTCGGTAAGCTGAGCGAAAATTTCCAACGAATGATCCGCGCCACGACCGACGAGCAGTATCGCCGGATGGTGGCCCTGAACTACCGACACGAAGTGATTCCATTGTGTCTGGTTCGTGCTCTCGCAATGCAGCTGGGCACAGGAAATCAGAATTCGCTTCCGGGCCATGGAATTCTGGAAACGATGGCTGTCGCGGGCCATCACAAGTACCTGGCAGACGGTTACCTCAGAGATGCTGCGAAATATGCAAACGAAATAGTTTGGGCAGAGTCGTGCCAACTGCGTGATGCACTGCCAGCCGCCGTCAATTTTTGTTCGGCAATGTTTCAGGAGCAAGGCTGGAAAGCTCCCGCTATTCGTGACAAGGAGACACTGAAGAAAATAGTCGCAACACTCAAAGACAGAACCGCCGCGTGGGATTATCTGAATGAGCGGTTCGATGACACGGCCCACATTCGAAGTCAAACCGGTATCGGTACGCTTCGGCCGCTCTTCACAATGTTGAAAGGCATGCTGATGACTGCTGACTGGATGGCCAGCGGAAACAATGACACGCACTACTTTCTGGACGCCAAGAAGGACGTCGTCCAGGTTCCTCAAAGAAACATCCGTCAGTATGTGACCGATCGCGTGGCCTCCCGAGGCGGAGTATTCTCTGGCTTCCGGCCTTTCCAGGATCAATGTGGAAACACCGACGGTCATGTCCTTGCTGTCGCTCCAACCGGCAGCGGGAAAACTGAAGCCGCCATGCTTTGGGGACTGAGGCAAATTGAATCCGGAGCCGTCAAGAAACTGTTCTTTCTAATGCCCACGATGGTCACGGCGAATAGTCTGCACCGGAGAATGACGGGGTTCTTCGATGAGTGTCACGGACATCGAGTCAGCTTGGTGCATTCCACTTCCGATTTGATTCGAATGGGAGATGCCTCAGCCGAAAACGATGGCAGTGACAGCCATAGTCGTTCCGATGCGTATGGACTTCGCGATCCACATTTGTTTGCTCCTGTCACAGTCGGCACCGTTGATCAACTTCTGGTGACGCTGATGCATTCCGGCCGCTGGGCAATCAAAACTCTTGCCGCAGCAAACGCTGCAATCGTGATCGACGAGCTTCACGCGTACGACCCACACACCGCTGGCCTGCTAATGCTTTTGTTGAAACAGTTCAGCAGTATGGGCACACGTTTTATGGTCATGAGCGCGACAATGCCCTCGGATCTCCGGCGGGCCGTCGCCAGCGCTCTGGCACCCCAGACGCTGACAACTATTGAAGACCAATCTTTATTGCAGGCTTCCCGCAATACCTGGGAAACAAAACGGATCGCACTGACAGCTTGGCTGGGAATGGACGAAGGTCGCCCAGATTCCGTGTCTGAAGAGTTTGAACACCTCTCGCGAGTAACGAATCATGAAGAAAAGCCCTCGCGCATTCTGATCGTCGTGAACACCGTAAAGCGATGCCAGGAAATTGCTAGA